>JAJPKS010000307.1 GCA_021323605.1 Bacillota bacterium | reverse complement strand
GTGGCGGCCGTGGCCGCCTCGGGCGGCTCGACCAACGCCGTCCTGCACCTGATCGCGCTGGCCCGGGAGGTGGGCGTCGACCTGAGCCTGGACGACATCGACCGGATCTCGCGGCGCACGCCTCTCCTCTGCGACCTCAAGCCCGGGGGACGGTTCGCCGCCCCTGAGCTGCACCGGGCCGGGGGCATCGCCCTGCTGACCAGGCGCCTGATCGAGGGGGGCTACGTCGACGGCTCGGCCCTGACCGTCACCGGACGGACGCTGGCCGAGGAGTGCGCCGGGGTCCAGGAGACCCCGGGCCAGGAGGTGGTGCGGCCGCTCTCCGACCCCTTCAGCCGCGAGGGCGGCCTGGTCGTGTTGCGCGGCAACCTGGCCCCCGAGGGATCGGTCATCAAGGTCGCCCACCACGCCCCACCGCGACATCGGGGCCCGGCCCGGGTCTTCAACCGCGAGGAGGACGCGCTGGCCGCCGTCCTCGCCAACCGCATCCAGCCCGGCGACACGGTCGTGATCCGCTACGAGGGCCCGAAGGGCGGCCCGGGGATGCGCGAGATGCTGCAGGTGACGGCGGCGCTGGTGGGGCAGGGCCTGGGCGACTCGGTCTGCCTCGTCACCGACGGCCGCTTCTCCGGCGCCACCCGCGGCCTCATGATCGGCCACGTGGCGCCGGAGGCGGCGGTGGGAGGGCCCCTGGCCGCCCTGCGCGACGGCGATCTCGTCGTGGTGGACGTGCCCGAGCGGAGGATCGAGGTCGAGGGGGTGGACCTGGAGGCCCGCCTGCGCGACTGGTCGCCGCCCGAGCCCCGCTTTCGCTCCGGCGTCTTCGCCAAGTACGCCGCCCAGGTCCGGTCGGCGGCGGACGGCGCCATCACCGCACCCTGAGGGAGGCGCGACGGCCGGTGGCGCCGCCCGGCGGCGCCACCGCCCCCGCCCCTCGCGCCCGGCTTACGACCGACCCCCCGGCAGGGAGACGTTGGTCTCTATCCCAGGGTCCCGACCCGGCTCATGCTGATGGGGACATGCGCACCTCATCGCACCCGGCGCCGGGATGCCGGACGGCGGTCACCGGGTGGAACGGCACGCGGGGAGGGCAGCGGACGTGACCATCATCTGGTTCATCCTCTGGATGGTGAACGGTCACCCCTGGCTGCTCGGGGACTGGACGCCCTGGAACATCGCCCTCATCGCCTGTGCCTTCTTCGACAACATCGCCACCCTGCACGGGACGCGGGCACGCTCGGCGTAGCCCCGGGACGGGGACCGCCGCTCCGAGACCAGGGGGCGTCGTGCCCGCCCTTCGCCATTCGGTGGCCGATCGCTCAATGCACGGCCAGGATGGCGGCTCCGGCGAGGACGGCGACGGCACCGCCCAGCTTGAACGGCGCCCCCCGCCGCTCGCCCATGCGCAGCACCCCCCAGAGACCGACCAGCACCACGCCGGTCTCCCGCAGCGGCGCCACCAGCGCCAGCGGAGCCAGGCTCAGCGCGGCCAGGACCATCGAGTAGGCGACGGTGGTCGAGAGCCCGGCCGGCACCGCGTCGCGCAGGGAGCCGCGCCGGGCCCAGGGCAGGAGCCACAGCGACCGGCAGACCAGGACCTCCCAGGCGTAGAGCCACCAGGGACCCAGGTGGACGCCCACGGCGTCGATCGACTGGTAGGTGGCGATCAGGGCGCCGGTCAGGAGGGCGTGGACCAGGGCCGGTCCCCGACCCACGGGAGGCCCCGCCATCCAGATGCCGGCGATCAGCACCGCGACCCCGGCCGCCTGCAGGACCACCATGCGCTCGCCGAGCACGAAGAGCCCGATCGTGGCCGCCAGGACCGGAGCCGTCCCCCGCGCCACCGGATAGACGGACGAGACCTCCCCGCGCCGATAGGCCTCGGACAGGGTGTGGAAGTACGCCAGCTCGACGCCGCCGGACAGGACGGCGACGGTCCAGGACTCCAGGCTGAGCCCCGGCCGGCCCGAGAGCAACCAGAGCACGGCGGCCGGGGGCGTGACCAGCGCCGCCCCCACCGGCACGGCCACGGCGGCCGCACGCAGCGGATCCTCGGCGGCCTTCAGCCGGAGGTTCCAGGCGGCGTGGAAGACCGCCGACGAGCAGGCGAGCCCGATCGCCAGGCCGATCATCGGACCGGCGCGACCACCATCGCAGCCACCTCCCGAGCCATACGTGTCCCCGCAGCGCGCGACCGGGCCGGCGCCGGCCTCGATCGCGATTCGGGCAACGATAGCTCATCCGCCCCCCGCGACGCGAGCCGCGCCGGGACGGCGGGGGCGGCCGGGCGCGGGGCTCAGATGACCGCCCGTTCGGTCTCCCGGTCGAAGAGGTGCAGCCGGTCGACGTTCACCGCCAGCCGCATCCGGTCCCCTACCGCCACCTTCAGGTTGGGATCGACCCGGGCCGTGCAGTCGTCGGCGCCGATCTTGCCGTAGAGGTACTGGTCCGAGCCCAGGACCTCCAGCACCTCGACCTTGATCTCCACCGTGGGCCAGTCCTCGCGCAGCTGCGCGGTCAGGTCCTCGGGCCGGATGCCGAGCACGCCCTTCTCGATGCCCGGGGCGGTCGGGAGCCGGACCTCGAACCCCGACGCCTTCGCCGTCCGGTCCTGGACGGTGACCGGGATGAAGTTCATCTTGGGGCTGCCGATGAACCCGGCCACGTACATGTTGGCGGGATGGTCGTAGAGGTCCCGCGGCGAGGCCACCTGCTGCAGGATCCCGTCCCGGAGCACGGCGATGCGGTCGCCCATGGTCATCGCCTCCACCTGGTCGTGGGTGACGTAGATGAACGTCGCCCCCAGCTCCCGGTGCAGGCGTTGCAGGTGGATTCGGGTCTCGACCCGAAGCTGCGCGTCCAGGTTCGAGAGGGGCTCGTCGAGGAGGAAGACCTGAGGGTTGCGCACGATCGCGCGCCCCAGCGCCACCCGCTGCCGCTGGCCGCCGGAGAGCTGCCGCGGCTTCCGCTGCAGGAGCGGCTCCAGGCCCAGCATGGTGGCGGTGGACCTCACCTTCTCCTCGATCTGTCGCTTGGGGACACCCCGCATCCTGAGCCCGAAGGCCATGTTGTCGTACACGCTCATGTGCGGGTAGAGCGCGTACGACTGGAAGACCATGGCGATGTCCCGTTCCCGGGCCGGGACGTCGTTCACCACCCGATCCCCGATCTTGATCGCACCCTCCGTGATCTCCTCCAGCCCGGCCAGCATGCGAAGCGCGGTGGTCTTGCCGCAACCAGAGGGGCCGACCAGGACCATGAACTCGGTGTCGCGGACCTGAAGGTTCAGGTCCCTGATGGCCGTCACGTCTGCGGAGTACCGCTTGCTGACATGATCGTAGGTGACGGATGCCATAGCGGCCCACATGCTAGCAGCAGAAGGGCCCGATCTCGACACCTCGCCGTCCCGGCCCGGCCGGAGCGGCGCTCGTCGGCCGGGAGCGGTGGCGGGCAGGCTCTCCCCGGGGCCGCGCATCCCGCTAGGCTTCGTCGCAGATGGGAACGGCGATCGCCTTTCGCACGGTCAGCAAGCGCTATCGGGACGGCACCCAGGCCCTGGCCGACGCCACCTGGACGGTCGAGGAGGGGGTCGCCGCCTGCCTGCTGGGGCCCAGGGGCGCGGGCAAGACCACCTCGATCCGGCTCATCGAGGGCGTCATCCGCCCCACCGGCGGCTCCGTCCACGTGCTGGGGGCGGCGATCGGGAGCCAGGACTTCCCGTACGTGCGCCAGAGGGTGGGCGTGGTGCCTCAGACCACCGGCATGTACGCCGATCTGACCGCCGACGAGTACATCTCCATGGCCGCCCGCCTGCACGGGGTCCAGCCCCAGGCGGCGATCGAGACCATGGGGCTGGCCGAGCACCTGCACACCAGGATGCTCCTCCTGCCGGCGGGGCTCCAGCGTCGGCTGGCGCTGGCGGCGGCGCTGGTGGCCGATCCCGACCTGCTCATCCTGGACGACCCCACCTACGGGCTCGACACCGTCACCGCCCAGAACCTCCGCCACTACGTGCGCGAGGCGATGCGGGATCGGACCACGCTGCTCTGCACGCAGAGCCTGGCCGAGGCCGAGGCCCTCGCCGATCACGTGGTCTTGATGCGGGCCGGACGGGTGGTGGCCGAGGGCACCCTGACCGAGCTCCGGCGCCGGGCCCGGCCCCGCCTCCGCCTCGCCGCGCGGGGCGAGCCCCAGGCTCTCGTGGGCGAGCTGGAGGGCATGGAGCGAAAGGTCGAGGCGACGGAGGGCGGGGTGCTGGTCGACGTGTCCGACCCCCAGGCCGAGGCCCCCGAGCTGCTGCGACGGCTGCTGGAGGCCGGGATCGAGGTCTACGAGTGCAGCACGGTCCCCGCCTCGATCGAGGAGCTGTTCCCGGAAGAGCTGGCCACGCTGGAGGAGGTGGAGTAGCACTGTTCACCCCGCAGGTACGGCTGCTGTTCTGGAAGGAGGTGCGCCAGCTGACCCGCAACCAGGCGGCGCTGCTGAGCGTGCTCTTCCTGCCCACCGTGCTGGTCGGCCTCGCCCCGGTGCTGGCGCTGCTCGCGAGCCGGGCGCAACCGGTTCTCGCCGTGCCCCGCCAGGCCTCCCTCCCCGGGTTTCACGACGTCCAGGGCACGGTCGGATTCGCGCTCCTCGTCACCTTCCCCATCCTGTTCGTGCTGGCGACCACGCTCACCCCCATCCTGACCGCCACCAGCACCATCGTCAGCGAACGGGAGCGACACACGCTGGACCTCCTGCTGGCGCTGCCTGTCCGCCTCGGGGACATCCTGCTGGCCAAGCTGGGGGCGGTGCTGGCCGCCGGCGCGACGATGATCGTGCCCATGTTCCTGATCGATGCCGTGGTCATGATGGCCCTGGCCGACGTCGATCTCTCCTACATCGGTGGGGCGCTCCTGCTCATCCTCTGCACACTGTTCGCGGCCGGCGCCGCCTCGCTGCTGATGGCGCTAATGGCCCAGGACGCACGCAGCGCCTCCTATTGCGTGGCCTCGCTCCCGGTGCCGCCCCTGTTCCTGACCGCGCTCTGCGTGGTGTTCGTGCCCGGCCTCTGGCGTTTCCTGGCCATGGCCGCGCTCATGGTGGCGCTGGCCATCGCCGCCCTCGTCGCCGGCCTGCGGGTGCTGACCTTGGAGCGTTACCTGAGCTGAGGCCGGAAGAGCCCCCGGCCCCCCGGCTCGCTGAAGCCCGGCCGCGGCCGGGTTCGGCCGCCACCGTCCAGAGAGACGGGTAGGATGAGCGTTCGAGGGACCCGATCGACCTCCCCAGGGAACCCGGGCAACGGTTCAAGCGTTGGTCTTCACGAACGCCGTGGGATCAGCCAGGGAGAACGCATACGACCATGGGAATCTTCGGTGAGATCCGTCGAGAGTTCATCGCCCGGCCCGACCAGGCGAAGAACCAGATCGTCTACAAGTGGCCCGACACGAACATCCGGAAGCTCACCCAGCTAACGGTGGAGCAGGACGAGCTGGCCGTCTTCTTCCGGGATGGCCGGGTGCAGGGCACGATCACGCCGGGCCGGTGCACGCTCGACAGCTCCGAGATCCCGTTCCTGGGCATGCTGGTGGACTGGGCCTCGGGCGGCAACCTGTTCAAGACGGAGATCTACTTCGTCTCCACCCGCGAGTTCCCGAACCTGCCCTTCGGGGGCATGATCGACAACGTCGTCGATCCGGAGACCTCGCTCGCCGTGGCCCTCCGCGTCTACGGAGACTACTCGCTCCGGGTCGTGGAGCCCCAGTCGCTGATCCTCAACCTGGTCGGTACCCAGAACATCCAGACCAACGACCAGATCACGGACTGGATGCGGGATCAGCTCCTGAAGGTGCTGCGCACCGACGTGGTGCGGCACATCGTCTCCCAGAACTGGCCCATCCTGGGCATCGCCGCCCACACGGCAGAGATCGAGCAGGAGACGCTGAGCGGGGTCCAGACCTACGTCGGCAGCTACGGGATCCAGATCGTTCGCCTGGGCAACTTCACGATCTCGATCAAGGAGGCGGACGAGGAAGCGCTCAAGAAGTACCGCCGCGACGTCCAGTACACGCGGCTCGCCGGCGGCTTCCAGCAGTACAGCGTCGGACAGGCCCTGCAGGGCGTGGGCGAGGGGGCCGCCCAGGGCGGCGGCACCACCGGTCCCGCCATCCTGGGCATCGGCCTGGGCCTGGGCCAGCAGGCGGTGGGTCAGCCGGCCGCCCCGGCTGCTCCGGTCCAGGTTCGCTGTGGGGCCTGCGGCGCCCTGAACGTCGAGAGCGCGAGGTTCTGCTCGGGCTGCGGCCGGCCGCTGGCGGCCCCACCCGTCACCTGCTCGGCCTGCAACACGCAGAACCCGGCCGGGGCCAGGTTCTGCTCGAACTGCGGTCAGGCCCTCCAGGCCGCCGCGCCCACGGCCTGTCCCCAGTGCGGAACTCAGAGCCCGGCCGGGACGCGCTTCTGCCCCAACTGCGGCACCAACCTCCAGGCCGGTTCGGCCAACCAGGGACCGGCGGGCGGCTGAGGAGGGACCGGTGGATCGGGCACAGCAGGCCTCCGTCCCGAGGGTCGAGACGTCCCCCGGTCCGGGCCGGGTCCGGCGTCGCGTCCGCCGGGCCCTGGTCGCGCTCTGGCTGGCCCTGTTCGGCCTCCTCATATCGCCGGCCATCGCCCTCGCCCGGGGAGGTGGCGGCGGGCATGCCGGCAGCTCTGGAGGCACGGTCGGCGGCGGCCTCGGAGGCGGTCGAGGCTTCGGGAGCGGCGGCTTCACCGGCGGAGGCGGGGGCTTCACCGGCGGGGGTGGCTCCGGCTTCGTCGTCCTCCCCGGCGGCACCACGGGCCTGCTCGTCGCGGTTGTCGCCGTGGTGGCCCTGCTGCTGATCATGCGCTACGCCTCCCGCAGTCGGGGACAGGTCAGGGAGGCGCCCCTGCCCGGCGATCTGGACGTGAGGCCGGCCGGGCCCGACGCCACCGTCCTGGAGGCGGTCGAGGAGATCCGCCGGAACGACCCCGACTTCGAGCCCGAGTCCTTCCTGCAGCGAGCCGAGATGGCCTTCCTGCTGGTGAAGCGTGCGTACCAGGATCGTAACGTGCACGCCGCCCGCGCCTTCATGGCCCCCGACCTCTGGCGCGCCTGGAGCGCGGGGGTGGAGGAGTTGCTCCGGAGCCACCAGCGGCCGGTGCTGGAGAACCTGAACGTGCGCGACCTCCAGGTCCCGTTCGTCGCCCACGGGACCGCCGGCGACACCATCCGGGTCCACTTCGACTACGTGGCGGCCTCCTACCTGGTGGACGACGAGGGGCGCGTCCTCTCGGGGAGCACCGAGGACGAGCGCTACGGGGAGATCTGGACCTTCCAGCGAGCCGCCGGGGCCAGGACCGTCGTCTCCGGCGGCGTCACCGCCTCGACCTGCCCCAACTGCGGTGCCCTCCTCGAGCTCGACGACGATGGCCGTTGCGACCACTGCGGCGCCGATGTCACCAGCGGCGACTACGACTGGGTCGTGGTCCGCATGGACCCGGATCGTTTCCTCGGCGGGCGCTCGCGCGACGCCTTCGGCGCCCTGGTGCTCGACGCGGCGCGAGGGGTCGAGGTCATCAGGTCGTCCGACCCGGCCTTCGACCCGGCGGCCTTCCGGGGCCGCGTCGAGCAGGCTTTCTACGCGCTCCAGGCCGCCTGGCAGGAACGCGACCTGACCTCGAGCCGGCCGTTCATGAGCCCCGGCCTGTACCTCGGGTGGAGCAGCCAGGTCCGGCAGATGATCGAGCTGCACAAGAAGAACGTCCTGGAAGGGCTGCGCATCGACGACATCGAGATCGTCGGTGTCATCCACGGACGCGTCTTCGACGACATCACGGTTCGGATCACCGCCACCTGCGCCGACTACGAGGTGGACGAGCGAACCGGCGAGATCGTGTTCGGGAGCCGCTCGCCCTCCAGCTTCACCGAGTACTGGACGTTCCAGCGCTCGGTCGGGGCGCAGACCACCGGCCGCAGCATCCTGGACAAGGTCTGTCCCAATTGCGGGGCACCCCTGGAGATCAACCAGATCGGCGCCTGCCGGTACTGCAAGGCGGCCGTGACCAGCGGTCGCTTCGACTGGGTTCTCTCGAGGATCGAGCAAGAAGATGAGTACATCGCCTGAGGAGCCGACCATCCTGAATCCGCGATCGGAGCCGGCGTTGCCGGGGTCGTCTTCCCCGCCGCCGGCGCCGGCCGGTCGTGACCCGGGGGCGGAACCGGTCCCGACCGGCGAGCTGGCCGGGACCACCGGCCGGCTCGAGCCGGGACGGGGCCGCCCTCTCGTCGAGGGACCGCCCATGTCGGTCGGCGATCCCATCCCGGAGGGGACGATCAACCGTGCGGCGGGCATCGGAGCCCTCGGGCTGGGGGCGATCGGCACGTTCCTGGTCCTGCTGGTGCTGCTGCTCGTGGTCCTCGGCCTGACCGGACACCTCTGAGGCCGAGGCGGGCCGGCGGCCATCCCGCGCCGTCCGTCGCCGGCTCCGGCATCCGCGATCACCTGCGCCTGCTCGACCGTTTCGTCCGCCAGGTGGTGGGTGCCCCGGTCCTCCTCCGCGGCCCCGCCGTCCACCGGAGGCCGGCGCTCTGGTCCGTTCGCGCCGTTGCTGCTCTCCGTCCTCAGGGATCTGCCGGTGTGAAGCTGGGGCCGGTTCGCCACGAGCGACAGGTTCGCCAGATACCGGCGGTGTGCCGCTCCGACGTCAGCCGGGTGCCCGCGACGTCATCGCTGCCCACGTCCGGCAGGACGACGTGCGCCGATCGCGTCCTGGTCACGAGCGCTCCGTCAGCCGGACCAGCCGCTCCCTGGCCTGGGCGCTCCTCTCCCGACGCTGCGGGCGGCCCTACCGGAACGTCCAGACCCCCCTTCCCATCGTCCGGGAGACCATGACCGTCTGAACCCGGTGGAGCACGCGCTGGCTTTCGGGCATCGTCTCCGCCGGGAGATCGAGGTTCTGGCAGACGCCGGTCATGTGCCCATGCCCGAGGTACCCGAGACGTTCCTCGACGTCGTCCTGCGCCGGCCGGGCGAACGACGGGCGGCGGCTGCTCGATCGACCGAGCGATCGTCCGGCGTCGGGGTAACGTGGCGCTCCCTCGGCCGGCTGTCCGGCGGGCGAACGACAGGCCGTGAGGCCGAGACGGCGGTCGGCGGGGGCGGCGTTCCGCCCCACCCGACCCATCCGACGCCCACGACGGGTAGCCGGCCGCGATCCCCTTCCTCGGCGCGCCGGCCTCAGCTCCCGGCCTGCTGGAGCGCATCGTGCCGTCGCTGCACCTCCTGGGCCGCCTGCCCCAGCGCCTCCTGGAGACGGCGCAGGGCGGGCTCGAAGTCGCTGCTCCACGCCTGCCGGAACCGGTCGGCCGCCGGTCCCTTCCAGAACGTGGCCGCGATCTGCGCCCGGATCGCACCGGCCACCTCACCGACCTGCGATCCGTACCGGTCGAGGCTGGCCTTCAGGCTCTGCATCTGCTCCAATTCGCCACCGATCATCGCCGTCACTCCTCGTCTGCTCGATGTCGAGTCCCGGTGGCTCGCCGGAACTCGCAGGCCGAATGGTGGGCGACGGACACGGACATCGAGCGGACAGTGAGACACCGGCGGTCGAGTGGAGATCGCACGTTCGAACCGGACCGGACACACAGCCAGCCCACCCGGCTCCGATCCGGTCCGGAACGATCCCGGTCGCGGTCTCGTTGGTTGCTGTAAAGACATGAGATACGACGAGATCGTCGGCCGATCGTGGACCATCGTCTGGCGCTACCGTTACCTGTGGCTGCTGGGCCTGCTGGGCGGCGGTGAGGCCTCCGTCGGGCTTCCCGGCTTCAGCTTTCCCGGCACCGGCATGCACTTCCCCGGTGGCCAGCCGGTCGCTTCTCAGCCGGCGACGGTGCCGGTCCCGTTCGTGACCTGGCTCTCCGGTCACGTGACCCTCCTGGTGACGCTGGGCATCTTGCTCCTGCTCTACGCCCTGGCCTACTTCCTCGTCTCGTGTGCCGCGACCCCGGCCCTGGTCAGGGCGGCGGCCGAGCATGACGCCGACCGCTCGTTCGGCTTCCGGGTCGCCTGGCAGGTGGGGCTGGGGACGTTCCCCCGGATCCTGGGCCTGCGCCTGCTGGTGGTGCTGGCCTGGCTGGTCGCGCTGGCCATCCTGGCGGCGCTACTCGGGACGACGATCGCCCTCGCCGTCTCTCACCAGATCGCGGCCGCGATCGCCGCCGCTCTCCTCCTGGTCGGCCTGGGGCTCCTGCTCATCCCGGGCGCGATCGCCCTGGGGCTGATCGTGACGCTGGCCGTGCGCGCCATCGTGCTCGAGCAGCGTCGCGTGCTGGCCGGGCTCGCCCGGGGCGCGCAGCTCCTCTACCGCCGCCTCGGCCGGGTGCTCCTGGTCTGGTTGCTGGGGTTGGCCCTGGGGCTGATGGTCGGGCTCGTGGTGAGCGTCGTGATCGCGTTCCTGGGCGCGCTCCTCGCGGTGATCGGCATCGGCAGCTTCGCCGGGCTCGGGACCACGGGCGGTCTGACCACGGCGGCGGTCCTGCTCTTCGTCTTCATCGTGCTGGCGGCGCCCCTCGCCGGCGCCGCCAGCACGTACCTGAGCGTGTACTGGACACTGGCCTTCCGCCGGCTCGAGCTGGAGCCCGTCCTCCCCTACCCGGTCGTGCCCGGGTATCCGTCCCCGCCGGCCGGCGCCCACTCGGCCGGTGGGCCGTAGCCGCCCGCGGACGGTCGCGGTCGACTGGTCGGGGCGTCGCCACGGCGCCGCCGGCGTCATCTGGACGGCGGTGGTCGAGGCGGGATCGCTGGTCGACCTGAGCTGCGGCTTCGATCGGGAAGGGGTGGGCGACCGCCTGGTCGCGCTGGCCACCTCCTGCCCGGACCTGGTGGTCGGCCTGGACTTCGCCTTCTCCCTGCCTGTCTGGTTCCTGGACCAGGAGGGACTCGAGAACGGCCTCGCCGTCCCCGAGCCAGTCGCCGAGCGCTGGCTGCGCGAGTGTCCGCCCCCGTTCTGGGGGCGGCCGGGTCATCCCCGGGGTCCCGAGCCCCAGCATCGGCGCACCGAGCTGACGCTCGCCCCCCGGCCGAGGCCCGTCTTCCAGATCGGCGGGGCGGGCGCGGTCGGCACCGGCTCGCTGCGCGGCTTCCCCCTGCTCCGCCGGCTGCGCCGGGAGGGGTTCGCGGTGTGGCCGTTCGACCAGCCGCGTCTCCCCCTGGTGGTCGAGATCTATCCGCGCCTCCTCACCGGGCCGGTGGTCAAATCACGAGCCGCGGCCCGCGCGGCCTACCTGCACCGGCGGGGCTGGCCCGCGCGCGCGGCGGCGAGCGAGGACGCCTTCGACGCCGCCGTGTCGGCGTTGACCATGGACGCCCACCGAGAGGAGCTGTCCACACTGCCGGCCGAGGACGACCCGGTGTTCCGGCGTGAGGGGAGGATCTGGTCGCCGGCGGCTGCCCCACCACCGAACTCGGAGCGACGATGAACCGTTGCCGCTGAGTAAGCGATAGCACTCATGCGGCACCCCTCACGGGGTTGCCCTCGCGGGCTTCGCGCTTCCTCGCCGCGTGCCCGGGAAGGGTCCCCATCGGAGCCGGCTCCGATGGGATCCCAAGCCCGGGTCTGACCGGGGTCCCCACGAGGCTGGCCTGGGGACCCCATCGGGACTCGTCCCGGGGCACCCCATCGGAGCTCGCTCCGATGGGGACCCCTCGATGGGGAACCCCCTCGTGGGGCACC
>JAJPKS010000378.1 GCA_021323605.1 Bacillota bacterium | reverse complement strand
GCACCTTCTTCCGCTACTTCCCGACCAAGGAGGCGGTCGTGCTCCGCGACGACCTCGACGAGGCCCTGGTCGCGGCCTTCGAGGCCCAGCCGGCGCACCTCGGCCCGGTCCAGGCCATGCGGGCCGCGTTCCGGGCCGTGTTCGACCGCCTGTCCGAGGAGGAGCGCCAGGAGGTGCAGGAACGCGCCCTCCTCGTCCTCTCCGTGCCCGAGCTCCGAGCGGCGGGGATCGGCGAGGTGATCGAGACCTTCCAGCGGATCTCCGAGCTGATGGCCAGGCGGGCGGGGCGTGCCGCCCACGACCTGGCCGTCCGAACCCTCGCCGGAGCCCTCCTGGGGGCGATGCTGGCGGCGGTGATGGAGGTCGTCGACCATCCCGACGTCGACTTCCTGGAACGGGTCGACGCCGCCATGGCCTACCTGGAGGCCGGCCTGCCCCTCTGAGGGGTGGCCCGGGGTCCGGGCCGCGATCCTTCCGGCGATCTGGCCGGCTCCGGCGGCGTTCGCTAAACTTTCTTCCGCAACGGGCGGGAGTAGCTCAACAGGCAGAGCGCGACCTTCCCAAGGTTGAGGTAGCGGGTTCGAGTCCCGTCTCCCGCTCCAGTCGCCAGCCCTGGTGTCGTATTCGGAAGCCACTGCCGGTACGGCCTCCCACCGCCTTACCTGCCGCCGCTGACGCCATTTTTGACGCCAACCGGCCCCGGCCGGCCTGCCCGTCAGCAACGTCCCGGCACGGGACGGTCGCGGTGGGCGTCGCCCGTACCCCGTTCGCTGGGGCGACCTTTGGCCTCCCCCAGCTGGGCAGGACAGCGGCCGTCGGCGACCACAAGCTCATGCTCCGGCGGTCAACGGCCCGCCACGCTCACCAGGCCCGTGGGCACCTTGAGGACCGACCCCAATCGGGGCCGCCACAGCTAAGCAATCTCCGGCTCGGAGAGCGGATCCGTCGCTGTCACCGAGTGGACCCAGGCCATCGACCGGCGGCGCGGGCACCGGTATGAACTCGACCCATCCTGGCTGCCCCTGGCTGGCCAGCGACGACCGCCTGGTCGTCTGGCTCGCCCGCCGCGGTCGCGAGCCCGGCGGGGAGATCGGTCAGCTTGACCGAGCGCTAGCCGACCTCGTCAGGGCCTCGACGTGGCTGGACCTGTGCGGGTGCGCCACTCTCACCACCGCCACGCCTCCGCCTGGCCCAACGGCATCGTGTCTCTGCTGGTCTGGTCCGGCACCCACCGGCGCTTCCGGCGCAGCCGCGACCGGAACCGACGACTCGACGCGGTCGTGCCCCGGATCGCCACCACCCCGGTGCGCCTTGGCGGTCGCGGACGAGACTCCATTGAGCACCGCATGAGCCATGGTGACACCGAGACCGAGGGACAAGGACCAGAACCTCAAGCTTCGGCTGGTGTCGATGCGTAGGTACGCCGCGGCTTGTGGGCGGGAGGCCACCGAGTACGAGGACCGGGCGCTGGCCGCCGACCTCGTCCGTCGCACGGCATGGAGGTACTCGCTCGAGGATGCCCAGCGCCGGAAGGTTGACCGCGTGCTGGTGTAGAAGGTGGACCGCGCCTTCCGGTCCACCATTGGGAGGCTGAACCCCTCCGGTGAGGGATTGGCTTCCAGTCGCTCACCCAGGACATCGACATGACGGGTCCCATGGGCCGGCTGCTTACCAGCGTCCTCACGGCGGTGGCGGAGTTCGAGCGGGACCAGATCCGGCCTAGGTTGGCGCAGGAGGGAGCTGGCGCCGCGGCTACGGTCGGGAGATCTGAGCCGGCGGGCAGCCGCCGAGAGCTGGTGCCGGGCTCGCCACTGTGCTGTGGCTGCTCGGGTCTAATCCGAAACCCCTCCTGCCGCCGCAAGTTCGCTGGGCCTCGTCCCGGCAGGCGCTCCGCAACCATCTCCTTTGTTGGGAGATACTGGCAGTGCCATATGCTTCGGCTGCGACCGGGGCGGCAGGCGGGAATGGAGAGAGGCCCATGCTGAGCGAATCCCTTCGCGGACAGGAGCCGACGCGGTGAGTTTTCCCCCTCATCCGTACGGCTCCCCAGAGTTGCATCCTGCCTTCCAGCGACCTTCGCGGAAGGGCCGGGGTCGTTTCTGGCTCGGCGTCCTGGCGGGTGGCTGTGGCGTCATCATCCTGGGATTGATTGGGCTCCTCGCGCTCGGCGTAGCCTTGGGCCCTCGGCTCGCTCGTTCGCCGACGGTACCTGCGGCGGTTCCCACTGTGCCAGCCACCAGCTGTCCGGGGGCGAAGGCGTGTGCCACCGAGGACGGAGTGACGTTGCTCGTGCTCCAGGTCGATCGCGATTACCATCCGGCTCCGTATTCGATCCCTGGAATCATCTCTCCTCTCCCACCGATGACTCCCCGACCTGGGTTCCACATCGTGCGCCTGGTGGTGGAGTAGCAGGTTCACCAGGGTCAGCAAGAGATCTCTCCATTTACCCTCAACCTCAAAGATCCGCTCGGCTACCAGCAGCTCCCCAATCCGCTGCTCGACCCGGGGAAGTCCTGTAGCACTTCAGGGGGTGGGGTCTACGGTCCGGGCAGCAAGCTCATGACATCGGTCTGCTTCGAGGCCGCAGGCCCGGTAGACGGCTCGCTGACCTTGATCTGGATCCCTTCAGGGTTGACTGGACGTCAGCCGGGGGTAGCGATTCCTCTTCCGAGAACATGAGCTGAACATGAGCTGGGGTCCATGGACGTGATGGCTCACCCCGACCGGCTCCGCGGCCTGCTGCAGGACATGGTCGAGCTACTGGTGGAGGCCGAGGTCAGCACCCGCTGCGGGGCCAGCGATGGCGAGCTGAGCGGGCAGTGGTCTACCACCTGTCAGGGCGGCAGGTCGTGCGGCAGCAGCCGCTACGCGTACCCCGCGCGCAACCACACGCCAGCGCCGATCTCCCGCCGGAGGTGCAGGGCCGGCCGGCCTCCCGGCTTCACGGGTGGGATCGAGGGCTCGATCAGCTCCCACTCGGCATCGGAGCGATCGGCGGGAGATCCACGTCGGCCGGGCATCGCCGTCACCCCCATACCGAAGCCAGCTACCTTCCCAGAAGGCTACCCAGCTTGCGCTTTTCAGACACCCTCTAGTGGTGCATCCGCCAAGTCTCTGCGGCCTTTGCCGGAAGGGCGATCCTGGTTGCCGTCGGGGTTGGCACCTTCGACGCTGATCCCATCGGAACGGATGTCGATGCGCATCCCAGTCGGCCGTGGACTCCCGAACGGCCTCGCACACTTCCTGCAAGCTCGCAAACCGCTGGCCCTTGAGGGCAAGTGAACGCAGCACCTTCCACCAGGACTCGATCGGGTTCAGGTCGGTAGCAGACTTGGGCGGGAAGATGAACTCCCAGCGGGAGTGGGCCAGGCTGAACCAGAGCACATCGGTGGCCCGGTGGGCACGCAGGTGGTCGAGGAGGGCCGAGACGTTCCGGATCCCGACGGGGATCCCGTCCTCCACCGGTTCCAGGAAGTCCACGAAGTTGGCGGTAGTCCCTCCCGGGGAGGTCATGGTGAACGCCTCGCCGCTGGACGGCGGGAACGCCCCGAACCCGTAGCCCTTGCCCCTTCGTCCGTCGTCGGTCTCCTGCCGGGCTCGCTCCGCCGGCCGCGGCCCTTGTGAGTCAGGCCGCGCCCTGACCAGCTGCTGGCCGGGGAAGCCCTTGGCGCCTTCGGGACCCAGCTCGTCCTGGTACTCGACCGCGCTCCTCTCCGGGGCTTCCGCGGAGCGGGTGGTGATCCTCCCCTTTCTTGGCGAACGCGGGGTCCACCCCCTCGCCGAACCAGCTCTCCTGGCTTCGTCAGCGGAAGAGCCCTCCGCCAAGAGGATCTCATCGAGGCGACGGCGCTTCCTGGTGATGCCCCGCTCCGTGTTCAGGGAGGACTCCAGCCGGTCCAGGGTCCAGGAGGCGAAGGGCAGCCCCAATCTCCGTGGGTCGGTCAGGCTGGTAGCGACCACCTCGCCCACCTCCTCAGACGTGTACGTGGGCGGCCAGCCGGATCGGGGTCGGTCCTCGAGCCCCGGGATGCCCTGCTTGTTGAACCGTCTCAGCCAGAGGCGGACGGTCTGATGGTGGATCCCCAGCTCCCGGGCGATGGCGGTACCGCGAGGCCTTCCCCGGCCAACCGGACGATCCTGGCTCGCACCACGGTCCGGGCGGGAGCGATCCGGGAACGAGCGAGCGGCTCGATGGGCTGGATTTCTTCGGCCGACCTCGGCCGGGCTCGTGATGCCAACGGACATCTCCCGACGAAGGTGCCCAGACATTCCAGACATTACGGTTTACTTGGCGGATGCACCACTTAGTGTTCTGGCTGGCCTGGCGCAGAATGCCCACCCTCACTCTGCAGGAGGTCAACCGGGCGCCAGAGGCAGTCCAGGTGGTGGAGGGGGATGGTCCACTCCTGGGCATTGGTACCCACCCCCATGCGCTCGGTGCTGACCACCATCACGCCACCTGGCCCTCCCGAGAGGCCGTGAACAGGTCCGCCTTCTCCCGGCCGTCGTCGGCCTCATGGATGAGGCAGATGGACTCTGGTCCTGGAGGGGAAGGTGCGGCTCATCACCCCGGCTGCCCTCCTGGCTCGCTGCCCTTGTGGCGAGACTCAGATGGGCGTCTCGTAGCGCTGTACACATCGTGGCTGACCGGTGGCGGATGGCGAGGGCGAGGCGCCCCCTCGCCGTGGACGCTGACGGTCCCCATGGGACGAGGGTGTCGAGGGGTGGTTTGCGGAAACCCAACACGACGTCCTCATTACGGTACTCTATGGCCAAATCAACGACCTTCAGCGGGTGGCGGCTGCGATGGAGGAAGTTCCGGAACTCGCGTAGCGAGAACGAGATATCAGAGGACACGACACAGATGACCAATGGACAACTGCCCGGCCAGGGCATCGTCTTCTGGCCGGTAGGTACCGGCGATGGCACGACGATCGTCATCGACAACCGACACGTGGTCCAGGTCGACATTCACGACATGGTCAGCGCGGACGAGGAGGGCGCCGTCGTGACGGCAGTCGTGGACCGGTTGGTGGAGTCTCTCCCAAAGGGCGTGGACGGCCGGCCCTACCTGACCGCGTTCGTCCTGACCCACGCCGACAAGGACCACGTGCTCGGCTTCCGCGACCTCCTCAAGCGCGTGACGATCGGCGAGATCTGGGCCACACCGCGGCTCTGGCGCGAGCAGGCCGAGGCGGAG
Source organism: Bacillota bacterium (assembly GCA_021323605.1). GTDB lineage: Bacteria > Chloroflexota > Dormibacteria > Dormibacterales > Dormibacteraceae > CADDZO01. Next base: position 2,164 of record JAJPKS010000378.1, on the reverse strand, counting down.
GGCGGGCTGTGTCCGGACGCCGAGGCCTTCCACCAAGAGGCGGCGCGCCGGGTCGCCGCGGTGAGGAAGGCCGTCGCCGCCGGCCGCGAGCCAGCCTCTGGCGACCGCATCCGCGTCATCGGCTACGACGTCGCCCAGGAGGACTACGAGTACTCGGGCTTCCGGCCGAGTACATGAGCCGCCCGGGCGAGGCGGTCTCGCGCCTCGACGGCGAGGAGCTGGGCGACCAGTTCGAGGCGTTCATCCACGCTCCGTTCAAGAGTGATTGCGCGGCCGAGAGGAACGCCACCTCACTAGCCATGCAGCTCACGCTGAAGGACGCCTCCGGGAGCGAGGGCCACGCGCTGCTCCTGGGCGACCTCGCCTACGAGACGATCGCGAAGATCTTCGCCTATAGCGAAGACCATGACCGGCCAGAGCGGCTCGCGTGGGAGGTGCTGCTGGCGCCCCACCATTGCTCGAAGCGGGCTATGTACGTCTCCGAGGACGGGAAGGACGTGCTGATGCACGACCTTCTGGGCGCCCTGTCCCGGCACGCTGCGGACGGTGCGGTGGTCGTGGTCAGCAGCTCGACCTTCCGCTCCGAGGACGAGCCGGGCGACAACCCGCCGCACAACATGGCGAGGCACCGCTACGAGGAGCTGGTCGAGAAGGTGGTGGTCACGGCGGAGCACGGGGGCGCCGGATCGCCACAGCCGGTGGTGTTCACGGTCGGCCCCGGCGGCCTCGTCCTGGTCCCCCCGGTCGAGGCGGAGGAGGGCGCCGACCTGGGGAAGGCGGTCGTGGCAGGGGGCCTGGGCTTTGCGATCGGCGGCTTGCTCGGGCTACTGATCGACCGGTGGGCGGCGAGCCGCCGCGAGCGCCCGACTGACCAGGCCTCCCCGCCGGGGCCGCGCGGCCTGAACCGTGTCAGGCAGGCGGTCAGGGCGGCGCGTGGCGAGGACGCAGCCCCGCAACAGCCAGTGGGCTTCGGCCGGGCCTGATGATCTCGCTGCCGGTGGATGCGGACGAAGGGCAGCGCCTCGCCGCCGAGCAGCTCATGGAGATCGCCTCCGTGGGCACCGGCTTTGAGGTGCTGTCCATCACGACCGTGCCGGAGCTGCCAGGCTGGCTGCAGGTGGAGTGTCGCTTGACTGCACCAATACGCCACATGCCCCCGAGTCGGAACGGGCCCTGGCGGCGTACATGACCCCCACCGGGATCGTCCTCGCCGACGCCGGCCTCCGGCAGTGCTGTCCGCCGGGGCACTGCGACGCGATGAGCCTCGTCCCTCCGCGTGAGGTCTGGGTGGTGCAGACGGCGGACTCGGGCCCGGTCCTCGGCGCCCGGGGGGTGACCGATCCCTCCTGCGGGGAGGTGCCGGGGAACGTGGTCCTGGTCAACGCCCACAGCGGCCACATCATCGCCACCGTTGCCTGGGGGCCGGCCTTCGGCGTCTGCCACGGTGTCTGAATCTGGCCGTCTGGGGGGCGCCGCCCGGGACCGCTTGCCGCGCTCCTGGGCGCGCGGGTGGTGGCGCTGGCGCTGCTGGCCGGGGCCTGCGGGTTCGCCGCCGCTCCCTCGCCCTCGCTCGTGCCCCGCTCTCCCCCTCGCCCTCGGCGGAGGATGCGGTCCTCGTGCAGATCGCCGGTCCGGCCACGATCACCGAGTTCCAGACGGTGGGGGCGCCGACGAGCCGGCCGGCCGCGGTCGGAGACGTGATGCCGCCCGGGAGCGGGCTCCAGCTCGGTCCCTATCCCGGGGACTCGGCCACGGTCCGCCTGCCGGGGGGCTCGACCGTACGGCTCACCGGCCCGGCGGTCGCGGCCACCGGTCGCCTGGGGGCCCGCCTCTCCTTCGGGTTCGGCGGGAATGGGTCGCCGCCGGCGGCGATCGTCCTGAGCCTGTTCGGTCCGGCGCGGTTGCAGGTGGCCCCGGGGACCCGGCTCCGGGTCCGGGTCGGGACCGCGGAGGTGACCGCAGAGGGGCCGGCCGTGTTCTCGACCTTTTGGATGAGCCCGAACGTGCCCGACGCCACGGTCTCGGTCAGCCGGGGCGCGGTCGTGGTCAGCGGTGGCGAGGGGACACCTTCGGGGCCGACTCGCCTGGCGGCCGGGCAGAGCGTCTTCATCCACGCACCGACCGGACGCTGACCGGGAACCCACCAAGGTGGACGCTTCGGTGC
>JAJPKS010000349.1 GCA_021323605.1 Bacillota bacterium | reverse complement strand
GCCGGGGTCTTCGCCACCATCACCGGCCTCGGCACCTTCCTCGCCCTCTTCGCCGTGGGCTGGGCGGTCGACCGGGCCGGCGATCGGGCGGTGCTGGTGGGAGGAGGGGTGCTGACCGGGCTGCTCACGGTCGCCGCCGCCTTCGCCCCCGGCTACCCTCTCCTCCTGCTGCTACTGGTCCTGGTCGGGATCGGTGTGGCCACCCCCACCCCGGCCGGCTCGACCGCGGTCATGCGCGAGTTCCCGATCCGTCAGCGGGGGGTGGTGATGAGCGTCCGTCAGACCGGGATCCCCCTGGGGGGCGCCGTGGCCGCGGTCACGCTGGCGCCCCTGGCCGCCCTCTGGGGCTGGCGTACGGCACTGATCGCCGGCGGGGTGGCGGCCCTGGCCGGGGCCCTCGCCGGCCACCTCTGCTACGTCAGGGCCGGAGGCGGCGAGCCAGAGCCGAGGACAGGGGGCCGGCGGTGGCAGGGAACGCCCGTCCTGCTCAGCCGCGATCTGGTGCTGACCAGCGCCTGTGGCTTCCTGCTCATCGTTGCCCAGTTCTGCCTGGTCAGCTACCTGGTCCTCTACGTGCGGGCGATCTGGGCGGTGCCGGTGGTGGTGGGCTCGCTGTTGCTGGCCGGGACCCAGGTCTGCGGAGCGGTCGGTCGCATCCTCTGGGGCTGGGTGAGCGACCGCCTCCTGGGCGGCAGCCGGAAGTGGGCCCTGGTGGTGGTCACCGGCACCGCGGCCCTGGCCGGCCTCCTCCTGGCCTGGCTGCCCGCAGGAGCGTCCCTGGGGTTGGTGGTGCTGGTGGTGGCGATCTGCGGCCTCAGCACCGTGGGCTGGAACGGGATCTACATCACGCTCCTGGCCGAGCTGGGGCCGCCGGGCTTTCAGGCGCGCTCGGTCGGCCTGGGCATGACCCTGGGTCAGCCCGGGATCGTGCTCGGTCCCTGGCTCTTCGGGGTCCTGGTCGACCGAACCGGCTCGTTCCGTCTGGGCTGGACGGTGGTGGCGTGCGGGCTCTTCGTGGCCCTCCTCGCCATCGGCCTGGTCCGGGAGCGGAGGCCGGCCGCCCCTCAGGCGGGGCGCGCCGGCTGAGGCTCTCCCCGCCGTCCCCGACCGGCCAGCGGCCAGGGGCCGGCGTCTCCAGCGTCGCCGTCCGCCCGCTCCGTCGCGGTCCCGCGGCCACCAGGTGGCCGTCGGAGAGGTCCGGCCGCACCGGGCCCAGGGTCCGGTTCTCGAGCCCGATCACCGCCTCTGTGGCCGCGGTCGGCGGGGGCTGGGTGTCGCGGCCGACCGTCGCCGGCGGCGCGTCGAGCTCCTATGTCGGGAGCGCCGAGCCGCTCCTCGTACCGGTGTGACCGCCGCCCTACCAGGTCAGGGGCAGGGAGGCGAAACCGCGGAGGGTGACGGTGGGCCGCCGCTCCGGTGTCCCGGCCAGGCGCAGGGTGGGGAAGCGCCGGACCAGCTCTCTGATCGCGATCTGCCCCTCGAGGCGGGCGAGCGGGGCGCCCAGGCAGAAGTGGATGCCCCGCCCGAAGGCCAGGTGGGGGTTGGGGTCGCGTCCGAGGTCGAGCCGCTCCGGCTCGGCGAAGACGCGCGGATCGCGGTTGGCGGCCCCCAGCAGCAGCATGAGCATCTGCCCCGGCTCCACCCGCCGGCCGCCCAGCTCCAGCTCCTCCAGCGCCACCCGGCCGGTCAGCTGCACAGGGGAGTCGTAGCGGAGCAGCTCCTCGACCGCCGGCTCGATGAGCTCCGGCTCGTCGCGCAGGCGGGCGAGCTGGTCGGGGTGGGCGAGGAGCGCGTTGATGCCGTTGCCGATCAGGTTGACGGTGGTCTCGTGTCCGGCCACGAGCAGGAGCACGCCCATCGCCAGCAGCTCCGGGCCGCTGAGGCGGTCGCCCTGCTCCTCGGCCTCGACCAGCCGACTGATGAGGTCGTCCCGGGGCGCGGCCCGGCGCTCGGCGACGACCCGCTCGAGGTAGGCGTGCAACGCGTCGCGCGCGGCCAGCACCGCCGAGCGGCGGTCGGTGAGGGCCACCGGGTCGAGCGCCCCCACCAGCGCGTCCGACCAGCGGCGGAACGCGGATCGGTCCTCGACCGGCACCCCCAGGAGCTCGGCGATGACCGTGACCGGTAGAGGGTAGGCCAGGTCCGCCACCAGGTCCATGCTCCCCCGCGCCTCGGCCTCGTCCAGGGCCTCTTTTACCAGCGCCTCGATGCGCGGCCGCAGCCGTTCCACCACCCGGGGCGTGAAGGCCTTCTGGACCAGGGTGCGGAGCCGGGTGTGGTCGGGCGGGTCGACCACCAGCATCGACCGGGCGCCCTCGCGGCCGGGCTCGACGACGGGTTCGAAGCCCCTCCACTTCCGTCGGTCGGCGGAGAAGCGCTCGTCCCGCAGGACCTCGACGACCTCGGGGTGGCCGGTGACCAGCCAGCGTTCGAGGGACGGTGCCCAGACCACCGGCCCCGACCGGCGGAGCTGCTCGTAGAACGGGTAGGGGTCGCGCTGGAGCAGGGGCAGCAGGTCGCCGCCTCCCATCGTCCTCACGTCGGCCTGGTTCATCTCGACGCCTCCTCCGGCCCCGCCGGTCGGCCGCCCGGGGGGCCGCCTCCGGCCGCGGTCGGCCGCCGCCCCGTCGGGCCGCGGCCCATCCCTCCATCATCGGACGTGGCCTGGCGCGCGGAGGCATCGATCTCGGCCACGACCTGGATCTCCTCCAGTTGGATGGGGGTCCTCACGAAGCCTGCTTCGCGGGGTGTCTGAAGGGGTCCCCCACGAAGGTCTCTGGGGGAGGAGCACCCCCGGGGTCAGGGGACGGACCACCTGGTGCGTCACCGTTCGCCAGGTGGCCATCCGGGACCTGGGGGAAGGGATGGCCGATGCAGAAGATGCCGGAGGCGAGGCCGGTGATGGTCGGATCGAAGTGCAGCGCTTTTCACACCGGGGGGATCACCAGACCGATGTTGATCCGGTCCGTGATGGCGATCGTGCACATGAGAAACGCGACCGGGACGATGCCCACGAAACGTTGTCTGAGGACGTTCTGGACGGCGACCACCGCCTGCTTTCCATCCTCAGACCTCGACATGGTCTCGCCACACATCGATGCACATCGGCCGGCGGGCCACCGGCCCGTGCTCGCTCTCGAGGTACACAACAGAGGACGTTTGACGGGCCGGTCGAGGAGGCGAAGGGGAGGCCCGGGTCGAGGCCGGGCTCGAAAAAGGTCAGGACGATACCCCCGTTCTT
>JAJPKS010000090.1 GCA_021323605.1 Bacillota bacterium | reverse complement strand
TCGGACGTCGAACGAGGAGACGCCGGATCGACATCCGGGGCGGGATCCAACCACGACAGGCGACACCACGACCCCGGCGGGCCGGCACCGCGCGGCGGAGCCGAGCGGGATCCCGTGACCGCCCCGGCCGGCCCGGAGGGGACGGGGCCACCGGCCCTTGAACTCGAACGCGCCCACCCTCAGCCTCGAAGCAGAGCACGAGATGTCCAGCCGGTATCCACGCCTCTCCCTCGCGGATCGAAGCTTTCTGCGCTTCGAGTACCCCAACGCCCCCGAGCACGTGGCCGGCCTCTGCATCGTCGAGGCACGACCGCTCCTGGACGCCAGCGGCCGGCTGGACCTCGAGCAGGTGCGGCGTCGCCTGGAGGCCCGACTCGTCCGCGTTCCGGAGCTGCGGCGGACGATGCGACGGGTGCCGCCGCTCTGCGGTCCACCGCTCTGGATCGACGACCCGAGCTTCTCGCTCGAGCACCACGTGCGCACGGCACCGGTGGCCGCGCCCGGCGACGAGGCCGGCCTGCTCGGGACCACGGAGCGCCTCGTCGCAGCGCCGCTCGACCGGTCGCGTCCCCTCTGGGAGCTGTGGTTCCTCACCGGGCTGGAAGGCGGCCGGCTGGGGATCCTCTTCAAGCTCCACCACGCGGTGGCCGACGGCCTGGGGGCGATCGCGCTCATGACCTCCCTCTTCGACCTCGACCCCGACGCTCCCGATCCCCCCTCCACGGAATGGAGACCGGCGCCGGCGCCCGCGGTCCTCGCCCTCTTCGGCGACAACGTACGTCGCCTGGCGGGGTCGGTGACGTCCACGTTGGGCCACCCCCTTCGTCTAGCCCGGGGACTGGCCCGGACGCTTCGGGACTTCGCCGCCATGCTGCGCGACCGGTCCGGCGCCCCACGCACCTCGCTCAATGCGCTCCCCGGGCCGGCCCGCCGGGTCCGGGTCGTGCACCTCGATCTCGACACCGCGCGAGCGGTGGGCCACGCCCACGGCACCAGGGTGAACGACGTCGCCCTGTGCGTCGTGGCCGGGGGCGTCCGCGACCTTCTCGCCAGCCGCGGCGAGCGGGTGACGGGGCTGGAGCTGAAGGTGATGGTCCCGGTCGCGATGCGTGGAGCCGACCGGGCGCGCGACCTGGGCAACGCCTCCGGGGTGATCCGAGTGAGCCTGCCCCTGGACGAGCCCGACCCGGGCCGCCACCTGGAGCGGATCGCCGCCTCCAGCCGCTCGGCCAGGGCCGGGCAACACCCCGCCTCCGGCCAGGCCCTGTTCGGCAGGCTGGCCGCGGCCGGCCTCGTCCGCCGTCTCACCGAGCGCCAGCGGATGGCGAACTTCTTCGTGACCAACGTCCCCGGTCCCTCGGTCACGCTGTACGTGCTGGGCGCCAGGGTCGAGGACCTGATGCCGATCATCGGCCTGGCCGGGAACCTGACGCTGGCCTTCGGGGCGCTGTCCTACTGCGGCCGCCTGAGCCTCCTCGTCAACGCCGACGCGGCGGCCTGCCCGGACGTCGACGTCCTCGCCGCGGGCATGAGGCGACGCTGGGCCGAGCTCGCTCGGACGGCGGGGCCGGGGCGATGAGGGCAGCACGAACCGGGTCGCGGCGAGCGCGGCTCGCCCTCCACGGGACCCCTTGCCGGTCGGGCGGTCCACCGGAAATGCTCGCGATGGGGACCACCGTCGGTGCCGGCCCTCAGCCCGGGTGATCCGCCACCGCGGCGGCGCGCGATGCCGATGGGTCCTCACCGGCGGGGCCTGCGCGGCCGCCGACGGCGGCGTTCATGGTGAAGCTCGCGCCGTCAGGCGACGTGTGCCGTTCGGCGTCCCCTGCCTCCGGAACGACATCGGTGCCAGGTCGAAGTGAAGCCCGTCGACGTCGCCCGCGGCGTCGCGGCTGAAGACGGCCCGGCTGGTCTCCCCGCCGAAGAGGGGGAACTCGGTGCGGAACACGTACGGATCCTCGGGATCGTCGGGATGGAGTTCGCGACCCCGACAGAGCGCCGGGATGGGGCTCAACACGCGGAAGGTGAGCCGTCCCCGACGTACGAAGACCTGGACGCCGAGCCCCATGCTGAGCTTCGCGGCATCGGTCCGCGCGGCCAGGAGCCGGTAGGTGCCGCAGAGTTCGCCCCAGATCTCGGGATGGTGGGGGAGGTCGTCACGAACGGTGTCCTCGGGAAGGTCGAGCACCCGTCGCAGCACCCTCGCCGCCTCCGGAACCAGCCAGAACATGCCCTGCCTGGCGCCGTTGGCGAAGGCCATCACCCCGACTCCGTCGCCCGGGGCGAGCAGGATCTGGGAGTCGAAGCCGGGGACGATGCCGCTGTGCTCGACCGTCGGATGGCCGGCCAGGCCACCACGCCAGAACGTCAGCCCCATGCCCGGGAGGCGGGGATCGGGCCGGTAGTGCGCCTCGTACATCGAGGCCAGCGTCTTCGGTTCGAGGGCCGAGCCGTGCTCGTTGGCGCCGCCCCCGAGCAGGGCGGCCAGGTAGCGCGCCATGTCCCGTGGCGAGGAATAGATCCCGCCGGCCCCGGCCGTGATCAGCTCGCAGTCGACCGGTTGCGCTCCACGGGAACGCAGCTCGTAGCCCGTGGCCAGACGTGCCCTCACCCGCTCGGAACGGACCAGGTCGGTGCTGTCCATCCCCAGCGGCTCGAAGATGTGCTCCCGGAAATAGCGGTGGAGCGGCTCGCCGGTCACGTCCTCGACGATCTGGCCGAGCGTGGCGAAGCCGTGGTTGGTGTACATCCACGCGGTCCCCGGGTCCAGATCGATGCGCAGACCGCCACGGTAGTACTCGGCGAGACGCGGCACCGGCCGTCCGGCCGGGATCGCCTCGCCCAGGACACGCCGCGTCTGGAGCAGGCCCCTCAGGTGCAGCACCTCCCGGATGCCTGCGCTGTGCGTCAACAGATGACGCACGGTCGCCGGCCGGAAGCCGGGTCTCCCCGGCACCAGCTTGAAGGCACGCAGGTAGTGGTTGGCGGGCGCGTCGAGGTCGACGCGCCCCGCCTCCCACAGCTGCATGATCGCGATCCCGGTGAAGGTCTTGGTCAGCGAGCCGATCCGGAACACGGTGTCCTCGGTGATCGGCCTCGCCGATGCGATGTCGGCGAGACCCTGGGCGTGAAACGCCTCCAGCCGTCCGCCGCGAACGACCCCGAACGCCAACCCGACCGTGGGCCAGCGGTTCCGAATCTCGGTGACCGCCGCCGCCAGGTCGTACGCGCTACCCATCCCGATGCCTCCGGCCGAGCGCGGAGCGCAGGCCCGCCAGGGCGAGCCCCACGCCCACCGCCCCGAGCCCGGCCGTCGCCCAGCGCCTGGGATTCCTGCCGTCCGGCCGCTTCCGAAGCGTGATCGGCATGAGGTCCAGGGCGCAGCTGCTGGTCCGTCCCTCGGGGTCGCGGTTGAAGGCCACGCGGACCTTGCCCGCACCCCAGGCGGAGAGGTCCACCCCGAAGACGTAGGGATCGTCCTCGTCATCCGCATGCAGGTCGAAGCCTCGATAGAGCACGGGCACCGGTGTGAGCAGACGCAGGCGAAGCCGGCCGCCCCGCACCAACACCTCGGCTCCGGCGCCGAAGAACGCCCTCGAGCGCGGATCGGTGGCCGGCGCGAGTGGCGCGTACCAGCCGCAGACGTCGCCCCAGACCTCCGGGTGTTGAGGAAGGTCGTGCCGGATGGGATCGTCCGGCACCCCGATCAGCTCACGCAGCAGCTGAGCGAACTCGGCGACCATCCAGAAGACGGCTCCGGGGGATCCGTTGGTGAAGGCGACGATCCCGACACCGTCCTCGGGTGCCAGCCAGATCTGCGAGTTGAAACCGGGAACGATCCCCTGGTGCTCCACCGCCGCGTGGCCGCCCAGGTCGGCGCGGAAGAACCCCAGGCCCATGCCCGGGAT
>JAJPKS010000211.1 GCA_021323605.1 Bacillota bacterium | reverse complement strand
GAGCCTCGAGCTGGGCGGACCCGCCCTCGTGCGCGAGCCCGAAGGACTCCGTGTAGACGGCCCGGCCTCTAACGAAAACGGCCAGGCCACATCCGGCCCGGCCGTTCTTGTCGAGTGCCGCATCGACGTAGATAACGAGGCACTCTCGCAAGGGCTCCACCCCCTGGTCTGCAGCACTGATCCGATTCTAACGCCCGTGCCCCGGCCTCCCGAGCGCACGCGACGGCGCTCCTTCCATCAGCGGTACCGCCGGGCCCGCTGCCGCAGCCGGGCCACGACCTCCGCCGGCGCCTTCGCCGGCGAGCCGGAATCGAAGGGCGGGGCGGGGTCGTACTCGATCTGCAGCTGGATCTCGCGCGCCGTGTCGTCGCCGGCCAGCCGTCGCGTCAGCTCCAGGGCCAGGTCGACGCCGGCGGACACACCGGCCGCGGTGGCGAACTTGCCGTCGAACACGACCCGCTCCTCACCCACCTCGACCCCGAACGTCCGGAGGGCGTCCCGGGCCAGCCAGTGGGTCGTCGCCCGTCGACCTTTCAGCACCCCCGCCTGTGCCAGGAGCAGCGCTCCCGTGCAGACCGAACAGATCCACTGCGCGGTCTGTGCGCAGGACCGGATGTACTCCATGAGCAGGGTGTGCTTCATGAGCGAGAGCTGGCCGGGTCCTCCCGGCACCACCAGCACGTCGAGGAGGGGGGCTTCGGCGAAGGACACCGTGGCGCTGATCTCGATTCCTCCCTGGGCCTGCACCGGGCCCGGCCGCGTCCAGATCAGGTGGGTCTGCGCATCCGGGATTCGAGCCAGCACCTCCCACGGCCCGATGAGATCCAGCGGCGTGTGGCGCGGATACACTAGGAGCCCGATGTCCAAACCGACATCATTGTCGCGCGTCGGCGATTGCGTGGTCATCGGGGGAGGCATCGCCGGTTGCACGATCGCCTACGAGCTGGCGCGCCGGGGGCTGCGAGTGGTCGTCTTCGAGCAGGACTGGCTCGCCTCTGCCGCCTCGGGTCGGAACATGGGGCTGCTGGTGAACCAGGTCGACCCCCGGGCGCTGCGCATGATGCGTAGCGCCCTCGAGCGCTACCGGGAGGTGGAGCCGCTGGCCCCGCTGGCCCTCCGCACCGCTCCCCTGCTGCTGCTGGCCCGGGATCCCGCCCAGCTCACGCTGGCCCGCCAGCACGCGCAGGCGCTTCGGGAGGCCGGTCTCGAGGCCGACCTCCTCGACGCCCGTCACCTGTGCCGGGAATGGCCGGCCCTGGCCCCCGACGTCGCCGGCGGCGTGCTGGTGGCCGAGTCGTGGCTGCTCGACCCGGCGGCCGCCACCCGAGCCTTCGCCGAGGCCGCCCGCGAGGTCGGAGCCAGGATCGAGATCGGGGTCCGGGTGGCCTCGGCCCTGCCCGACGGGGTCCTCACCGACCGGGGCCGCGTGGCCGCCGACGCCGTGGTGGCGGCGACGGGACCCTGGCTGTCGGACCTGGTCCCGAGCCTGCCCGTCAGCGCCGGCCGCGGCTGGTTGCTGCGGACGGCGCCGCTGCCGACCCCGATTCCATGGGTGGTCGAGGAGATGTCCTGGCCGGGCCAGGACCAGCTGAGCCGTCTCGCCCGGCCTCTCACCCTGGGCGAGCTGGCCTCGGACGGGCGTCCGGAGCCGGCGGTGTCGGCGCTCGCCGTCGCCCCTCTGCCGGGGGGAGCAGCGCTGATCGGCACCTCGCTCACCCCCTCGCTCCGCGACGCGGTCGAGGGCGTCCAGATGCCCCGCCTGATCGCCGAACGGGCCCTCCGCTGCCTCCCCGGGCTGAGCCAGGTGCCGGTGGTGGCGGCTTGGAGCGGCCTGCGCCCCATGACCCCCGACGGATGGCCCATCGTCGGCCGCTCGGTCGACGGCGTCTGGGTGCACGGTGGCCACGGCTCGATCGGCATGCAGGCCGCCCCCGCCACCGCCCGGTGGCTGGCCGACCTCATCGTCGCCGGCGAGGGCGGCGAGGAGCTGTCGGAGCTGGGACCGGAGCGCTTCCGATCCGGCGTCCTCGAAGGCCGATCGCCCCGGGCTGACTAGCGGGGCTCCGGCTCGGGGACCTCGTAGGCGAGGGCGTGGTGCCCGCCATCGGCGTGGACCACCTCTCCGGTGGTGGCGGACAGGTAGTCGCTGAGCAGCGCACACACCGTCCGGGCCACCGGGCGCGGGTCGCCCGCGTCCCACCCCAGCGGAGCCCGCCGCGCCCATGCGCTCTCGATGTCGCTGAAGCCCGGAACCCCCCTGGCGGCGAGGGTGCGCACCGGCCCCGCCGAGACCGCGTTGACCCGGATGCGGTAGCGCCCCAGGTCCCGGGCCAGGTAGCGGACGACCGCGACCAGGGCCGCCTTGCTCACCCCCATCCAGTCGTAGGAAGGCCAGGCCTGGCGCGAGTTGTCGAAGTCCAGAGCGACGATGGAGCCCCCCTGTTCCCGCATGGCCGGCAGGAGGCCGGCAGCGATGTCCTTGAGGGAGAAGGCGCTGACCCGCAAGGCCGTGGCCGCGCTCTCCCAGGGCGTGGTCAGGAAGCGTCCACCCAGGGCGTCCTCGGGTGCGTAGGCGATGGAGTGGACCCATCCGTCCAGGCGTCCCCAGCGCCGCCGCAGCTCCTCGCCCACGGCCACGGCGTGCTCCGGTCGGGTGGCGTCCAGCTCCAGCACGTCCGGCGTGACCGGGAGCCGCCTGGCCATCGTGCGGGTCACGCTCATCACCCGTCCGAAGCTGGTGAGCACGATCTCGGCGCCCGCCCGCTGCGCCTCCTCGGCGATCGCATAGGCGATGCTGCGCCGGTCGAGCACCCCGGTGATGAGCAGCTTCTTCCCCTGGAGCAACATGGCCGCTAGCGTAAACGAGCCGGGCGAGGAGTGGCCGTCGCCTCAGTCCGGCTCCGCCCCCGTCGCCACCGGGGCGTCGGGCCGTGCCGACCAGTCGCTCCAGGAGCCCGGGTACAGCCGCGCCCCGGGCAGGCCCGCCAGCTCCAGGGCCAGCAGGTCGTGGCAGGCGCTCACGCCCGAGCCGCAGTAGGCCACCACCTCGGCGCCGGGAACCACCCCCAGCCGGGCGAACCGTTCCCGCAGCTCCGGAGCGGACTTGAAGCGGAGGTCGTCGTCCAGGTTGTCGCGGCAGTAGGCGTTCCTCGCCCCCGGGATGTGGCCGGCCCGGGGATCGACCGGCTCGGACTCCCCCCGGTATCGCTCCGGCGCCCGGGCGTCGAGCAGGATCGTGCCCGAGGGCAGCCCCCGCACCGCCTCGTAGTCCACCCGCATCCAGCGGCGCGGCTCGCCGGCGACGAAGTCGCCCGGGGCCGGGGTGGTGGGCTCGGTGACGAGGCCGCCCGCCCAGGCTTGGAGGCCGCCGTCCAGGACGGCCGCGGCGTCGTGCCCGAAGTAGCGCAGCATCCACCACAGCCGGGCCGCCACCACTCCCCCCTGGTCGTCGTACACGACCACGGTGGAGTCGCGGTTCACGCCCGCGGCCCGCATCACGCGCGCGAACGGCTCCGGCTCCGGCAGCGGGTGGCGGCCGGCGCCGGGGGTGGCGCCGGTGACCTCCTCCAGGTCGACGAAGACCGCACCCGGGAGGTGCCCGGAACCATACGCGGCCCGGCCGGAGCGCCCGTCCAGGTACCAGCGGAAGTCGATCACGCGAAGCCGGGGGTCGGCGATGTGCTCGGCCAGCCAGCCCGCGTCGACCAGGGGTCCAGGGATCTGCATGATCCGATCATCCTGCCACTGGCGACGGGGCGAGGATCGGGGCGCCGCTCAGGTGCCGTAGCGGCGGGACAACCTCTCGACGAAGCCGGCCACGCGGTCGGCGAGCGGCCGGCCCTCGATCTCGAGCACGTTCTCGGCGTTGCGCTCACCGGCACGGGAGAAGTTGTAGCTGCCCACCAGCACGGTGTCGTCGGCGACCAGGCACTTGGCGTGCATGACGTCGCGCACGGCGCCGGTCCCGTAGGGAAGGGACCGCTTGCCGCCCCACCGCCCCCGGCCACGGAGCGCCTCCCAGGCCTCCAGCTTCCAGCGGGACGAGGGCGCACAGGCCCAGCGGGCGACCATCCCCGCCATCAGGGTGGCGTCGACGCAGCCGCACAGGTCGAGGCCGGGCCGGCCCGCCGCCGTGGCCAGCGCCGCCAGCACCGGAGGCGAGGTGACGATCGGGGAGCAGAAGCGAACCCGCCGACGCGCCGCCTCCACCAGCCGCACGATCTCCCGGACCAGATCCCCCGCCTGACCCGGGGTGAAGAAGGGCCGCACCCGGTGCTCCGGACCGACCGCGACCCACGGCGACGGGGGCCGAAGTCCCGAGCGTCGCACCGAGCGCGTCTCCCAGAGCTCCTCGAAGTTCTCGCGGTAGGCCGCCGCCAGCCGGTCGGAGGCCACCCGCACGATGACGTTCTCCTCCCGCGACCAGGCGTGCTCGGTCCAGTTCGCAGAGCCCGTCCACACCGCGGCCTCGGGCCGGCCGGCGTCGGCCACCGCGTACTTGTGGTGCATGAGGGCCGGCACCCCGTGGATGGCCCGGCTCGGCACCTGCAGCCGGCGCAGGAGCCCGCGATCCACGAAGGCGGGGAAGGCCAGCTCGGGGAAGGCCAGCTCCTCCTCCGGAGTGGCGGCGACCGCCCGCGTCCGCGTCCGGGGATGCTCCTGGTTGAAGATGAGCCGCACCGCCACGCCCCGGGCCCGGGCCCGGTCGACGGCGGCGCAGATCAGCCGGCCCGAGGCGTCGTCGAGCTTCAGGTCGTAGATGGCCAGGTCCAGGCTGTGCCGGGCCCGGGCCGCGTGGGCGGCGAGGAGCCTGGCCACGGCCGATGGCCGCTGGCCACCGTCGGTCAGGAAGTGGACGTCCAGCCGCCCCGAGGGGCGCCGGGAGGGCGGGGGCGCCCCTATGGGAGCTGCGCCCGGGGCGCGATCGCCGGCCGGCCGGGGGAGGCCGCCAGCTCGGCCGCCTCCTCGGGGTCGTCGGTCACCGTCAGGAGCTGCAGGTCGGCGGTGGAGATCATCCCCTCGCTCAGCGCGCGGTCGCGCAGCCAGCCCAGCAGGCCGTCCCAGTAGTTGCTGCCGAAGAGGACGATCGGGAAGTGATCGATCTTCCCGGTCTGGGCCAGCGTCAGCGCCTCGAAGAGCTCGTCCAGGGTCCCGAAGCCGCCCTGGAAGATGATGAAGCCGCGGGCGTAGCGCACGAACATGGTCTTGCGGACGAAGAAGTGCCGGAACTCGATCCCGACGTCGACGTACTGGTTGAACGGCTGCTCCTCGGGCAGCTCGATGTTGCAACCCACGGACAGCCCGCCGGCTTCGTGGCAGCCACGGTTGACCGCCTCCATCAAACCCGGGCCACCCCCGGTGATCACGGCGAAGCCGCGGTCGGCCAGGGCTCGCCCCACCTGCCGGGCCTGCTCGTAGGTGGGGTGTTCCCGGTCGAGACGGGCGGACCCGAAGCAGGTCACCGCCGGTCCGATCTCGGCCAGCACCTCGAAGCCCTCGACGAACTCGGACACGAAGCGCAGCACCCGCCAGGCATCCCGGTGGCGCTCGTCCGAGAGCAGGGCCCGGTCGGCCGGCTGCCGCGATGGGGAGAGGGACAGGCCGGCCGGCCTGCGTCGCTCGCGCATGAGGAACCCTAGTGTAAGAGCGCCGGGGGAAGGCCGCCGGGCCCCACCCTCCGGCTCTGGGGCCGGCGGCGCGACCGGGCCGGAGCGCTCCCGCCCCGGCCGTGCCGGCCGCGCCGTCACGGTCCACAATCGAGAGAGGAGCGGCGACGGACGCCGTCGCGCTCGTGGATGAGACCGTGTCGGAACGCCGCCAGCCCATCCCGGACGGCCGGGCGTCGATCGTCGATGCCTACGCCCAGGTCTTTCGTCGCCTCTCGCCCCGCTATCCACGGCCGGTCAGCGAGGTCTACCCTCCCGGGCGAGAGGCGACGGTGGAGGAGCTGCTGGCGGCCATGGACGCCGGCGGCGTCGGGCGGGCGGTGGTGGCCGCGCTCTCCACCGAGGACGAGTACCTGCGGGAGTGCCTGGCCGCCCACCCGGGCCGCCTGGTCGGACTCTCCACGCTCGACCTCCGGCATCCGTCCGCCCGGGCCGAGCTGGCCCGAAAGGCGGGCATACCCGGCGTGCGGGGCATCCGCATCCACTGGCTGGGGATGCCGGACGCCGACCCCGAGGAGGTGCCGGCGTACCCGGTCCTGGGCGACCTCGCCGAGGCCGGCCTGGTGGCCTGGTTCTTCGGCCCTCGAGGCCAGCTCCGTCTCCTGGACGGGCTCCTCTCCAGGCTGGCCGGGCTGACGGTCGTCGTCGGCCATCTCGGCTTCCCGCTCACCCCCCTGCGCGCCGGACGCCACGGGGTGCCGCGCCCGGCCACGCCACCGGCGAGGGCGCTGGACGAGGTCCTCGCCCTGGCCCGCCATCGCGGCGCCCACGTCGCCCTGTGTGGTCAGGCCACCTTCAGCCACGAGCCGTATCCGTATCGGGACCTGGACCCCCTGGTCCAGGCCCTCTATCGCACCTACACCGCGGACCGGCTGCTGTGGGGGAGCGACGCCCCCTGGGTGCTCTCCGAACCCGGCTACGAGCGGGTGCTGGGGCTGCTCGACTGCCAGCTGCCGGGGCTCCCGGCCGAGGAGCGCCGCGCCATCTTGGGCGACAACGCCCGCCGGCTGTTCCGCCTCTGAGAGGGCGACGCCGGGCCCGGGCTCAGGCCGAGCTCGGCCGGTGCCAGCCCCCGTTCGCCTTGACCAGCTCGTCGGCCTCGGCCGGCCCCCAGGTACCGGGAGGATAGGGCAGCGCCGGCGGGTGCTCGCGCAGCACCCGGTCCACCACCTCCCAGGCCGCCTCGACCGCGTCCTCGCGCGCGAACAACGCCTGGTTACCCTCCAGGGCGTCGGTGAGCAGCCGCTCGTAGTCGAGCTGCTCCTCGGGCCACTCCTCGCTCAGGAACAGCTCCCGCTGCTCGCCCACGAACTCCTTGCCGGGCCGCTTGACGCGGGCCGCGAGCGCGATCGCGGAGCGGGGAGCGATCTGAAAACGCAGGTAGTTGCCACGCCCGACCGGCTGCCAGGCGTCGGGAAAGACCTGGGCCGGCGGCCGCTTGAACTCGACCAGGACCTCGGTGGCGGTGACCGGCAGCCGCTTTCCGGCCCGCAGGTAGAAGGGCACGCCGTGCCAGCGCCAGGAGTGGATGTGGAGACGCAGGGCGCAGAAGGTCTCCACGTCGGAGTCCGGGGCCACGCCCGGCTCGTCGCGGTAGCCCTGGAACTGGCCCCGCACCAGATCGCGGCGGGAGAGGGGCTGCATGGCCCGGAAGACCTTGACCTTCTCGTCCCGGAAGGACTCCACCCCGTGCCCCGCCGGCGGCTCCATGGCCAGGATGGCGACGATCTGGAAGAGGTGGTTCTGGACCACGTCCCGCAGGCAGCCGACCTGCTCGTAGAAGCCCCCTCGGCCCTCGACCCCGAACTCCTCGGCCATGGTGATCTGCACCGAGGCGACGCAGTTGCGGTTCCAGACCGGCTCCAGGAAGGAGTTGGCGAAGCGGAAGTAGAGGATGTTCTCGATCGGCTCCTTGCCCAGGAAGTGGTCGATGCGGAAGACCTGGCGCTCCGGAAAGACGTTGTGGATGACCTGGTTGAGCTTCCGCGCCGAGGCCAGATCCCTCCCGAACGGCTTCTCCACCACGATGCGCGCCTGCCGGGCGAGGCCGGCGGCGGCAAGGCCGCGCACCACGGTCTCGAAGGCGGCGGGAGGGATGGCCAGGTAGTGGAGCGGTCGGCGGACCCCGGCCAGCTCCTGCCGCAGCCGGCTGAAGGTGCCGGGATCGTTGTAGTCCCCGTCGACGTACCGGAGCAAGGAGAGCAGGCGGTCGAACGCCGCTCCGTCCTCGATCCCTCCCCCGAACTCCTCCAGGCTCTCCCGGGCCCGCTCCCGCAGGCGGTCCAGGTTCCATCCCGAGTAGGCCACGCCCACGATGGGGACGTCGAGCCCGCGGCGCCTGACCATGGCGTACAGGGCCGGGAAGATCTTCTTCCGGGCCAGGTCGCCGGTGGCCCCGAAGAAGACGATGGCGTCGGCCGCCCCTTCCCTCGCCGTGGTCATGCCGGACGCAGCTCCTGGTGACCTCCGAACTGCTTCCGCATCGCCGAGAGCAGGCGGTCGGCGTACTCGTCCCGGCCTCGCGAGGAGAAGCGCGCGTAGAGCGCGGCCGTGATCACCGGCGCCGGGACGCCCTCGTCGACCGCGGCCAGCGCCGTCCACCGCCCTTCCCCGGAGTCGGCCACGCGGCCGGTGAAGGAGCCCAGCTCGGGATCGGCGAGCAGGGCCTCGGCGGTCAGGTCCAGCAACCAGGAGGCCACGACGCTCCCCCGCCGCCAGACCTCGGCGATCTGCGGCACGTCGAAACGGTAGCGGTAGAAACGTGGATCGCGGAGGGGGGCGGTCTCGGCGTCGACCCCCTGCTCGGCCAGCCCCACGTCGGCGTGGCGCAGGATGTTCAGCCCCTCCGCGTAGGCCGCCATCAGTCCGTACTCGATCCCGTTGTGCACCATCTTCACGAAGTGGCCCGCCCCGTGCGGACCACAGTGCAGGTACCCCATCTCCGCGCTCGTGGGCTCGCCCCGGCGACCCGGGGTTCGAGGCGCCGCCTCCACCCCGGGCGCGATACTGCGGAAGATCGGGTCGAGGCGCTGCACCACCGCTTCCTCCCCGCCGATCATGAGACAGTAGCCGCGCTCCAGGCCCCAGACCCCACCGCTGGTGCCGCAGTCCACGTAGTGCACGCCGCGGGGCTTCAGGGCCGCGGCGCGGTCGATGTCATCCCGGTAGTAGCCGTTGCCCCCGTCGATGAGGACGTCGTCCGCCTCCAGCCTCCCGGCCAGCTCCTCCACCACCTGGCCCGTCACCCCTGCCGGCAGCATCAGCCACACCGCCCGCGGCCTGGCCAGTTTTCCCACCAGCTCGTCCAGAGAGGCGGCGCCGACCGCGCCCTCCTCGACCAGCGCCGTCACCGCCTCCCGGCTGCGGTCGTAGACCACGCACTCGTGCCCGTCCCGGAGCAGCCTTCGCACCAGGTTGGACCCCATGCGCCCCAGGCCGACCATGCCCAACTGCATCGTTGCTGTCTCCTCCTCCGGTCCCGCCGCCTCGGGGTCACGACCGGGGCCGGGTGATTTCCGTCGTGCGTTCGACGTGCCGGCGCCCATCCGGATGACGCCGGACACCGACGGCCACGCCAGGAACAGGCTGACACGATCGACCCTTCCCTCGCACACACCACCCTGCCCGGCCGGCCCCCGGGCTCAGCGGCCTCGGAACTCGGGCTTCCGCTTCTCCACGAAGGCGTCGATCCCGGCGGCGGCGTCCTCGGAGACGAAGACCCTGGCGATGGCCTCGCGCTCGATGGCCAGGCCCAGGTCGAGCGGCGCGGAATGGCCCAGCGCGACCGCTACCTTGGCCCGCCCGATGGCCTCGCTCGGCCCCTCGGCCAGCCTCCGGCAGTAGGCCATGGCGGCCTCGTGGCACGCGTCCGCGTCGTCGAAGAGGCGGTCCACCACCCCCGCCGCCAGCGCCTCCTCGGGCGAGAGCTGGACCGCGTTCACGATCATGTCCAGGCCCCGGGAGAGGCCCACCAGCCGCGGCAGCCGCTGGGTGCCGCCCGAGCCCGGGAACAGGCCCAGGTTGACCTCGGGCAGGCCCAGGCGGTAGGAGCCCCGGGCGGCGAAGCGCAGATCGCAGGCCAGGGCCAGCTCGAGCCCGCCCCCCAGGGCATGTCCGGAGATGGCGGCGACGAACACCATGGGAGTGTGCTCCAGCTTCCGGAAGACCTCGTGGGCCAGCAGGGCGGTCATGGCCCGCTGGTTGGCGGAGCCGGCCCTGAAGGCCGCCACGTCGGCGCCGGCCGAGAAGAAACGATCCGAGGCGCTGGTCACCACCACGGCCCGCACCCGGTCGTCGTAGCGGACGTCGTCGATGGCCGCCCCGAGCTCGCGCAGGAACGCGTAATCGTAGCTGTTGGCCGGCGGACGGTTCAGGACGATGACGCCGACCGGGCCCTCAACTCGTAGCTCGACTCCCATGTGCGGCCGCTCCTTGTCTCTTGCATATCCAGCGACGATGGCCAGGCGTTCTGCAATATCGTATTCGTACGCGATCGGCACGAGATCGCCAATCCTCGAGCACGAAGGGGGCCGACGCAATGGCGACGATGATCATCGAGGGCGAGCGCGTGGGCGCCGTCTCGGGCGAGACCTACCAGGTCAAGGACCCCGCCACGGGCGAGGTCGTGGACGAGGTCCCGAAGGGGGGGCCCGAGGACGTCGACCGGGCGGCCAGGGCGGCGGAGAAGGCGCAGCGGACCTGGGGCCGGCTGCCGGCCGCGGAACGGCGGCGAATCCTGCACCGGGCGGCCGAGCACATGCTCTCCAAGGTCGACGAGATCGCCCCCATCCTGACCCGGGAACAGGGCAAGACGCTGCTGGAGTCGAGGATCGAGGCCCGCCGCTTCGGCGAGAACATCGCCTGGTACGGCGACCTGGCCGACAAGGTGCACGGGGAGTACGTCTCCCTGCCCGACACCGGCGCCTTCGGCCTGGTGCTCCGGCGGCCGATCGGGGTCACCGG
>JAJPKS010000039.1 GCA_021323605.1 Bacillota bacterium | reverse complement strand
TCCGGCCGCCGGTCGACCTCACCAGCCCCGGTCGACCCACTCCTGGAGGTGGGGGGACTCGGCTCCGATGGTGGTGGACGCCCCGTGCCCCGGCAGGACGAGGGTGTCCGGGCCGAAGCGCCGGAACAGCCGGTCCTCGATGGAGCGGATGATGGTCGGGAAGTCGCCCCCGGCGAACGACGTGTTCCCCGGGCCGCCAGGGAACAGCGTGTCGCCCGACAGCAGCAGGGGTGTGCCCTCGACGGCGAAGCACATCGACCCCGGCGTGTGCCCCGGGGTGGCGATGGTCCGGACCCGGAGGCGGCCCACCTCGATGACGCTGTCGTCGGCCAGGAGGAGATCGTAGGAAGGCAGCATGCCGGCGTCCTCAGGGGTCACGGACACGGCGATCCCCGCCTCGCGCACGGCCGGCACGGCCTGGATGTGGTCCCAGTGGCCGTGCGTCTCGACGACGCTGCGGACCCCGAGTCGCTCGCACACCGGCAGCAACGCCTCGTGCTCGTTCGCCGCGTCGACCAGCACGGCGTCGCCCGTGCGCCTGCAGCGGACGACGTAGACGTTGTTGTCCATCGGGCCGACCACCATGCGATGCACCTCGCAGGTGGCGTCCTCCCAGATCCGGACCAGCTCTGGCATGTCCACAGGATCCCACATCGGGTGTGCCGCCACGCTGCGGCCCGGGCCGCTTCCCGGCGCGCCCGTTGTCCGCCGCCCGTCCGCCGTGCGGTGGCCGCCTTGGCCCCCTCGGGGACGGTCTGGTAGACAGCAGCACTGTGCTGGACTCGACACCGATGCCCGGACGGCCCTCGCGTGCGATGACCGCCGCGTGCACGAGGTCCCGGTTGCGCAGGCGCCGGGCATGGGGAAAGGGGACGCCGTGAACTTCGCCTTCACGGAGGAGCAGGAGGAGCTGCGCCGGAGCGTCCGCCGGTTCCTGCAGGAGAAGTCCCCGGAGGCCGAGGTGCGCCGGCTCATGGAGACCGAGGAGGGCTACGACCCCGCCGTGTGGTCCCAGATGGCCGACCAGCTCGGTCTGCAGTCGATCATCATCCCGGAGGCCTATGGCGGGTCCGGGTTCTCCTACGTCGAGCTCATGATCGTCCTCGAGGAGATGGGGGCCGCCCTGCTGTGCGCGCCCTACTTCTCCACCGTGGCGCTCGCCACCAACGCCATCTTGTGCTCGGGCGACGAGGCGGCGAAGAAGACCTTTCTGCCCGGGCTCGCGTCGGGCGAGACGATCGGCACGCTCGCCATCACCGAGGACAACGGGCGCTGGGACCTCGGCGGCGTCGAGCTTCGGGCCGAGCCCGCCGGCGAGGGGTGGGTGCTCGACGGCCACAAGATGTACGTGCTCGACGGCCATACGGCCGACCTCATCGTGGTCGTAGCCCGGTCCGCCCACGGGCTCAGCCTGTTCGCGGTCCGCGCGGGCGCGGAGGGGCTCGTGCGGACGCCGCTGTCCACGATGGACCAGACCCGCAAGCAGGCGCGCCTCGAGCTCAACCGCACGCCGGCCACGCTCATCGGGTCCGAGGGCGGGGCGGAGGAAGGGCTCCGCAAGACCCTGGACCTCGTGGCGGTGGCGCTGGCCGCCGAGCAGGTGGGCGGCGCGCAGCGCTGCCTCGACATGTCGGTCGAGTACGCCAAGCACCGCATCCAGTTCGGGCGGCCCATCGGCAGCTTCCAGGCCATCAAGCACAAGTGCGCCGACATGCTCCTCGAGGTGGAGTCCTCCAAGTCGGCGGCCTACTACGCAGGGTGGGCGGCGGCCGAGGACTCCGACGAGCTGGCCGTGGTGGCGAGCCTCGCCAAGTCGTACTGCTCGGAGGCCTACTTCCACGCGGCGGCCGAGAACATCCAGATCCATGGCGGCATCGGGTTCACGTGGGAGCACCCGGCGCACCTGTACTTCAAGCGGGCGAAGTCCTCGGAGCTGCTCTTCGGGGACCCGACGTACCACCGCGAGCTGCTTGCCCAGCGGATCGGCATCTGACCGGTCCCTGGAAGCTCCTCGACGGGCCCGCGGGGGTCCTGCGCACCTACGTCACCGCGACGGCGCCCGGGGTACGGGCCAACCGGGCCGTCGTGCTGTGCCACGAGCTTCCGCGTGACCCCGGCGCCGCCGAGGCCATCGACCGGACCTATCCGTGGCTCGCCGACCGCCTGGCCCAGGAGTCCGGCTGGCGGGTGATCCTGCCCACGCTGCGCGGGGCTGGAGGGTCCGCGGGTGAGTTCTCGGCCTTGGGATGGCTGGCCGACCTCCGTTTCCTGGTCGCACACGAGGCGCAGCAGGCGGTCCAGGTCTGCGCCGTCGGGTTCGGCCTCGGGGGAGCGCTGGCCCTCCGCCTGGCCGCCGACGAGGAGCGGGTGGTGGGCGTGGGGTCGCTCGGTGCGCCCGCTGACCTCGCCGCATGGGTGGGCGACGCCTCGGCCTTCCTGCAGCGCTGCCGCGACAGCGGCGTGGTCCGCTCGGCGGGCTTCCCGCCCGACCTGTCGTCGTGGGTCGACGAGCTGGTCGGGCTGGACCCGGTCCAGGCGGCGGGGTCCCTCGCCGGACGCCCCCTCCTCATCGTCCACGGCACCGACGACGCCGAGGTGCCGGCCCAGGCCGCCAGGGGGCTGGCCGAGGCTGCGGCCCGGTCGGGGTCGACCGTCGACCTGCGGGTCGTGCCGGGCGCCGGCCACTGGCTCCGCGCCGACCCCCGCGTCGTGGCCACGCTCATCGGGTGGCTCGAGCGGCACCAGTGAAGGGCGCGCCAACGGAGGGCGCGCCAACGAAGGGAACGGGAAGGAACGAAGGAACGGGAGAGCAAGGGCCCCCGGTGGTCAGGGCTCGGCGCCAAGCCGGCACGCCCTGGCGATGGCGGACCTGAGTGCCGCCGCGGCGGCCCGGGGGTCCCGCGCGCCGGTGAGGTGCCGGACGACCACGAAGTGGCGAGCGCCCGCTGCCCACAAGTGCGGGATGGCCTCAGGTGTGACGCCCCCGGTCACGAACACGGGCACCCGCGCGCGAGCGACGGCCAGGCGCAGGTAGCCGAGCCCGGTGGGGGAACGGTCAGGGTGGGTGGCCGTCCGCACCACCGGACCGGCCGACACGTAGTCGACCGGCTCGCCGCCCGCCGCCTCGAGCTGTGCCGGCGCGTGCGTGGAGAGCCCGACGACTGCCTCGTCACCGAGGATACGGCGGGCCACCGAGGGCGGCACATCGTCCTGGCCGACGTGGACCCCGTCCGCGCCAGCGGCCAAGGCCAGGTCGGGTCGGTCGTTGACGATGAAGGGGACCCCGCGCGCTGCGCACACCTCGGCGACGAGCCGGGCTCGCGCCAGGAGGGGCCTCGCCTCGAGCCCCTTCTCTCGCAGCTGCACGACGTCGACCCCGCCGTCGATGCACGCTTCGACGAAGGCGGCGAGGTCGGGGCGGTCGGGGGTGCACAGGTACAGGCGACGCTCGGCGAACCGCCAGCGGCGTCCGGGGCGGGGCTTCTCCTCGGCCAGGTCCTCGATCACACGGGCGATCGGTTGCCGCCGCGGCGAGCTGCACCCGCCATCGAGGCCCGGGGACCTTGCGCGCCCTGCCCGCCTGCCTTCATCCGTTGCTTGTAGGCGCGCACGAGCGCCAGGCTGTCGGCGTCGACGATGTCGGCCACCGAGCGGTGGCTGCCCGGCTCGCCGTAGGGGTGCGACACCTTCTCCCATCCCGCAGCCCTCACGCCGAGCTGCTTGCCGAGCAGCGCCACGAAGATTCGCGCCTTCTGGTCGCCGAAGCCCGGCAGCGCGCGCACGCGCGCGAGGAGGTCCTTGCCGTCGCGGGCGCCCGCCCACACCGCTGCCGCGTCGCCGCCGTAGTCCTCGGTGACGACCCGGCACAGCTCGTGCACCCGGGCCGCCATCGACCCGGGGAAGCGATGCAGTGCGGGCTTTGCCGCGAACGCTGCCGCCAGGTCGGCGGGGTCCATCGCCGCCAGCCGGGGCGCCTCCAGCGGGATGCCGAGGCGTTCGACGAGGCGGGCCGGAGCGGCGAAAGCCCGCTCGAGGGGGACCTGCTGGTCGAGCACCATGCCGATCAACAGCGCCAGCGGGTTCTCGCTGAGGAGGCGATCGGCCTCGGGGTCCTGCGCCAAGTGCAATGCAGCCACGACGGGCACGTTACCGCCGGACGAGCCCCGCCACGGCGGTGCCGGATGACCTCCCCGGGACGAGCGCGGGCACACCCGTCACGGACGAGCCCCGCCACGGTGGCGCCGGATCTCGAGCCGCGCCCCGTGCGGGCGGGCAGAATCGCTGCGTGCACGTACCGGCCAGGGTCGACTACGGCCTGCGCGCCCTGCTCACCCTTGCCGCTGGCGAGGTCCCCCAGACGGCCGACGCCCTTGCTGCCAGCCAGGGGCTCCCGCCGAGGTTCCTCGGCGTGATCATGGCCGACCTCCGTCGGGCAGGCGTGGTGACGAGCCAGCGCGGCGCCGAGGGCGGCTACCGGCTGGCCCGGCCGGCGGCCGAGATCAGCCTGGCCTCGGTGATCCGGGTGCTCGACGGGCCCCTGGCCGAAGTGCGGGGCGTCCGCCCGGAACATGCCCGCTACGAGGGCCCGGCTGCGCACCTCCAGGAGGTCTGGGTGGCCGTCCGGGCCAGCCTGCGCACGGTGCTCGAGAACGTCACCCTGGCCGACGTGGTGGCGGGGCGCCTGCCCGAGGCGGTCGCCGAGCTGGCAGCCGACCCGGCGGCATGGGCCTCCCGCTGAGGCTCGACCGCCCCGCGGGCCGGTCGAGGGAAGGTGGACCGGCGCCCGGGAGGTCCCGGGCCGGGGCTCGAGCCCTCGGGATGGCCGGAAGGGCCGGCGGAGTGCCGGCGAAGGGCCCATGGAGTGCCGGCGAAGGGCCGGCGGAGTGCCGGCGGAGTGCGGGCGAAGGGCCGGCGAAGGGCCTCGCTTGGCTGACGGGTCAGGCCCGTTCAGGCGCCGAAGGGCTCGACGACGTCGGGGTCGATGTCGAAACGGCGGATGGCGGTCGTCACCTCGTCGACGTCTGCCAGCCCCCGGCGGGCCAGCTCGGCGAGCACCGCGACCACCACGTGCCCGGCGTCGATCTCGAAGTGCCGGCGCAGCGCCGCCCGGGCGTCGGAGCGGCCGAACCCGTCGGTGCCGAGCGACGTGAACGGACGGGCGACCCAGCGCGCCACCTGGTCGGGCACGGCTCGCAGGTAGTCGGTGACCGCCACGACCGGCCCCGGCCCCTCCCCCAGGGCGGTGGTGACGTAGGGCACGCGGGGAGGCTCCCCGGGGTGGAGGCGGTTCCATCGCTCGACGGAGAAGGCCTGGCGGCGCAGCTCGACCCACGAGGTGACCGACCAGGCGTCGGCCGACACCCCCCAGCCTTCGGCCAGCAGCTGGCGGGCCTCCATCGCCGCCTGCCACAGCGGCCCGGAGAAGCAGATGCTGGCCTGGCGGCCGCCGCTCTCGGGCGGACCGGCGAAGCGGTAGAGGCCCCGGACGATGCCCTCGCGCACCGCATCGCCCTCGGCCCCCTCGGGCAGGGGCGGCATCCGGTAGTTCTCGTTGTAGAGCGTCAGGTACCAGAACCGGTCCTCGGGGTTGGGCCCGAGCATGCGGTTGATGGCGTCCTCGACGATCACCGCCACCTCGTAGGCGAAGGCGGCGTCGTAGACCATGGCGGCCGGGTTGACCGATGCCAGCAGTGGCGAGTGCCCGTCGTCGTGCTGGAGCCCCTCGCCCTGCAGCGTGGTGCGCCCCGCCGTGCAGCCGGCCAGGATGCCCCGCCCGCGGATGTCGCCGAGGGCCCAGGTGAGGTCGCCCACCCGCTGGAACCCGAACATCGAGTAGAAGAGGTAGACGGGCAGCATGGGCCGCCCCCACGTCGCGTAGGAGGTGGCCAAGGCGGTGAAGGAGGCCATCGCCCCGGCCTCGGTGATGCCCTCCTCGAGGAGCTGGCCGGAGCTGCTCTCGGCGTAGTTGAGGGGCAGGTCGGCGTCGACGGACACGTAGCGCTGGCCCTGGGGCGAGAAGATCTTGGCCTCGGCGATGATGGCCTCGAGGCCGAAGGTGCGCGCCTCGTCGGGCACGATGGGCGCCACGAGGGGCCCGATGGTCGGGTCGCGCACCAGGTTGCGCAGCAGGCGGGCGAAGGCCATGGTGGTGGAGGCCGCCTGGGTGCCCGAGCCCGCCGTCAGGTCGGCGAACACCTTCGGGTCCGGGAGCTGCGGCGGTGCCTTGCGGACCACCCGCGACGGCACCGGGCCTGCCAGCATGGCCCGGCGGGCCATCAGGTACTCGTGGGCTTCGGAGCCCTCCGGGGGACGGTAGTAGGGGGGCAGGTCCGCCTCGAGGGCCGCGTCGGGGATCTCGTCGGTCAGGTGCAGCCGGTCGCGCAGGGCCATCAGCTGGGCCCTGGTCATCTTCTTGATCTGGTGGGTGGAGTTGCGGGCCTCGATCTCGGGGCCGAGCGTCCAGCCCTTGATGGTCTTGGCCAGGATGACCGTCGGCGCACCCCGTTGCTCGGTCGCGAGCTTGTAGGCCGCGTACAGCTTGCGGTAGTCGTGCCCGCCGCGTGGCAGCGAGCGGAGCTCGTCGTCGCTCAGGTGCTCGACCATCCGGCGCAGCCGAGGGTCGGGCCCGAAGAAGTGCTCGCGGATGTAGGCGCCACCTTCGACGGCGTACTTCTGGAACTCGCCGTCGACGGTGGTGTTCATCTTGTCGAGGAGCACGCCGTCGACGTCGCGGGCGAGCAGCTCGTCCCATCGGGAGCCCCAGATGACCTTGATGACGTTCCACCCGGCGCCCCGGAAGACCGCCTCGAGCTCCTGGATGATCTTGCCGTTGCCCCGCACCGGCCCGTCGAGGCGCTGGAGGTTGCAGTTGACCACGAAGATCAGGTTGTCGAGGTGCTCGCGGCCGGCCACGCCCAGGGCCCCGATGGACTCGGGCTCGTCCATCTCGCCGTCGCCGAGGAAGCACCACACGCGGCTGCGGCTGGTGTCCACCAGGCGCCGCAGGTGCAGGTACCGGTTGATGTGGGCCTGGTAGATGGCGCTGATCGGCCCGAGGCCCATCGACACGGTCGGGTACTCCCAGAAGTCCGGCAACGAGCGCGGATGGGGGTAGCTGGGCAGGCCATGCCCGCCGATCTCGTGGCGGAAGTTGTCGAGCTGCTCCTCGGTGAGGCGGCCCTCCACGTAGGCCCGGGCGTAGATGCCCGGGGAGGCGTGGCCCTGGATGAAGACCTGGTCACCGGGGCCGCCGTCGCTCTTGCCGCGGAAGAAGTGGTTGAAGCCCACCTCGTAGAGGGACGCCGAGCTGGCGTAGGTCGACAGGTGGCCGCCGATGCCGTCGGTGCGGGCGTTGGCCCGGGTGACCATGACCGCCGCGTTCCACCGGATGTAGGCGCGAATCCTGCGCTCGAGGTGCTCGTCACCGGGGAACCAGGGCTCGTCGCCAGCCGGGATGGTGTTGACGTAGGGGGTGGACACGGTGGCCGGGAAGTCGACCTGGAGGGTCCTGGCCCGCTCGAGCAGCTTCATGAGCAGGAACCGCGCTCGAGGGCGGCCGTGCACGCCCACGACCTGGTCGAAGGAGTCGAGCCATTCCGCCGTTTCGGTCGGGTCGATGTCCGGTACCTGGTGCGAGATCCCGTCGAAGAGCACGACCTCCATGCTGGCACGTAGTACAGATGCCCATGTGCGCGCCGGGCCTGCCTTCACCGTCGTCTACACGGACGGGGCCTGCCTGGGGAACCCAGGGCCCGGCGGGTGGGCGTGGGCGGTCCCCGGGGGGGCCTACGCCAGCGGCGCCGCCGCGCACACGACCAACCAGCGCATGGAGATGACCGCGGTGCTCGAGGCCCTGCGCGTCCTGCTCGCCGCCGACCCGCCGCCGGCGGGGATCGAGGTCGCCAGCGACTCGGCCTACGTCGTCAACTGCTTCCGCCAGGAGTGGTGGAAGGGCTGGGAGCGCCGGGGGTGGCGCAACGTCGCCGGCAAGGCGGTGGCCAACCGCGACCTGTGGGAGCCGCTGCTGGCCTTGGCGCTCGACCCGGCCCGACCCGTCGCCTTCCGCTGGGTGAAGGGCCACTCGGGGGACCGGTGGAACGACTTCGTGGACCGCCTGGCGGTCGAGGCGGCCTCGATCGGCCGCGGGACCTCGGGGACCTCGGGGACCTGACGGGGACCTGAGGTGCTCGGGCCCCGGGGATGTCGGCCACCTGGCGGTACGATCCCCCTCCATGGATCTCGAGGGAGTCTCTGCCATGGTCACGGGGGGCGCGTCGGGGCTCGGTGCGGCCACCGTGCGCGCCCTGGCCGCCGAGGGAGCGTGCGTCACCGTGTTCGACCTCAACGAGAAGGGTGCCGAGGAGACGGCAGCCGCCGTCGGGGGTCGCGCCGTCGCAGGCGACGTCACGGTGCCCGAGGACTGCCAGCGCGCGGTCGACGACGCCGCGGCCGCCGGTCCGCTGCGGGTCGTCGTCAACTGTGCCGGCATGGCGACCGCCGGCCGGGTCATCGACCGCGACGGGTCGCCCCACGACCTGGCCGCCTTCGAGCGGGTCCAACGCGTGAACGTCGTGGGCACGTTCAACGTCATGACGCGCGCGGCAGCCGCGATGGCCCGCACCGATCCGGTCGAGGACGGCGAGCGAGGCGTGATCATCAACACGGCCTCGGTGGCGGCCTTCGACGGCCAGATCGGCCAGCTCGCCTACTCGGCGTCCAAGGGGGCGATCGTCGCCATGACGCTGCCGGCGGCCCGCGACCTCTCGGTGGTCGGGATCCGCGTGCTGGCCATCGCCCCGGGCATCTTCGACACGCCCCTCGTCGGGTTCCTCAGCGAGGCGCAGCGCCAGGCGCTGGCCGAGTCCACCCTGTTCCCCAAGCGCCTCGGCCAGCCCGTCGACTTCGGTCGCCTGGCCGTGGCCATGGCCCGCAACAGCTACCTGAACGCCGAGGTGGTGCGCCTCGACGGCGGCATCAGGATGCCGCCGCGGTGAGGCCGCGCCGCCCCGCCCGCTCGCCGCGGTGAGGTACGTCGAGGCCGCCGGCCTCCGGGTCTCGAAGGTCGGCCTCGGGGCCTGGCAGTTCGGCTCGTCGGAATGGGGCTACGGGCGCCACTACGCGGAGGCGGTGGCACCGGCCATCGTCCGGCGATCCCTCGAGGCCGGGGTCAACCTGGTCGACACGGCCGAGCTCTACGGCTTCGGTCGCTCGGAGCGCATCGTGGGCAGGGCGCTCGGCGACCGGCGTGACGAGTGGGTGGTGGCGACGAAGCTCTTCCCGGTCGTGCCGGTCGACCCGGTGGTGCGGCAGCGGGCTCGTGCCAGCCTGCGCCGGCTCGGCACCGACCGCGTCGACCTGTACCAGCTGCACTGGCCCAACCCGGTCGTCCCCCTCGGCGCCACCATGGCAGCGCTGGGCCGGCTGCAGGCCGACGGGCTGATCCGCCACGTCGGGGTGAGCAATTTCTCGCTCGAGCAGTGGCGCGCGGCCGAGGCTGCCCTCGGGGCGCCGGTGGTCACCAACCAGGTCCGCTACAGCCTCCTCGACCGCCGTCCCGAGGCAGAGCTCGTTCCCCATGCCGCGGCCGGCGACCGGATCGTGGTCGCCTACAGCCCGCTCGGCCAGGGGTTGCTGTCGGGTCGCTACGACGAGGAGCACCGGCCCGGTGGCTGGCGAGGCCGGACGCCGGCCTTCTTGACCGAGAACCTCCGGCGCCTCCGGCCCCTCCTCGACGTCATGCGCCAAGTGGCTGCGGCCCACGACGCCACCTGCGCCCAGGTTGCGCTGGCGTGGCTGGTGCGCCAGCCCAACGTGGTGGTCATCCCCGGCGCCGCCTCGGTCGACCAGGCGGTGGCCAATGCCGAGGCGGCCGACCTCGAGCTGTCCGACGACGAGGACGCGGCCCTCCGTGCCGCGTCGGGCGCCTACCGGCCCGTGACCGGC
Organism: Bacillota bacterium; assembly: GCA_021323605.1. Classification (GTDB taxonomy): domain Bacteria; phylum Chloroflexota; class Dormibacteria; order Dormibacterales; family Dormibacteraceae; genus CADDZO01. The sequence goes on along the minus strand of JAJPKS010000039.1, from coordinate 2,556 downwards.
CCGGCGGCCCTGCTGCCCATGGCAGCCGAGCGCGCCGCCAGGGTGGCGTCGCGGGTCCGGACCGCGGCGCGGGCCCTGCGCTCGTAGGGCCGGCATCCCGCCGCCAACGACCGGCGGGATCGCCCACGTGTCGGCCGGCGGCGCCGTCCCGCAGGCGGAGGGGCGGGCATCCCGGGGCCAACGGCCCGTGCCGGTAGTCTGAAGGAACGTGCGGGGCGGCAGCGCGCGCGACGGCCAGAGCTTGCCCTCGCGCCGCATGCACGGGTACGCAAGGGGGGGCTGGCCGGACGACGAGGAGGCACCATGACGACGACGGGGGCAACCGAGTTCGACGTCGTCGTGATCGGCGGCGGTCCCGGCGGGTACGCCACGGCTCTCTACGGCGCCCTCGCCGGGTTGTCGGTGGCCGTGGTCGAGCGTGACAAGGTCGGGGGGACCTGCCTGCACCGGGGCTGCGTGCCGGCAAAGGAGTTCCTCGAGACGGCGGCCGTCTACCGGACCGTGTCGGGTGCGGGGGAGTTCGGCATCACCGCCACCCCGGGCGCGGTGGACTTCTCGGTGAGCCAGGACCGCAAGAACGCCGTCGTGGACCAGCTCTTCCGGGGCCTCCAGGGCTTGATGCGGGGCCGGAGGATCACCACGTTCTCGGGCACGGGCACGTTGCTGCCAGGGCACCGGGTCCGGGTGGTCGAGGGCCCCCACGCCGGCACCGAGGTGGTGGGCCGCAACGTGGTGCTCGCCACCGGGTCGGTGCCGCGCACCCTGCCCGGCCTTCCCGTCGACGGGCGCGTGGTGCTGACCTCCGACGAGTTCCTCGACCTCCGTCGGCTCCCCAGGTCGGTGGCGGTGGTCGGCGGCGGGGTCGTCGGGTGCGAGTTCGCCTCGCTCCTGTCGGACCTCGGTTCGAGGGTCACCATCTTGGAGTTCCTGCCGAGCATCCTTGCCGGTTGCGACGAGGACGTCACGCAGGTCGTGCTGCGGTCGTTCCGCAAGCGTGGCATCGAGGTCCTGACCGGCGTGGAGGTGCGTGGCCACGAGCCGCGGGCCGACGGCGGCACGGTGGTCGGCTTCGGCGACGGCCAGCAGCTCGACGTCGAGGCCGTGGTCGTGTCGGTGGGGAGGCGGCCGCGCACCGAGGGACTGCTCGCCGAGGGGACCGGGGTCGAGCTCGATCGCAACGGCTTCGTGGTGGCCGATCCCTACCAGCGGACCGGGGCCGAGGGGGTGTGGGCCGTCGGCGACCTGGTCGCAGGCTCCCCGCAGCTGGCGCACGTCGGTTTCGCCGAGGCGATCGTGGCCGTGCGCTGCATGCTCGGTGAGCCCGTCACCCCGGTCGACTACGACCGGGTTCCGTGGGCCATCTACACCCACCCCGAGGTGGCCTATGCCGGCCTGACCGAGGCGCAGGCGGTCGAGCGGGGGTTCGACGTGGTGACCAAGCGCGATCCCTTCGGCGGCAACAGCCGTGCACGCATCATCGGTGACACCGACGGGCTGGTGAAGGTCGTCGCCGAGCGGCAGCCCGATGGCTCCGCGGGGCGGATCCTCGGCGTGCACCTGGTCGGCCCGTGGGTCACCGAGCAACTCGGTGCGGGCTACCTCGCCGTCAACTGGGAGGCCACGCCGAGCGATGTCGGATATCTCGTCCAGCCGCACCCGTCCCTCTCCGAGACCTTCGGCGAGACGGTGCTGGCGCTGACCGGAAGGGGATTGCACGTTGGCTGATGTCACGATGCCGCAACTGGGTGAGACGGTCACCGAGGGCACGATCACCCGTTGGATGAAGGCCGTCGGCGACACCGTGGCCCGCGACGAGCCCCTCTTCGAGGTGTCGACGGACAAGGTCGACTCCGAGGTGCCGTCGCCGGCCGACGGCGTGCTCCGCGAGATCCTGGTCCCCGAGGGCGAGACGGTCGAAGTGGGCGCCCGGCTCGCCGTCATCGGCGAGGCGGGCGCCGGTGTGCCCGCTGGGGCTGCACCCGCTGCGCCCTCGCCCGCCGCCGCGGCACCGCCGCCGCCCCCGCCCGCCGCCGCGCCTCCTCCTCCCACCTCGCCCCCGACTGCGGCTGCACCGCCGCCGCAGATGCAGCCCCCTGCGCCGGCACCCCCGGCACCTCCGCCCGCCACAGCGGCACCGCCACCTCCGCCCGCCGCTCCGGCGCCTCCGCCGACGTGGCAACCTTCCGAGCCGGCCATCGTCTGGGCACCGCCACCTGCGAGCCCCCCGCCGGCCGCGCCACCACCGCCGGCCCCTGGCGCCTCGGCCCCCGGCGGGTCGCGCCCCGAGGACGCTCGCATCCTGTCGCCGGTGGTCCGGCGGCTCCTGGCCGAGAACGGCATCGACCCCAGCCAGGTGACGGGCACCGGGCTCGGCGGTCGCATCACCCGCGAGGACGTGCTCGCCTACCTCGATGCACGTCGCGGGGCACCGGCGACTGCGCCCGCGCCCACCACCTCGCCCGCGCCGGCCACCCCGCCCCCGGTCGCGCCTGCGGCCCCGCCGGCTGCCGCACCCCGATCGCAGCCGGAGGCCGCCACCGTCCAGGCGCCCCCTCC
>JAJPKS010000152.1 GCA_021323605.1 Bacillota bacterium | reverse complement strand
GGGGGAATGAGATGGAAGAAAGTCACCGGCGCGGAGATTCTAGCCTGGCAGATCGAAGACCGGTGGTGGCCGACACCGAAGTTGCTGCGGGCGGCCGCTTGTGAAGCAAAGGAGGACCGGTGACCGGCGGAACCGCTCCTTTTCGTGTGGTCACGCCTGTACAACCGCGGCTTGGCCGGGCGCTGGCGGTGATCGCGACCGCTCAGCTCATGGTCGTGCTCGATGCCACCATTGTGAACGTCGCTTTGCCATCGATACAACGTGCGCTGCACTTCTCTCCCACCGACCTCGAGTGGGTGATCAACGCCTATGCGGTGGCGTTCGGCGGTCTGCTCTTGCTGGGCGGAAGAGCCGGCGATCTCTTCGGGCGACGTCGCGTCTTCGTCGCCGGCATGGTCGTCTTCACCCTGGGCTCGCTGGCGGGCGGCCTGGCGCTCGACGCCACCTGGCTGGTGGCGGCTCGGGCTCTCCAGGGCGTGGGCGGCGCCATCGCCTCTCCGGCAGCGCTCTCCTCGATCGCGGACACCTTCCCCGAGGGGCCATCCCGAAACCGGGCCATGGGCGTCTACTCGACCGTGGCTGGAGCTGGAGGCGCCATCGGGTTGCTGCTCGGGGGCGTCCTGACCGAGCTCACCTCCTGGCGGTGGATCCTGTTCGTCAACGTCCCCATCGGCCTCGTGCTGGCCCTGCTCGCACCGCGTGTGCTGGCGGCCTCGGAGGGCCGCCCGGGCCGGCTCGACCTGCCCGGGGCGCTGACCGCGAGCGGCGGCATGGCGTTGCTGGTCTATGGGCTCTCCCGCGCCGCCGCCCACGGCTGGGGCGATCGCCCCACGGTGGCGGCGCTGGCGGCTGCCGGGGGGCTGCTGGCCGTCTTCGTCGGCATCGAGGCCCGCAGTCCGCACGCCCTGATGCCCCTGCGCGTCTTCGCCAACCGGAACCGCTCCGGGGCCTATCTGGTCATGCTGGCGCTGGCCGCCGCCGTCTTCTCCATGTTCTTCTTCCTGACCCAGTTCGTGCAGAACGTCCTCGGCTTCGGCCCGCTGATGGCGGGGGTCGCCTTCCTGCCCGTCTCGCTGGGCATCGTGCTGACCTCCAACCTCACCGCGCGGCTGGTGGACCGGATCGGCGTCCGCCGGCCCCTGATGCTGGGGCCGTTGCTGGTCACGACCGCCCTCCTCTGGCTGTCGCGCATCGACGACCGCGTGAGCTACCTGTCGGGGGTGCTGGCGCCGATGCTCCTGCTGGCGGTGGGCATGGGCATGACCTTCGTCCCCCTCACCCTCTCGGCCGTCTCCCGCATCCGACGGGAGGAGGCGGGTCTGGCCTCGGGTCTCCTCAACGCCGGCCAGCAGGTCGGCGGCTCGGTCGGCCTGGCGTTGCTCGTGACCGTGGCCAGCGCGGTCACCGGCAACCTCGCCGGGCACGGGGCGACCCCCGGGCAGGCGGTGACCGCCGGCTACGGTCGTGCCTTCGAGGTCGCCGCCCTGATCGCCTTTGGCGCCTTCTTGCTCGCGGCCATCGTCGTCCGGGGACCGGAGGTGGCTGGGACGGCGTCCTCCCCGATCCTGATCAGGGCCCGGCTGCTGGCCACCAGGGTCCTCTACCGGCTGGTTCGAGGCCTGAGCCCGGTCCCGATCCCGCTCTTCGAGGAGGTGGCGTGCGGCTTCGAGGACCGCCTGCTCGCCGAGCAGCGCCACCGGTCGGCCGGGGGAGGGCGATGATGATCCGCCTCCCGTCCGAGGTGGGGGACAGGGGGCGCTCGCGCTCGATCCCCGCCTCCCCCGCCGGCCGCCGAACCCACTGGTTGGTCGTCGGTGTCCTGGCGGCAACGGTCGCGGCCATGGTTCTGGCCGTCGCCCCCCGCCGTTTCGCCGAGGCCATGGCACGGTTCAATCCGCGCGTGGTCCCAGCCGTGCTCGGGCTCTCGATCGTCATCTTCCTCTTCCAGGGACTGCGCTGGCATGGCCTGCTCCGCCAGGCCGGGGTCCGCTTGGGCCTGGGCGACAGCGTGCTCCTCAACACCGCCGGGCAGGCGATCACCGCCATCCTGCCCCTGGGTGACCTGACCCGTGCCATCCTGGCCAGCCGGGCAGCACGGGCCAACTTCGGGACCGTGGCCGCGACCGTGACCGTCCAGGAGCTGGCCTACAGCCTGGTTCTGGTGGTGGCGGCGGGGCCGGTGCTGATCCTGACCCGGCACGGCGTCTGGATCCTTCTCGCCGTCCTGGCCGGCATCGTGGTCGTCCTCGCCCTGCTCACCGTGGGCCGCCTCTTCTGCCTGGTCCACCGGCTGGTGGCACGGACTCCGTTGCTGCGCCGGCTGCTGGGCCAGATCGAGGGGCTGCACCAGGAGACGGCGATGTTGCTGCACCGCCCGGAGACCACGGCCTGGTCGGTGCTGGACGCGGCCCGGGGGGCGGCTGCGATCTCGATCGTGTGGCTGATCGTGGAGGGGCTGGACCCGGGCGCCCTCGGCTGGTGGCAGGCGGCCTTCGTGCTCAGCCTGTCCTCACTGGGCGGGGCGATCAGCCTGATCCCGGGCGGGGCCGGGGCGAGCGAGGCGAGCACGGTCGGACTGCTGCTGCTCTTCGACGTCGACCCGGCCACCGCGGCCGCGGCGGCACTGATGCAGCGCCTGGTCACGACCGGCCTGCCCAGCCTGTTCGGCTGGGGTGCCTACGCGGTTGCCCGTCGCCGCTTCGAGCTCGGCTCGATGCTGGAGCTGCCGCCGGCGGTGCCCCGGGCAGCGCCGTGCGAGGAGGTGGCCTGAGGACGGTCCAGCCGCGGCCGTCGTCCCCGGTGTAAGGTCCGGCTGGCATGCTCTCCGGGATGAGGCCGGCGGTGATCGCGGCGCTGATCGCGGCCTGGTTGCTTTCCGCCTTCACCGACGCCGAGAGGCAGCCGGCGCGCTGGGCGGGCCTCGTCCACCTGCCGGGGGTGGTCGACGTCGGTGGTCCTCGCAGCGACGGTCAGGTGGTGGTCAGCGGCGGGAGCCGTCTCTACCTCCTCGACCGGTCCACCGTCACCCTGATGCCCTTCGCCGGTGGCCCGGGCGGCTACACCGGGGGTGGCGGGGACGAGCCCTATCTGGCCGTCTCGCCGGGAGGCCGGGTGCCCGGCGCCGGGTGCGGGTTCGCGCCCGACGACGTCTACGTCCTCCGTCCCAGCGCGGCCGAGGTGGTGCGGGTGGGCGCAGACGGCCGGGCCCGCCGCTTCGCTCGCCTGAGCGGGGTCCAGTCGCTGAACGGCATCGCCTTCGACACCGCCGGCCGTTTCGGCCACCGCCTGCTGGTCATCGGCCACGGCCGCGGCGGGAACGTGGTGGTGGCGATCGACTGTCGCGGTCAGGCGACGACCGTCACCGCCTCGGCGCCGGCCATGGAGGGCGGGATCGCGGTCGCGCCACCCGGCTTCGGCGCCTTCGCCGGCGACCTGGTGGCCCCGGACGAGCTCAGCGGCCGCATCCTCGCCGTTCGTCCGGACGGCTCCACGGCGGTGGTGGCCGACTCGGGCCTGCCCGCCGGCCAGGACCTGGGGGTGGAGGGGCTCGGCTTCGTCCCGCCCGGGTTCGCCGACGGCGGCATCGCCCTCTTCTCCGATCGCTCCACGCCCGGCAGTCCCCATCCGGGCACGGGCAGCCTCCTGGCCCTGGACGCGCGCTCACTGCTCGGAGCCGGGGTGCGGGAAGGAGATCTCCTGGTCGCCACCGAGGGCGGGGCGCGCACCATCGTCGTGCGCTGCTCCTCCTCGTGTCGGGTCGCCCCCGTGGCCGAGGGACCGGCGCCGGCGCACGGCGAGGGGCACCTGCTCCTGGTGGCCGATCACCCCGGCCCGCCGCCGCCGGACCTGCCGGTCGCGTCCGGCCTGGGCAGCGCAGCCCGGCCGTTGCCGGGGACGCCGGCGACCTACCTGGCCGCCGGCCTGTCCTTCGCCGCCGTGGTCGCCGGGCTGATCCTCCTCGGCCTGCTCTGGATGCGCCGCCGGCGGCGCTCGCCCTGAGCTGGCCGGCCCGGCTCAGCCGGGGATGGTCGCGGCCAGGTGGAGGCGGTCCCAGTCGGAGTAGGGCCCGATCACGTGCACGATCCGGCGCAGACCGGCCTGCTCGAGCAGGCTGGCGGCGATCGCGGCCCGGTAGCCGACGCCGCAGTGGACCGCCACCGGCGCCGTTCGCGGCAGCTCGTGGGCGTGGTGGGAGATGTCGGGCACCGGCATCCGCACCGCCCCCGGCACGTGGCCGTGGACCCACTCGTCCTCGTCGCGGGCATCGACCACGGTCATCGGCTCGGCGCTGAGGATCCAGGAGGCGAGGTCGGCCACCTCGGCCGTCTCGAACGTGCTCAGCGGCCGCCCGCTGGCGCTCCAGGCCTCCACCCCGCCGTCCAGCTCGCCCACGACGCTGTCGTAGCCGATGCGCAGCAGCTGCCGGTGGGCCTCCGCGTGCTCGGCCGGCGTCCC
>JAJPKS010000062.1 GCA_021323605.1 Bacillota bacterium | reverse complement strand
GGCCCGGAGCGGCTCAGGGGCCACCCCGAGCGGCGTTCAGGTCGGCCAGGTGGGCGTCGAGCGAGGCGGCGCTGAGCTGCCCCGCGTAGCGCCCCTCGACGGTGCCGTCGGGCCAGACGAAGACCGTGGTGGGAAGGCCGGCGACGGCGTAGGCGTCCCCCGCCTGCCCGCCGTCGTAGACCACCGGCAGCCGCACTCCCAGGCCCGACAGGAAGCTGGCGGCCGCGCTCGGGCTGTCCCGTTCGTCGACCAGGAGGAACCGCACCCCCGGGTGCTGCTCGGAGGCGCGCTGGAGGAGGGGCAGCTCCTGGCGACACGGGGTGCACCAGGAGGCCCAGAAGTTGATCACCAGCGGGTGGCCACGGAAGTCCTGGGGGCCCAGGGTGCCACCCCCACGGGCGGGGAGGCTGAAGGCCGGGGCCTCTCCTCCGGACTGGCTCGAGGCCGCCGTCATGCGCTGGATGGACTGGACCGCGTCCACCACCTGGGGCGCGCCCCAGCCGTCGCCGCCGGAGGCGAGCTCCCGGCGTCCCTCCGCGTCGAGCTGGTCGGCCAGGGGCGCCGGTAGGGTCGAGGCGAGGTGCGGCGTACCCACCTCGCGGGTCCGGACGAAACCGTGGCCGTCCACCACCAACAGCAAGCCGCTGGCCATGTCCGTCCTCGTGAGCTGGACCCCCAGGCGGCCCCAGAAGTCGGCCAGCGCGGTGGGCTCGCCGGTGGCCAGGGTCCAGCTCGCCCCCATCCGCCGGGCGTACGCCTGCAGGACCGCGGGCGTGTCGTCCCAGGGATCGAGTGTGACCTGGGCCAGGATCACCGAGCTCGGCAGCTCCCGGCGGAGCTCGAGGAAGAGGCCGGCGTAGATGGGACAGGCCTCCCGGCACCCGGTCAGGAAGGGCGCCAGGACCAGGTCGTGGCCGGCGATCCGGGCGTTGTCGAAGGGGCGGCCGTCCTGGTCCACCAGCCGGAAGACACCGAGGGACGGGAACTGGCCCGACAGCTCGTTCAGGCCGAGGCTGAAAGCCCGGTTCCCGGCGTAGACGCCGGCGGTCACGAGGCGGCCATTGGAGACGGCCAGGAGCAGCGGCTCCACCTGGCCGGCGACGACCTGGAAGTCGGCCCGCTGGGTGTCCTCGCCCAGGCGCACGGCGTCGTAGGCGCCCGCCGGTGCCGGGCCCTGGTACGCGGTGAGGAATCGGGGGGAGGCCGGTACCACCCCCGAGACGGTCCCCAGGCGTCGCCACCCGCCCGCGGAGTGGACCTCCAGCCCCGCCCCCGACACGCGGTCGGGAGCAGAGGCGCTGACCGACACCACCAGCGTGCCCGCGGCGCTTCCTCCGCCCGGACCGCGCAGGGCGAGACCGACCGCCAGGGCGGCCACGAGCACCAGCACGGCCACCGCCGCCAGCCGCACCCTCACCAGGCCTGAGTCTACGGGCGCCGATCCGACGCTGCAGAGGCGGCAGGATGCCAGGCCGGGTCAGAGGCGGCTGGCCTCGCCCCCCGCCGGCGCCTTGGCCGCCGTCTCGCCCCGGGACCGGCGCTGCGCCCGGGCCTGCGCCCACACCTCCAGGATGCGCTGGACCGCGGTCAGGTTGGTGAGAATGGCCAGGAGCGCGATCACGATCCCGAGCAGGGACGCGTTCCCGATCACCAGCCCGATCACCGTCACCACCACCCGCTCCGGCCGGGCGAAGAGCCCGGAATCGCACTTGAAGCCGAGCGACTGGGCACGGGCTCGCACGTAGGAGACGAGGAACGATCCGCCCAGGGCCAGCAGGCAGGCCAGCACCCACCAGCGCATGGTCGGTCCGGGCCGGCCGAGGAAGTAGGCCCCGATCCCCACGTACACGGCCCCCTCCGAGTAGCGGTCGAAGGTGGAGTCGAGGAAGGCCCCGTAGGGGTAGCTGCGCTTCGTCGCCCGGGCCAGCGCACCGTCCAGGATGTCGAAGGTGCCGCCGACGGCCAGGACGATCCCGGCCGCGAGCAGTGAGCCCAGGCCGGCCAGGACCGCGGCGACGAAGGCGAGCGCGGTGCCGGCGATGGTCACCTGGTTCGGGGTCACCGGCAGACGTCCGATGACGAGCGCGAGCCGCTGCGCGTAGCGCCTAACCCACGCCTGAAAGCGGGCCGTGAACACGCCGCACCTCCTTGCTATCCCTCGACGCTCCATCCGCCAGGTGCTCCTCCCGCCAGACCCTCCGTGCCTCCTGGTAGACCTCGAGGACCTGGGAGGCGATCACCCGCCACGCATAGCGCTGGGCCTTGACCAGGCCCCGCGCCGCCAGCCGCTGTCGGAGCAGGGGGTCGCGGGCCAGCACGGTCAGCGCCTCGCCGAGCGCGATCGGGCTCTTGGGCCGCACGGTGAGGCTGTCCACCCCAGGCTCCACCACCGACATGTACCCCGGGATCTCGGTGGCCACCACCGGCAGCCCCGAGGCCATCGCCTCCAGGAGGACGATGCCGAAGCTCTCACGGCCGGTGGCCGGGGCGCAGAAGATGTCGGCGCTGTTGTAGAAGCGCGGCAGCACCTGGTCCGGCACGTAGCCGGGGAGGACGACGTTCTCCAGTCGATGCTTGGAGACGAACGAGTCGACCATGCCCCGGAGCGGACCGTCCCCGGCGATGATCAGACGGCTCCGGGGAACCCTGACCCTCAGGTAGCGGTAGGCCTGGAGCAGGTCGCGGAGCCCCTTCCGCTTCTCCAGCCGCCCCACGAAGAGCACGTTGACGCAATCGTCTCGCAGGTGGCGGATGGGCGGCAGCCCGGGCCGGAAGCGCTCGGTGTCGACGCCGTTGGGGATCACGTGGGGGTGTAGCTCGGGGAAGTAGTGACGCACGAAATCTCTGGCCGGCTCGCTGACCGCGATGGTGGCCTGGAGGTGCCGGATGTAGCCGCGCAGGATCGAGCGGCCGTAGTAGTAGCCGATGTTCGAGGTGGCGAAGGCGTGGAAGGTGCCCACGTGGGGGGCGTGCCGCCAGGGCAACAACGTCAGGGGGAGGGCGGGCATCAGCGGTTCGTGGAAGTGGAGGACGTCGAACCGTTCTCGTTCCAGGATCTCACGGACCCGGCGGGCCAGGTGGAAGCTGAGCGTGATCCGCGCCACCGAGTCGTTGACCCGGAGCGGGAACACCCGACCGATCCGGTAGAAATCCGGGATTTCGGTCTCGGCCTCGCGGCGGCTGGAGGGAGCGAAGGTCCGGACCTCGTGGCCCAGCTGCCGCAGCCAGTACCCGAGGTGGCGGATGTGCTCCGTCACGCCCCCGGCGTGGGTGTAGTCGTAGGGCGAGACCAGCCCGACCTTCATCTGCTCAGTCTGAACCGTCCGAGGCGGCTCTGGCGCTCCCGGCTGCCACGGCCGCTTGGTTCCAGATGCGATGGGGCATGTGCCACTGATCGGGATGCTCCCTGATCATCTCCTCCAGGCGCCGGACCAGCTGGCAGGTGATCCGCCGCACGTCCTCCACCCGATGGCCGGTGGGCTCGGCGAAGATGGGCGGGTAGCCGACGGCCTGGAAGGTGTCGTCCGGCAAACGGTAGACGGTCACCGGCAGGAGCGGCGTTCCCCGGCGCAGGGCGATCGCGGCCGGCCCGTCGGGAATGCGGGCCTGGCGACCGAAGAAGTCGACCACGATGCCCGTCCCCAGGATGTCGCGGTCGACCGCGGTCACCACCATCTCCCCCTGCTCCAGCGCCTGGAGCACCTGTTTGAGACCGGCCCTGGTCAGCGGCAACACGCTGATCCCCAGCCGGGCGCGGGTGCGCCGGTACCACTCGTAGAGTTCCTGCGGTTCCAGCTCCTCGGCGAACAGGGAGACCGGGGCGACCGTGGCCGACCAGATGGCGGCGGCCACCTCCCACGAGCCCATGTGGGCCGAGACGACCAGCACCCCGCGACGTCGGGCCAGGGCCTGGTCCAGGTACTCGACCCCTTCGACCTTGAGCAGTGGCCGCAGATCCTCGATCCGCGCCACCGGAAGGCGCATCAGGTCGGCATAGGCCTTGGAGTGGTTGCGGAAGTTCTGCCGGGCGATGCGCCTCAACTCCCGCTCGCCGAGCTCCGGCAGCGCGATGCGCAGGTTCTCCATCAGCGCCCCGCGGGCCCGGCGCGCGGACACGAAGGCGATCCGGGCGGCCACGACGGCCAGCGCATACGCCCAGCGACGGGGCAGTCGCTGGGCCAGCCACTGCATGGCCAGGAACGCCCGATACTGGATCACCGCACGGGCTCCGCCAGCACCCGTTTGAACGCGTACCACTGCTCGGGGCACCGGCGGATGTAGGTCTCGAAGTGCTCCACCACCCGCTGCATCAGCGGCACCACCGCCTCCTTCCCTCCACCCTCCGGTACCGGGATCGGCTCCCCGACCGAGACATGGTAACGGCCGGGCGCGATCCGGTAGATGCCGGCCGCCACGATCGGCGTTCCCATCCGCACGGCGAAGGCGGCCGGCCCCGACGGCACCAGGGCCCGACGGCCGAAGAAGCGCACCGGGACCCCGCCTCCGCCCGGGGGAGGCAGGTCGCAGACCATCGCCACCAGTTTGTTCTCGCGCAGGGCGCGCGACACCTCCCGGACCGCCGCCCGACCCAGGGGGATGACCTCGAGGCCGAAGCGGGTGCGAGCCTCCACCACAGCGGTGTCCAGGGAGCCGGGGAAGCGCTCCGCCACGGCCACGATGGGGTAGCCGACGGCGGCGGCGTAGGAACCCGCCACGTCCCAGGAGCCCATGTGGGGCAGGGCCATGATGCACCCTCGACCGGCCTGGAGGCTCGCGGCGATGGACTCGTGCCCGTCGTGGGTGACCCGGGACACCAGCTCCTCCTTGCTCAGCCGGCCGAGGAGGAGGAAGTCGGCCAGCATCTCCCCGTAGCCCTCGAAGGCGCGCCGGGCCGTCCGCGCCACCCTGGGATCCGACTCGGGCAGGCCAAGCACGGCCGCGTAGTTGCGGATGGCGTGGCGTCGTTGGGGAACGCTGAGCGCGTACCAGGCCCGTCCCCCGAGCTCCGCCAGGGGATAGCGCACGCCCGCCGGGGCCGCCCGCGCCAGGCGGGCCGCCCCGGCGTAGCAGAGCGACAGCGGTCGCAGCGGGGCCGCCTACCGGGCCTCCGTGGCCGGCGCCTCCGCCGCCCGCCGGCGGCCGTAGGTGGCGATGAACTCCTCCGTCAAGCGGCGGGCGTCGGCGTCCGTGTACTGGTGGGGAGGGGACTTCATGAAGTACGCACTGGGTCCTTCCAGGGCGCCGGAGAGCCCATGGTCCAGCGCCAGCTTCGCGCAGCGAACCGCATCGATCACGACCCCGGCCGAGTTGGGGGAGTCGTGCACCTCGAGCTTCAGCTCGACGTTCAGGGGCAGGTCGCCGAAGCCTCGCCCCTCCAGGCGGATCGAGGCCCACTTCCGGTCGCGCAGCCAGGGCACGTAGTCCGAGGGGCCGATGTGGACGTTGTCGTCACCGATCTCGTAGTCGAGCTGCGAGGTCACCGATCGAGTCTTCGAGATCTTCTTCGAGACCAGCCGCTCGCGCTCGAGCATGTTCAGGAAATCCGTGTTACCGCCGAAGTTGAGCTGGTAGGTCCGCTCCAGCCGGACCCCGCGCTCCCGGAAGAGACGGGCCAGCGTACGGTGCACGATGGTGGCGCCCACCTGGGACTTGATGTCGTCTCCGATGACCGGCAGCCCACGGCCCTCGAAGCGACCCTGCCAGTAGTGCTCGCGGGCGATGAACACCGGCATGCAGTTGACGAAGGCGCAGCCGGCGTTGAGGGCCTGCTCCACGTACCACTTCGTGGCTTCCTCGGAGCCGACCGGCAGGTAGTTGACCACGACGTCGGCGCCGCTCTCCCTGAGGATGCCGGCCACGTCGGCCGTCTCGCCGGGGGCCTTGCGGATGACCTCGCTCAGGTACTTGCCGATGCCGTCGTGGGTCATGCCCCGCTCGACGCGCACGCCCAGGTGGGGAACCTCGCAGAACTTGACGGTGTTGTTCTGCCCCGCCCAGATCGCCTCCGACAGGTCCTTGCCCACCTTCTCCGCGTCCACGTCGAACGCCGCCACGAACTCGATGTCCCGGACGTGATAACCGCCGAGATCGACGTGCATGAGCCCCGGGACGAAGTCGTCGGGAGCGGCGTCGGCATAGTAATGGACGCCCTGGATGAACGAGGAGGCGCAGTTGCCCACCCCGACGATCGCCACGCGAACCTTGCCGTCACCTCGCGTTCGTCCGCTCATACCCTCACTCCGATCTTCTTCTTCTCGATCAGCATCTCCCAGAAGGCGCGCTGGTGGCGCCGGATCGCCTCCTGATCGAGCGAGCAGTAGACCTGACGGCCCTCCCGGCGCTGCCGGACCACGCCGCCCCGCTTGAGCATGGCCAGGTGCCACGACACCCGGGGCTGGCTCATGCGGAGATGCTCGGCCAGGGCCTTGACGCTCTCCTCTCCGGCCTCGGCCAGGTACTCGAGCATGCGCAGCCGGACGGGGCTGGCCAGGGCCTGGAAGTGGAGCGGCAGGTGCCGGCGCTGGGCCTGATCCATCGCAGTTCCTTTATATCAAATCCTGAGATTAAAAGATCCTTTATGGATTATAGAACCAATCAACCTTTCTTTCTTCATTGATCCTCCCTCTGATTTGGAAGGTTTCCACCAGCGCGGGTATCCTGTTCCTGGCGTGCGAAGGCCATCATCGGCTGAGCTGGCTGCGGACATCGCCCAGGAGGCGCGACAGCTCGGCCATCTGCAGCTCGAGCTGGCCAAGCAGGAGCTCCGGGAGATCCTGGTCCGCAACGGCGTCGGCCTGGCGATGACCCTCGTCGGAGCCGGCCTGTTCTCGCTGGCCGCCCTGGTGGCGCTGCCGGTGTTCCTGGTGCTCCGCTCCGCCGACCCGGTGGCGGCGGCCCTGATCTGGCTCATCGTCGACGCCGGTCTCGGCCTGCTCCTGATCCTGGTCGGGCTGCTCCTGGTCCGAAAGCTGCTGGGCGGTCCCTCGCCGCGCCGCCTGCTCCCCCGCACCTTCGCCGCCTTTCAGGAGAACCAGGCATGGCTCCTTCGTCAGCTGAGATCGAACGGCAGATAGCGGAGCTGCGTGCCTCGATGGAGTCCAGGGTCGTGGAGCTACGTGAGCGAGGCCGGCGGAGCCTCGGGACGGCGCGGCGGGCGGCGGTGATCGGGCTCGGCGTAGGCGCGGCCGTCGGTCTCATCGCCGTCGGCGTCCTGGTGACCTACCGGCTGACCAGACCGCCCACCCGGGAGGAACGCCTGCGGCGCCTGCTCCCACGGCGCTCGGTGCCGGTGATATCACGGGTGATGGGCGAGCGTCCGCGCCGCCTACCGGCGGTCCGCCTCTCGGTCGGCGAAGGCCGCGAACCCACCCCGACCAGGGTGGGCCTGATCGAACGGCTCGCCGTCCAGATGGCCCGGACCGCCGCCAGCGCGGCGGCCGGCGCCTTCGCCGCCCGGCTGCTCAGGGGCCTCGCCGAGCGCCAGCAGCACTGAGGAGGGCACCCGGGGCCGGCCGGGAGCGCGCCGGGCACCCGGAGACGGCCGCTGCCCGGTGGCTTGCCCTCCATCCCTGCCCCGACGGAGCATTGGGTGAGTGAAGCTCCTGGGCTGGGGCGAGCTGCTGCTGGCGATCGCGTTCGAGATCGTGGGCACGACCACGATGAAACTCTCGAACGGCCTCACCCGACCCCTGCCCTCGATCGCCATCTTCGGCTGCTACGCGGTGAGCCTCGCCCTCGCCACCCTCTCGATCAGGACCATCCCCATCGGCACCGCCTACGCCGTCTGGTCCGGCCTCGGGACGGCAGCGATCGTCACCATCGGCGTCCTCTGGTTCCAGGAACCCCTGGGTGCGCTCAAGCTGGCCTCCCTGGCCCTGGTCATCCTGGGTGTGATCGGGCTCAACCTCACGGCCCTCCGCGGCTGAGGATCACGGCGCTTCCCCCGCGCCAGGATCGAGCCATATCGCCGGCCACCGGGGGTCGCGAGGCATGGCCCGGCGTCCGTGAAGCGTCGCCGGGGGGCATACTCGACGCATGGGGGATGACCGCGCCGCCGGCCTGGCCGGGCCGGCCACCGAGGACCTGCTCC
>JAJPKS010000240.1 GCA_021323605.1 Bacillota bacterium | reverse complement strand
CTCTGAACCGTGGCGCGAAGCATAGACCTCGACCCGGTCGACCGCATGGGCGTGGGCACGATCGGCCCTCCCGGCCGCCGCCAGTTCTTCCTCCGCGCCAGCCGCGGCGGTGAGAGCTTCGTCCTCTACTGCGAGAAGTTCCACGTGCAGGGCCTCGTGATCCGGATGCGGCAGCTGCTGGAGGCCCAGGGCCTGCAGCCTGCCGAGGGCGAGACACCCCCGCCGGCCGAGCCCGGCGAACCGGAGTGGACCATCGGCGAGCTCGGGCTCGGGTACCACGAGAGCAAACGCCGGTTCGTGATCGTCGCCCGGCAGGCACCCGAGAGGGAGGACCAGGATCCGGGCCAGCTCGCCACGGCGCGCTTCTGGGTCACGCCCGAGCAGGTCGTCGCGTTCACCCGCCAGGCCGAGCGGGTCCTGGCCGCCGGCCGCCCCGCCTGTCCCTATTGCGGTCTGCCCATCGACCCCAGCGGGCATCCCTGTCCGGCCGCCAATGGATCCCGGCCCATCCTTTGACCCCGTCGCGGTCGAAGCGGCGCTCCGGCGCCTCCCCATCGTCGAGCTGAAGGGACTGTTCCGCCGGTCGTCCAACTACACCTTCCTGGTCGAGCTGCGCGGCGGTTGCGGACCGCCGGAGCGCCTGCTGGCCGTCTACAAGCCGGCGCGGGGGGAGTCACCCCTCTGGGACTTCCCCACCGGCACCCTCTACCGCCGAGAGGTCGCCGCCTACCTGCTGGCCCGGTACCTGGGCTGGCCCCGTGTGCCCCCCACCGTGGTCAAGGAACAGGCGCCCCACGGGGTGGGGGCGCTCCAGCTGTTCGTCGACGCCCGGCCGGAGCTGCACCACCTGAGTTCGGACGGCCGCCGGAACCCGGTCTGGATGGAGATCGCCCTCTTCGACGTCCTGGCCAACAACGCCGATCGCAAGGCGGGGCACTGCCTCACCGACGACCGGGGTCGGGTCTGGATCATCGACCACGGCCTGACCTTCCACGTCGAGCCCAAGCTGCGCACGGTGATCTGGGACTTCGCCGGCCGGCCCCTGCCCCGACGGCTCCGTCCCGACCTGGAGCGAGCCGCCGGCTCGCTCGAGGGCGGGGAGCTGGCCCAGGCCCTCTCCGAGCTGATCGACCGGGACGAATTGGATATGCTGCGGCAGCGCGTGAACACCATCCTGAAGCCGGCGTGGCGGATGCCGCATCCGACCTCGGCCTGGTCGGTACCCTGGCCACCCGTATGAGGGGGCTCCTCTTCGTGCCGCTGGCGGCCCTGGTCTGGATGGTCACGCTCGCCGACGCCGACCCCACCCCGTACCCGACCTCGATCCCCACCCCCTCCACCCCGATCCCGACCCCGGTCCCGACCCCGATCCCGGCGCACGGGATCGTCGATCTGAGCGCCGCCGCCGGGCCGGCCGGGAGCCAGCTGACGGTCACCGGCAGCCAGTTCGAGCCCGGGGAGCCCATCGTGCTCTTCCTGGACACCCCCGACCACCAGCTCGGAGCCACCGTGGCCGACCAGCAGGGCGACTTCACCCAGTCGGTCACGATCCCCGGCGACGCCGTCCAGGGCTCGCACATCATCTGCGTCCAGCAGCAACCCCAGCCGCGCTGCGCCCAGCTGTTGGTGCAGGCCCCACTACCCTCGTCCACCCCCACCCCGATCGCAACCCCCACCCCGACCGCCACCCCGACCGCGATCGCCAGCCCCACCGTGGTCCCGGCGGCACGTGGCCGGCCGGGCATCCTGGCCGGCTTCCTCTCCTCGCCGCTCGGCCTGGGCATCATCCTGGTGCTGGTGGCCGCCCTGGTCGCGGCCGTGGTCTGGGTCGTCCGTTCGCGGCGGGGAGTGAGGCCCCAGGTGAGCCCCTACCCGCGCGGATACGGGCGACCGCTGGGGCCGGGCCAGCCCGGGGCCTGGCCGCCGGGGCGGCCGGACGGGCCGATTCCGCCCCCCGGCGCCGCCCGGCCCGGTGGCGCCCGCGTCGGGCCGGGGCCGTGGGGTCCCGGCGTCCCCGGCCAGGCCCCACCTCCGACCCCCCCGGGCCGGGGCCGACAGCTCCCCGGCCAGCCGGGGGCCCCCGGCACGCGTCCCCCGGGCGGCCCCCTGCCCCCGCCGCGTGGGTGGCAGCCGACCCGCCCCGGCGGCCCCCCTCCCGGCTGGACCCCGGGAGCCCCTCTCCCGCCCCGCCGGCCCCCAGAGGAGGCCGGCCCGGCCCCCTGGGGACCGGCCGGGCCACGCCGCCCTACGCCCCGGGGTGCACCCCCCGGCCCCGTGCCACCCCGCGGGCCGATCCTGGAGGGCGAGGCCATCCCCCTGCCGCCACCCTCCGAGCGGGCCGAGCCCAAGTCGGGCCCCGCCCCCTCACCCGGCCCGGAAGCCGAGGAGGAGGAGCCGCCGGCGGATCGAGGGTGAGGAGACCGGGATCGACGCGGCCGGGGGCAGGAGTGGTCGCTCGGAGGCCACGTTCCGGCACCGAGACGACCGAGCCGGCTCGGCGGCCGCCCGGCGAGGCCCGCCCTCGTCTGCGACGTGCCGCGGACCTGCTGAAGCCCTACCGCGTCCACCTCTTCCTCCTCGCCTACACCCCCCTGGTCCTGGCCCTGGACGGTCGTCCGGGCGGCCTCTGGGTGCAGCGGGGTCTCGGCCTCCTCACCTTTCTCGTGCTGTGGCTGGTGACACGCCGACTGCCCGAGGACCGCCGTCGCCAGGTCTGGCTGTGCGTGGTGGTCGCGACCGGGTTCGAGGTACTGGGATCGCAGGTCTGGGGCGTCTACCGGTACCGCCTCGGCAACATCCCCCTCTACGTGCCCCCCGGCCACGGGCTGGTGTACTGGTTCGGCCTGACCGCCGGCGAGCTTCCGGTCTTCCGCCGCCACGGCCGCCGGGCGGCCCTGGTCATCCTGGGCGGTTGCGCGCTGTACGTGGTCCTGGGCCTGACCCTGCTGCCGGTGTTCACCCACCGGCTCGACGTACAGGGCGCGCTCTGTTTCCCCGTCCTGGCCTGGTGCATCCTGCGCACGCCCCGTTTCGCCCTGTTCGCGGCCATCTTCGTGGCCACCCTGGACCTGGAGCTGTCGGGGACCCTGGCCGGGGACTGGCGCTGGCTGGCGGTGGCCCCGTGGGACCACGTCCCCTCCGGGAATCCGCCCTCGGCCATCGCCGGCGGGTACTG
>JAJPKS010000384.1 GCA_021323605.1 Bacillota bacterium | reverse complement strand
TCGGCCGCTGCCGCGGCGATCGGTACGATGTCGGTCACGTTGGGCGTCAGCTTGGCGATGATCGGCAGCGGGCAGGACGCGCGCACCCGCTGCACCAGCCGCCCGACCGCCGCGGCATCGACGCCCAGGTCCAGCCCGTGGCTGACGTTCGGGCAGGAGATATTCAGCTCGACCGCGGCCAGGCCCGGCTCGGCCCCCAGCATCTCGGCCATCGCCACGAACTGGTCCTCGTCCTCGCCGGCGATGTTGGCGATCACCGCCGTGCCCACGGTGCGCAGGTACGGCAGGTGGTGCTCGATGAAATGGGCGATGCCGTCGTTGTCCAGGCCGATCGCGTTGAGCAGGCCCGACGCGGTCTCGACCGTGCGCGGCGTCGGGTTGCCCGCCCGGGGGCGGAAGGTCACCGTCTTGGGGATCACCCCCCCGAGCCGCTCCAGCCGGACCAATGGCGCCATCTCGCGGACGTAGCCGAATGTCCCCGAAGCGACCAGCACCGGATTCGCCAGCGCCAGGCGTCCCAACGCTACGCTCAAATCGACCACGTCCCGCTCCTCACCGGCTCGCGACCTCGCCCGGGCACGGGCCATTCTCGCAGGGGACCTCGCCCGGGGGCAAGTCGATCGGTGCGGGCTCGTCCCACGGTGGGGATCGGGCGCCGTTCGGGAGCCCGGCGGCGCATGGGGCCCGGCCGTCGCCGGCCCGCTCGGGACGGCGAGTGGGCCCGCTCGACCAGCCCTCCGTCTAATGCCCTCATCGGCGGCCCCGATACCTGAACGAGGTCGAGGCGCGACTCATCCCCCGGGATTCCGCGACACAATGGCGCGCCAGCTCGGTAAGATTAAGGAGGGTCGGAGGAAGCTCCAGGGGGACCGGGGAGGCGGAAGATGGAGGCCGGCGGCACGATCACGCGATTCATGCGGGACCTCGAGGGGGGCGACCTGCCGCGTCGGAACGACGCCGCGCGGGAGCTGTGGGAATACTTCTTCGCCGACCTGGCGTGCTACGCCCGCAAGCGGCTCCGGGCCCTGCATGCCCCGACCGGACCGGCCGACGAGGAGGACGCCGCCGAGCGCGCCTTCACCAAGGTCTGCCGCGCGATCGAGTGTGGCCGGCTCAAGCTGGGGCATCGGGTCGATCTGCACAAGGTCCTGCGCTCCGCCACCGCGCACGAGGTGCTCCGCCTCCTGCACCAGGCCAAGCGCTCGGCGGGGACGACCAGCGATGAATTCATCCTGGACCAGATTCCCGCCGCGGCCCTGTCGCCCGAATTGATGCTGCTCGCCCTCGACGCCTGCCAACGGCTGCTCAGCCTGCTCGACAGCGATGCGCTGCGGCGGGTCGCGCTCTGGAAGCTCACCGGATCCACCAACGAAGCGATCCGCGCGAAGCTCGGCTGCTCCCTGGCCACCGTCGAGCGCGCCCTGGCGCGGATCCGTCAGACCTGGAAGAGCGAATGGTCCGACGCGGTCCTCGATCGGCCGGCGAAGTCGGGCCCGCGTCACCCCTCGGCCGAAGGCTCGGATGAGTTCGAATTCCAGGAGGCGATCGATCTCGACGAGGAGGCGATGGGACGTATCCTCCGGAGTTTGGCGGATTTGGAGTAGAGGGGAGGGTCGCTCGGCGGGGCCCCGGGGCTTGTCGGTGACGCGGCGGATCGTCTACGCTGAAGGCTCACCGACGGTCCCCCGCCCACCGACCACGCGACAGGGAAGACCCCGCCGATGGCCGACTCGCCGGAAGCCGAACTGGATCTCGCCGAGGAGCTGGAGTTCGTCAAATCCCTGGCCCTCGAGGCCGCCGAGGTGGCGCGGGCGCGCCGCGGCGGGGTCACGCCCCACGAGAAAGAGAACCGGAGCTACGTGACCGACCTGGATCAGGACCTGGAGCGCCTGATCCGCGAGCGACTGGGGGCGCGATTCCCCGGCGATCGGCTCACGGGCGAGGAATATGGCGCCGAGGGGGGCACGGGCCCCCGCCGCTGGACGATCGACCCGATCGACGGCACGGGCAACCTGGTCCACGGCCTACCGCTCTGGGCCATCAGCATCGGCCTGCTGATCGGCGGAGAGCCGGTGCTGGGCGTGATCGCCGTCCCCCCGCTCGGGGAGCTGTACTGGGGCCTCAAGGGGGGCGGCGCCTGGCTCGATGGCCGGCGCCTCGCCGCCGGGGACGCCGAGGCCTTCCACACCCAGGATAATGTCTGCGTCGGGACGAACGCGCTGCGCGTCGTGGACCCCCGCTCGCTCCCCGGCCGGCTCCGCGACCTGGGCAGCGCCTGCTGCGAGCAGATCTTCGTGGCGGCCGATCGCCTGCAAGCCTGCACGTTCCTCGGCGAGCAGGCCCACGACGTCGCCGCGGGCGCCGTCATCGCCCAGGAGGCGGGCTGTCGCTTCGGCACCATCGACGGCGAGGTCCTCTCCGCCGCCGAGATGGTCCGCCGCACCCCCATCACGACGCCGACATTCGTCGCCGCCCCTCGCCGCCTCGAGGCTCTCATGAAGATGGCGCGGAGGTTGGAGGCATAGCGGTGTCCGGGGCGGCCCGAACCTCATCCTCCCTGACCCCTGCCCACCGACCCCTGCTCACTGACCACTGACCACCGACCCCTGCTCACTGACCACTGACCACTGACCACTGACCACTGACCACTGACCACTGGAGCGAGCGGCAAAGCCGCGAGCGACCCATGGGCCACTGGGGCGTCAAGAGCTACGAGAACGACGGTGCGTCCGATGCCTTGGACGCCGGCTTCGACCGCGTCCATGGGGGCCGGTACGAGGAGTTGATGGACGACCGCAATCCCTTGACGTACGAGCAAGTGCAGCAGAGGCTGGCGGACCCGCGCACGCTGGAAGCGTCGATCGAGGCGTTGTGGGATGCCATCGGGCGGGACCGGGTGCCGGACGACTGGGACGACGAGGCCCGGCTGGCGCTGGCCGGGCTGGTCGTCCGGCATGCGGAGCTGAAGGTCCCGATCCCGGAGGAATGGCGACAGCGGGCGCTCGACTGGCTGGAGCACGAGGAGATCGACTGGGAGGAAGCGACGGCCCGTCG
>JAJPKS010000311.1 GCA_021323605.1 Bacillota bacterium | reverse complement strand
TCACGAAGTCTCGGCGGTAACCCTTCAGATCCCGTAACCGGAAGCCCGCCGCCTCCCACAGGCGGCAGAGGTCGTGCCCGCTCGCTCCGGCACGCGGGAAGTTCCTGCCCAGCCCCTCCAGGAGTGCCTTCAGCCGGCACTCGACCGCGTAGCCGGCCATGTAGATGGCACCGCAGTGACGGCCGGCACCGAAGAGCCGCTGGGCGTCGGTGGAGCGTTCGTTGGCGGCAGCCAGGTAGCCCGAGTCCCGTTCGCTCGGCATGGGGAAAGCGCGTTCCCAGTGTAAAGCAAGCCGCCGCCGGTCGAACCATCGGCCATCCTGATGGTTTCCATGACACCCCGCCCGCTCGTGACCGGCATCCCCCCGGAGCCCGCGGCCTTCACCCCGGCCCCGGCCCTGGTGCCCGGTCGCGACCGGGCGGCCGCGCGGCCTCAGCCGATGGCCACGGCCGCCGGCTGCTCGAGCTGGCGGGCCAGCACCTCCCGCACCCGGGGCGGCTCGTACCCCGGCCCCTTCAGGACCTTGCCGTCCGGACGCCGCGGGCAGCGGGCGGCGTCCCCCTTGGACATGTTGGAGCGGTGGATCTCGGCGAAGATCGGCTCGAGGTCGATGCCGGCCTCCACGGCGGCGCCGTAGACCACGTAGAGCAGGTCGGCCAGGGCGTCGGCCATGCCCACCAGATCCTCGGCCTCGCCGGCGTTCCGGAACTCGGCCAGCTCTTCCTCGATCAAGAGCGTCCGCAGGCGGTGCACGTCCTTCCCGGGCCAGGTCGGCCGCGCATGGCGAACCAGGCCGAAGCGCTCGTGGAAGTCGTGCACCATGCGCTGCT
The DNA here is from genome assembly GCA_021323605.1 of Bacillota bacterium. Lineage (GTDB taxonomy): Bacteria > Chloroflexota > Dormibacteria > Dormibacterales > Dormibacteraceae > CADDZO01. Next base: position 7,312 of record JAJPKS010000311.1, on the reverse strand, counting down.
CGTCGTTCATGACCCCTCCTTTGACAGAGCCAGGTTGCGACGCAGGAACTCGATCCAGTTGCCGCCCAGGATCCCCTCCGTCTCCCGTCCGGTGAACCGCCGGAGCAACAGGCGACGGAGCTCTCCCAACTGCTCCAGCCGGCGCAGCGGCGCCCGCTCGGCCGTGAACCCCCCGTCCAGGTCGGTCCCCAGCCCCACGTGCTCGACCCCGGCGACCCGGGCCAGGTGTGCGATCTGCTCGACGACGTCCTGGAGCCGGGGCCGCCGGCCGTCCGCGCGCAGATGACCGCCGCAGAAGCTGACCCCGACCATGCCCCCGCGCGCGGCGATCTCCATCACCGTCCCGTCCTCGAGCTGGCGGTCCCCCGGGACCAGGCGCCGGGCATTGCTGTGCGAGGCCATCACCGGACCGTCCCAGAGCTCCAGCGCCTCGGTCAGGGCCCGGTCGGCGAGGTGGCTGAGGTCCAGGATGGTGCCGGTCGAGCGCATGGCCCGCAGCAGCTCCACGCCGGCCGGCGTCAGCCCGCCCGGCTCCCCGGTGCCGCCCGCGTACCGGGTGCGGCCCCAGGCCGGCCCCACGATCCTCACCCCCTGCTCGGCCCACCAGCCCATCTGGCCCGGGCTCTCGATCGGGTCGGCCCCCTCCATGAGGAGGACGCCGGCCGGACCCTGGCGGCGCCAGCGGCGCAGGTGACGATCGAGGTCGCGACGGTCCCGGATCAGGGGCAGGCCGACGCTCCGGTAGTAGCCGAGCTGGGCCCGGGCGATGAGGTGGGCCTCGCGCGGGGTCTCGTAGCCGAACCCGCCGGCCAGCGCCCGTCCGCCCGGGGGGCAGAAGATGGTGCAGAAGACGATGCCCACCCCGGCCGCCTCCAGGGCCGGCCGGGAGACCAGGTGGCCCCGGGCCGGCGGGGCGTCGAAACGGCAACCGTGGGCGAGGGCGTTCCAGGCGATGTCCAGGTGAGCGTCGACGATCACCCGGCGTCCCCCCGTGCCATGGCCGCCGCGCACTCCGCCGCGACGGCCGCGTTGCTGGCCACCAGCCTCAAGTTAACCGCAACCGACCGCCCCCTGGAGTGCCGCTCCACCTCGGCCAGGAGGGCGGGCGTGAGGGCCTGGCCGCTGGCCCCGGTGACGGCCAGGGCCCGGCGCACGGCGGCCTCGGCCTCGGGCAGCTCCTCCGGGGGCGGGACCGCCACCACCACCCCCGCCCCGCCCGTGGCCCAGACGGCGGCGAGCACCCGCGCGGCCGTGTCCGGATCGTCGACCCGCTGCGACACCGGGCAGCCGCTCCGGGCGACGTAGAAGGCCGGGCACTCGTCGCACCCGTAGCCCAGGACCGGGACGCACAGCGACTCCAGCCGCTCCAGGGTGGCGGCGACGTCGAGAACGGTCTTGGGCCCGGAGCAGAACACCGCCACCGGGGACCGGGCCAGCTCGAACAGGTCCGCCGACTGGTCGATGGCGCGCCCGCGATGGACCCCGCCGATGCCGCCCGTGGCCAGGAAGCGAATGCCGACCAGGGCCGCCACCCGTGCCGTCGCGGCCACGGTGGTGGCCCCGGTGGCACCCGTGGCCAGAGCGGGGCCCAGGTCCCTGGAGCCGAGCTTCCGCACCCCGGTCCTGGGCCGGGCCAGGCGCTCCACCTCCTCCACGGTGAGGCCGACGCGGAGCACGCCGTCGACGACGGCGACGGTGGCCGGCACCGCACCCCGGGCACGCACCGCGGCCTCGGAGGCGGCGGCCGCCTCCAGGTTGGCGGGGTGGGGAAGGCCCTGGGCCACGATCGAGGTCTCGAGGGCGACCACCGGCCGCTGCTCCTCCAGCGCCGCCGACACCTCGGGCGCCACCCGCATCGGCAGCTCATACCTCACCGCCGCGCCCTGGCTCCCTCCCGGATCACCACGCGATCCATCCACTTCGCTCACCCGCCGGTCACGTCCGGGCGGGCTCGATCACCGACCGCCGCAACCAAACTTCATGGAACAATACGCTGCCCGGCCGGGTTGGGAAGAAAAAAATGAAGTCGTACACTTCGAACAGCTTCGATATGAAGCGCTTCACGATTGCAACGCCGGAACCCGTCCCCGATGAGGACGGCCGGTTGTACTCACCCGAGGTGCGGCGGCTCGCCGGCGAGCACCTCCCGCCGGCGGCGCGCCCGACTGCCGAGGCCCTCTCCGCCCTCGGCGTCGCCGCCCGGTTGCTGCACCAGGGCATGGAGCGCTGGACCGAGAAGCACGGTCTGAGCGAGGGCCGGCTGGCCGTCCTCTTCCGTCTCTACCACCATCCTGAGGGCATCCCCCTGGGGGAGCTGGCGGCCCTGCTGCACGTGAGCCCGCGCAACATCACCGGGCTCATCGACCACCTCGAGCAGGACGGGCTGGTGATCCGGGTCGCCGATCCCACCGACCGCCGGTCCGTGTTGGCTCGACTGACCGAGGCCGGACGGTCGCGCGTCGACGGCCTCTGGGAGGAGGCGATCGGGTTCCAGGGCCGCTGTGCCCGGGGCCTCTCCCCGGAGGAGCTGGCGCAGCTCCGGCACCTGTGCCTTCGACTGGTCCAGAACCTCAAGTCCCGATGACCGGTGCCTTGCCGCACCGGGCCTCGGGCCCCACATCGATGCACCAAGGAGGTGACGGCATGCCCGCCGAGCGACCGTCCCGCGGCCGTCTGATCACGGCCACGGTCGGGGTCATGTTGGCCCTGCTGCTGGCCTCCCTCGACCAGACGATCGTGGGCACCGCGATGCCCCGCATCGTGGCCGACCTGAAGGGCCTGGACTACTACGCCTGGGTGACGACCGCCTACCTGCTCACCTCGACCGTGATCGTGCCCATCGCCGGCAAGCTGGGGGACATGTTCGGCCGCAAGCCCTTCCTGCTGGCCGGGATGATCGGCTTCGTCGGGGCCTCCGCCCTCTGCGGGCAGTCGCGGGACATGCTGGAGCTGGTGCTCTTCCGCGGGCTGCAGGGGGCGTTCGGCGGCATGCTCTTCGCCAGCGTCTTCACCGTGCTCGCCGACCTCTTCTCGGTCGAGCAGCGGGCGCGGATGCAGGGGATCTTCGGTGCCGTCTTCGCCCTCTCCTCGGTGGTCGGGCCGACCGTCGGCGGCTACCTGACCGATGGCCCGGGATGGCGCTGGGTCTTCTACGTGAACGTGCCGGTGGGGATCGTGGCCGTGACCCTGGTCGCGCTCGCCCTGCCCTATGTGCGCTCCCGGGCCTCGATCCGCGACGTGGACTGGCCGGGCTGCGCGACGCTCGCCGCCGGCCTGGTGCCCCTGCTGGTCGCCCTCTCCATCACCAACACCCACGCCTGGACCTCGCCCGAGGTGCTGGGGCTGCTGGCCGCGGCCGCGGTGATGCTGACGGTGTTCCTCGGTGTCGAGCGGCGTGCCGAGCACCCCATCGTGCCCCTCGGCCTCTTCAGGGGCAACGTGTTCACGGTCTCCGTGCTGGTCGCCTTCTTCAGCGCCCTGGGCATGTTCGGGACCATCATCTTCGTCCCCCTCGTCTACCAGGGCGTCCTGGGCGTGACCGCCACCAACTCCGGCCAGCTGGTCACCCCGATGATGTTCGGAGTCCTGGTCTTCAGCGTGCTCACCGGCCAGGTCATGACCCGCATCCGCCGCTACCGCTTCCTGGGCACGATCGGGGTGGCGATCATGATCCTCGGCATGTACCTCCTCTCCCGGGTCGGGGTCCACAGCAGCCGGCTGGAGGTGACGCGGGACATCGTGATCGTCGGCGCCGGGCTGGGCATGACCTTCCCGCTCACCATCGCCGCCGTCCAGGCCGCGGTCCCGCGCCGGTTCCTGGGCGTGGCCTCCAGCCAGATCCAGTTCTGGCGCAACCTGGGCGGCACCGTCGGCACCGCCGTCCTGGGCTCGATCCTGTCCAGCCATCTCCCCGGGGCCGTCCAGGCCCGGGTGGCGGCGCTGCACCTCCCGATCCAGGTCCGGCTGCCGGTGGGCGGGAGCGGAGGGAGCCCCCAGGCCCTCTTCGACCCCGGTAACCTCGCCCACCTCCGGCAGCAGGTGCCCCCTCAGGCCCTCCCCATCCTGGAGCGGGTCATCGAGGCCACCCGGATCGGCCTGGCCGACACGCTCCACGACCTCTTCCTGCTCTCGGCCGGGATCCTCGTCGTCGCCCTGGTGGCCAGCCTGTTCATGCGCGAGGTCCCGCTCCGGGGGCGCCAGCGACCCAGCTTCGAGGCCGTGCCCGAGCCGGACGAGGAGCCCGAGCCGGCCACCGCCTGAGCCGCGCCGACGGATCGATCGAGGCCGTGAACCGCCCGTCGTTCCGGCGCGGGGTCGGCCCCGGACCGGGGCCGACCCCGGGGTCGGCGGTCAGATCAGGAAGCGGCCCGCCTCCATGACCTGGCGACCGTCCACCCAGACATCGGCACGGCTGGCGAGCACGTCCACGTGCGAGGGAGCCGACCACTCCGCCCCCGTCTCGTGGCCGTAGGGATCGCCGAAGGCGATGTGCACCCCGGGGAACTTCTCGTCCTGCAGGAAGTTCCCCACGATCCTGGTCAGCCCGATGTTGGTCCCGATTGCGAACTCGCCCACCCGATTCGAGTCCGGGCTCTGGGCCAGGTACCGCTCGATCTCCCGGCCCAGCTCCGGGCGGGAGCCGGCGTCCACCCCCACCACCCGGCTGTCCTCGATGCGCAGCCGCACCGGCTCTTCCAGGAGACCGTAGCGCCGGGCGAAGTGGTCGCCCAGCTCCTCTCCCGCCAGCACGCCGTCCACCCGGTAGGGGGTGGTGAAGACCTCGCCCTCCGGGAGGTTGCCCCAGCGCCCCTGCTCCCAGTAGCGGCCGTCGCAGGGTACCCACCGGTAGCGCGGAGAGAAGAGGGCGGTCAGCTCCGTCCCGGCCCGGGTCGCGACCTCGATCCGGGCGGCCCCGCGCACCGCCTCGTGGACCCGCCGGGTGACGCGGTACACCTCCCCGTAGTCGACGGCCATGCCGTCCAGCATCAGCGCTCGCTCGATGCCGATCATGTGGCCGTGGCGGCAGCCGAGCTGCCGGACGAGGAGGTGCAGCATGGGCTGGCGGAAGGCGAGCTCGCCCTCCTCACCCTCGGCGATGAAGAACGAGGCCGTGGGCCGAAACGCCAGGATCTCGTCGGCGAGACGCTTCGGGAACTCCCGGGCCGGCCGCCGGACCCACTCCTCCATGACCCAGTCCACGACCTCGGCGCCCGCCGCCAGCGCCTCCTCCACGACCGCCTCGGCGATGTCGGCCCGGCCGCGGTCCCGGATCACGGCCACCCGGTCCCCCTCGTGGACGTTGAGGCAGGTGCGCACGGCGTTGCGCGCCCCGGCAGCGTACTCCGCGAGCATGAGGCGGGAGTCTACTCCACCTGACATCGGAGCCGCAGTCGCACACGGTCCCGCCGGCCTCGACGAGCGCGGCGACCGGACCCCGGCGGCCCCTCCGACCAGTGCCCGGGGCTGGTCCCGCCCCGGGCACTGCCCGACCGCCGGCGCACCGGGCGCGCTAGTCGCGGTACCGGTAGACGATGCGGCCGCGTGTCAGGTCGTACGGGGACAGCTCGACGCGGATCCGGTCGCCCGGCGTGATCCGGATGAAGTAGCGACGCATCCGGCCCGCGGCGTAAGCGATCAATCGATGGCCGTTGTCCAGCTCCACCTCGAACATGGCGTTGGGCAGCGCCTGGGTCACCGTGGCATCGAGGACGACCGCCTCTTCCTTCTGGACCTCGCCCTCTCCGTTGGGCTGGCGCGCGCGCGTGGTGTGCCGACGTGGCCGCCGGTGGGGGGTAGAACTCTTCGCCAATACGGCTAAGAGTCTACCCGTCGCGCGGGGGGAACTCGCAGCCCGACCTCGGCCCCGGACCGCCGAGTGACGGGCCCGGCACCGACGGCGGCTCGACCTCAGGCACGCCGTTGCCGCAACACCCGGGCGAGATGCGGTGCAGGCCGCAGCGGATCCGGTTGAAGCGCTCGTGACCGGCCAGCAGCTCCCTGACCACCAGGGGCGTCCAGCGCTCGGCGAAGATCTCCGAAGCCCGTGCCACCGGGCAGAAATGATCGTATCCGGCCACGCCACCGGTGTGGCCGCCCGGCCCCGCCCGGCAAGTTCGAAATCCGTACCTCGTCGCCGCTCCGCCGGCGGGAAGGGCGCGTTCGCTTGCCGGGTGAGGACATCCGTCCTACCCTCGCCCTGGCGGGATGGCGGCCGGGATCACGTTCTCGCAGGACCTCTACTGGTGGTGGGACGGACACGACTGGCGGCCCACCCTGGGAACGCCGGCGCGCAGGTCGCGGCCGCCGCGGGACTGGCGCCGCTACGTGCCGGGGTTCCGAACCGGCTCCCTCTGGAGGATGTGCGTCGCCTCGCTCGGCTACCTGGGCTTCACCGCCGCCGGGGTGGTGGCGGTGGTCGCCCTGGACCCCCTGCGCTTCGTCTCCGACCTGGCCACGGTGTGGCTGATCCTGGTCTGCGCCAACGTCGGGGACCTCCAGCGAAGGGGTGGCTGGCGAGAGCGCTGGGGCTTCCTCGCGCTCGGTCTGTTCCTCCTCGGCCTCCTGCTCTCCCTTCCCGCGGACATCGTGGGACTCCTGGACGCCTGTTCGAGCGCCCCGGACCTCTGTCGCCTGGCGACGCTGGACCCGCTGGACCTCTACCTCCGGCTGCTGCCCTATCTCCTGGTGCTGGTCCCCCTGTACCTGGCGCCGGCCATCGTCGCCGTCCTGCGCGATCCTCGCGACGTCTGGCTGGCGGTGGCCATCGACCTCACCCTGGGGCTGACGGCGCTGGGGTGGGCGGTGGCCCTGGTCCTCGCCCTGGGGCCGCGTCCCAATCCCCAGCCGGTGCCCATGAGCGAGGACCGTGGCTGGTGGTGGGACGGGTCGACCTGGATCAGCGCCGAACTCACGGCCCCCCCCACCGCCCGTCGCTCGCCCGACGACACCGGCTGGTGGGACGGCGTCGGCTGGCGTCCGCTGTCCGGTCGCGGCCTCGACGAGCCCGGGCGATCGGAAGGGAAGCCGGACGCCGGCACCTCGCCCGCCTCCCCGGCGGAGGCCCGGTGAGGCGTGAGGACACCCGGCCCCCCCCCCGTCGGATGGGCGCTCAGTTCGGGGACGGCGGCTGCGCGGGCGGCGTTCCCAACCGTCCCAGGCGACGCATCCGGGCCAGCTCATCGGCCAGCAGCTCCTCGGCCAGGGCCGGATCACCGGTCTCCAGCAGGCGCTGACGCCGGGGCAGCTCGGCCTGGAGCACCGACCCCACCAGCCACACCGTGCGCCGGTTCAACCGGTCGACGAGGTCGGGGCC
>JAJPKS010000073.1 GCA_021323605.1 Bacillota bacterium | reverse complement strand
GGCGGAGAGGATTTGAACCTCCACGGGGTTGCCCCCACTAGCTCCTGAGGCTAGCGCGTCTGCCGTTCCGCCACCGCCGCAGTGCAGATCGGACCACCAGTATAGAGGCCGTGGCCGGGACGGGGCCGGGCACCTTCCCCGGTCCCGCCGGCCACGGCTCGGAGCTACGAAGCCGACCGCGCCGCCGCCAGCGGCTCCGCCGTGGCCCGCAGTGCCTTTTTGTCGAACTTCATGGTGGAGGTCTTGGGCAGCTCGTCGATGAACCTGATCTCGTCGGGCAGCCACCACCGGGCCACCTTGTCGGCCAGGAACCCCTGGATCTCCTCCGCCGTCACCTGACCCTTGAACTCGGGCTTGGGGACGACGTATGCCACCGGCCGCTCCTGCCAGGTGGGGTGCTGGAGGCCGATCACGGCCGCCTCCAGGACCTTGGGGTGGGCCATGATCGCCCCCTCCAGCTCCACCGAGCTGATCCACTCACCGCCCGACTTGATCACGTCCTTGGTGCGGTCGACGATGGCGAGGTATCCGTCCGGGTCGATCGTGGCCACGTCCCCGGTCCTGAGCCAGCCGTCCTCGGTGAAGCGGTCGGGGTCGGCGTTGCGGTTGTAGGCGGCCGCGATCCAGGGCCCGCGGCACTGGATCTCGCCGAAGGCGACCCCGTCCCAGGGCAGCTCCTCCCCCGTGGCCAGGTCGGCGATACGGATCTCGACCCCGGGGGCGGCGGCGCCCTGCTTGAGCCGCACCTCCAGCTCCCGCTCGGGTGGGGTCCAGCTCCTGACCTGGGCGAAGCTGCCCACCGGCGAGGTCTCGGTCATCCCCCAGGCGTGGATCATGCGCAGGCCGACCCGGTCCATGCCCTCCATGAGGCCACGGGGGATGGCCGAGCCGCCGCAGAGCACGCTCCGCACCCGGGGCAGCCGGCGGCCGGTGCGCTCCAGGATCTGGAGCACGTTGATCCAGATGGTGGGCACGCCGGCCATCACCGTGGCCCCCTCCTGCTCGGCCAGGTCGACGAGGACCTGGGCGTCGCCTAGGAAGCGGCCGGGGAAGATCACCTTGCTGCCCGCCATGCCCGCGGCGTAGGGGACACCCCAGCAGTTGGCGTGGAACATCGGCACCACCGGCAGAACCGCGTCTCGCTCCGAGAGCCCCATGCTGTCGGCCTGGAGCACGCACATGGCGTGCAGGAACTGGGAGCGGTGGGAGTAGACGACGCCCTTGGGGTTGCCGGTCGTGCCCGAGGTGTAGCACATGGCCGCGGCCGTGTTCTCGTCCAGGCGCGGCCATGGGTAGCGGGGCTCCTCGGCGGCGAGGAGCCGCTCGTAGTCGTGGACCTCCCCTCGGATCCGCTCGGGCAGCGGTCCATCCCCGTCGATGACCACGATCGTGCGCACGCTGGGGATGCGGTCCGCGACCCGCTCCAGCACCGGGATCAGCGTGCGGTCGACGACCACGACGCCGTCCTCGGCGTCACGGATGGTGAACTCCAGCTGATCGGGGAAGAGCCGCAGGTTGAGGGTGTGGAGCACGGCCCCCATGCAGGGCACGGCGTAGTAGAGCTCGAGGTGGCGGTAGTCGTTCCAGGCCAGTGTGGCGACCCGGTCCCCCTCCCGGACCCCGAGACGGTGCAGCGCCATAGCCAGCCGGTTCACGCGCTCGACCAGGTCCCCGTACGTGTACCGGTGCACGTCCTGCTCGGTCCTGGAGACGATCTCCTTGCGGGCGAAGAGCCGCTCCATCCGCCACAGCAGGTGCTGGAGCGTGAGCGGGTAGTCCTGCATCAGCCCTCTCATCTGGTGTCACCTCCCGTTTGAGGGAACGATGGGGCATTCATCCTCACTTGGCAAGTGGTGGGTGACGGTCGCGGCCAGAGCCGCCGGATCGAGACTGGCGACGGCGTCGCCAGGGAGGCGAGGGATGGGACGGTCCCTCGGGGACGACCGGAGAGCGGGCCGCGATCGGCTCGGGGCACGGCTCTCGGTGGCCCCGGCGGGCACCGGGCGCACCGGCACGGGATGGACCTCGGGATCGTGGGATCACGCGAGAACTGGTGGGCGGCCCGGGACTCGAACCCGGATGGGTTGCCCCACACGCCCCTCAAACGTGCGCGTCTACCAGTTCCGCCAGCCGCCCAGGTGCCTTCCGGCGAGGCCAGGAAGACGTGGTGCCCGCTAGAGGATTCGAACCCCTAACCTCATGGTCCGAAGCCATGCGCTCTATCCATTGAGCTAAGCGGGCATACGGGCCATCGAGTCGACGAAGGAAACGGGCGTACGGGCAATTATAGTTCCAGATCCAGGGCTGGTCCTCGGTCGTCTAGCCGGCGGTGACGAGCCAGCGCTGCCGCTGGTGCTCGATTCCCCAGGCGGCGTAGCGGACGAGGCCAATGGCCCGGTACCGCTCCCGGTGCGCTCGCGTGCGCCCGGTCTCGATGGCGGTGCGCAGGGCCCGGGGCGTGCGGCCGGGAAAGCTCGTGTACGCGCGTCCGATGGCATCCAGGATGTGGGCGTCGGAGCCCCCGAGTTCAGCCCGGTGGATGGCCTGGTTCAGGCGGTGGGCCATCTGGTTGTAGAGGTAGAGGCCCGGGGTCGCGTTCTCCACCTCGACGGCGTCGAAGTCGAGCTCGGCCGCGCACCAGCCGACGCCGTGGACGCGGCCCTGCCGTCCCCGACGCTCGGTGCGCCAGAAGGGGTGGGCGGCGATGGCGAGGCCGCCCTGGTCGTGGATGGCGTGGATGGTGGCCGCAGCCGACATGCCGGGCCGGACGTGGCGTTCGAGGAAGAGGCCGAGGATGTGCCCCTGACAGCTCGACACCTCCTCGCCCACGACCACGCTGGGCGCATCCGGGCGGCCGGCGGCGTAGTCTGCCGCGCGGAGGGCGCCCTCGATGGTGTCGTGGTCGGTGATGGCGATCACGTCCAGGCCGGCGTCGATCATGGCCCGGTCGACGACCTCCTGGGGGGTGGGCCAGCCATCGCTGAAGCAGGTGTGGACGTGGAGGTCGGCGCGGCCCCGCTCTGGCACGGATGAGATGGTACGACTCCGGGCCGTGATCGAGACGGACGTCGGTGACCCCGGCTCTGCAGCGGGCCCGTCTTCCGGGGGTGGGTGGAGGTTCGAGCCGTGGACCTGAGCTCCGAGGAGGCCCGCGCCCGCCTGGCCGCCGCCCGCGTCGCCCGGCTGGCCACGGTCGGCCGGGGTGGTCGGCCGCACCTGGTGCCGGTCACCTTCGTCCTCTGGGGCGACACGATCGCGATCGCGGTCGACCACAAGCCCAAGCGGACCACGGCCCTGGAGCGGCTGCGGAACGTGCGCGCCGATCCCCGGGTGACGGTGCTGGCCGACCACTACGAGGAGGACTGGTCGCGGTTGTGGTGGGTCCGGGCCGACGGGCTGGCACGCGTGGTCGAGGACGAGAGGGAGCGGGTGGAGCCCGTCCGTCGCCTGTGCGGCAAGTACCCCCAGTACCGCGGGCGTGAGCCGGGCGGACCGGTGATCCTGATCCGGGTGACGTCGATCAGGGGCTGGGCCTATGGCCCGAGCCCGGCCGCCTGAGCGCCTGAGGGCGGAGGCGACGAAGTCGGGCGGCCGGCGGCGCCCCGAGCACCAGGCCGTGCGCCCAGCCGGCAAGGACCAGGAGGGAGCCCGCCGCGATCAGCCGCGGCCGGCGGCGCCAGCAGCCGAGCGCCATCACCAGGTCGCCGGCGAGACGGACGACCTGGGCGCCGGGCGGCATGTGCTCGAGGACGTAGCGACCGGCCCGGCGCTCGCGGTGGCGGGAGAGGTCGGCCAGGGAGAGGACGGCGATCGAGCCAGCGACGGGGAGCAGGTAACGGACGGTGGCACCCGCGAGCAGGTGCCGCCGCCACAGCAGCAGGCCGGAGATCGCGGAGGCGGAGACGTCAACCGCAATCTTCGCCGGATGCGACTGGTGGAGCAGCAGCGTCTCACCGTCCACGGCAGCCAGCATAGATCCCACGTTCGGAATCGGGCCAGGGAGGCGAACGGGGGCCTGGCCGCGCCGGTGGCTCGCCCTCAGCCCGGGTCGAGGGCCTCGTTGATCCTGATCCAGCCCCCCGGGCCGGCCCGCAGTGCTCGCCCCAGGGGGCTGGCCGCCGTGCCCGGGGCCGGGACCACGAAGACCCCCTCGCCGCGCTGCACCAGGCGACCTCCCAGCTCGGCGAGCAGGTAGGCGACGACCCGGGGCTCGGGCAGCGCCGGCACCTCCAGCGGCTCCGGGCACCGCGTCCCGAGCGCGCGGCAGGCGGCGGGCAGGACCTCGGCGTAGACGCTCGGCGGCACGCTTGGCCAGGGGGCTCCCAGTGCCACCTCGAGCAGGGTGGCCAGCGCCGCCACCCGGCTCGCGTGGGGCTCGGGTGCCTCCCAGAGCGCCCGCTCGTGTCGGAGGCCGTGCAGGAGGTCACGGGCCCGGTTGGAGCCGCTCTCCGGGGCCAGCGCCACCCAGGTGCGGTCGCCGGTCGCCCTGGCCCGATAGAGGTCGTGGTAGACCACCTGCCCCTCCCGGGCGAGGGCGTCGGCGACCAGCCGCCCCAAGAGCCCGCCCGCCGGCGCGCCCAGGTGGGGCATGGCCGGGTCCTCGTCCCAGGCCGGGGTCGAGCGCTCGACGCGCCCCCGGCGCACGCAGGCCAGGGGCAGGGTGAGGCAGGGCGACCCCAGACCCAGCCCCGCTCCCCGGCGGCCGGGACCGGCCGGCGCCGGCGGCAGGGCGACCGCGCCCAGCGCGTCGGCCACCATCTGGACGTAGCCCCATCCCCAGCCCCGGCGGCGCGCGGCGTGGCGATGGGTACGGATGGCGGGCGGCTCGGCGAGGGTGCTCGGCCACTCCACCCAGAAGGTCGGGACGGGGTCGACCCGCAGCGCCACCCGGGAGGCGCCCTCGTGGCGCCAGGCGTTCACGGCCAGCTGGACGATGGCCAGCGCCACCGCACCCGGCGCCGGGACGGTGACCGGAGGCGGCGGGGCGTCGACCTCGAGTTCGAGGCCCTGGGTCCGCGCCCGGACGGCCGCCCGGGCCAGCTCGACGACCGTCTCGGCCGTGCCCCGCCCGGTGAGGGGGCGGCCGGCCACCAGGGCCAGTCCGGCCCTCACCACCTCGGTTCGCCGGCCGGCCTCGCCGCCGCCGGCGGCCGCCGCTTCCAGCTCCTCCAGCAGCCGGCCCATCAGGACATCGAGCTCGGGTGCGGGGACGTCCGGGGCGACGAGGAGGTGTCCGTAGCCGGCGTGGTACGGGACGGTGCCCGGCGCCGGTCCGCGCCACTCGGGCGTCGCCGTCACGACCTCGCCCTCGGGGTCCACGAGCGCCGCCGGCAGGGGCAGCCGGGCGGCCTCCTGCGGCTCCAGCCTCACCGCCAGGACGCCTCCCCGCTCATCCCTCCGCGGGCTCGCGCAGCGCCAGCTGGTAGTGGCGGTGCCCCAGCGGCCTGACCACCACCGGAGAGCCCAGACGGGCCAGCCATTCGCCCAGACGGCGAGCGGCCCGGGCGTCGCTGTCCCCGAGCACCACGCTGCGGTTGGCCCGGGTGGCGGTCAGCAAGGTGGCGGCCACGCGGTGGCCGGCCGTCTCCCCGGTGGGGAGGTGGACGACCACCCCGCCGCGCAGGGCCAGATCGCCGAAGCGGCCGCTGAGCAGCCCGTCGATGCGCTGACGGAGCCGGTCGTAGCCGTGTCGCTTGGACTGGAAGAGGGCTCGGGGATGATGGAGGTAGACCCGGGCCTGATCGTCGATGGTCTCGACCCCGGCCGAGTAGACCAGGGGGACGCAGTTCACGTGGCGCTGGTGGAGGCGGCGGAGGACCTCGTACACGGTCACCCGTCGCTCCTGGACCGGCGCCCGGGACATGTCCAGGTCGATCAGGGCCAGGATCGGGCGGCGGTGCTCGAGGCGGGACAGCGCCTGACGCGGGCCGGAGGCCGTGACCGGCTCCAGGCGCGTGTCGCGGACCACCGCGGCCAGCTCCTCCAGTTCGCGCGGGTCGTCCTCCAGGATCAGGACCTCAGGCGGTGCCCACATCGTGCTCCGAGGCCGACGCCGCCGGCGTGGGGCAGGATGCCGAATCGGGCGTCTCCGGCGGCTCCAGGCCGATCCAGTCGCCGCGGGCGGCGAGACGAAGGGGGAGGTGGTGGCGCTCGAGCAGGGCCGCGGCCCTGCGCAGGTGGGGCCAAGGGCCCCGGTCCACCAGCCGGATGCCGTCGGGATGGGCGCCGAGGAGGACCTCCAGCGCGCTCGTGCCCGTCAGGTAGGAGCCGTCGGGTAGGGCCAAGCCGCAGCCAGGCGCCAGGCGCACGCCTCCCACCCGGCTCAGCAGCGCCCGGCGGACCCGACCCACGACCTGGCTCCAGTTCGAGCAGACGACGGGTTGCACGGGCAGGCCGGCGGCCGGGGCGCCGACCCACAGGACGCAGAGCAGGCGGCCCCGGAGGGCAGCGGCGACCCGGGCCGGCAGCGTTCGGCCCGTCCCCACCAGCATCCAGGGGGCCGGCGTCAGGGCGACCTCTCCGGCGTCGCCCGGCGCCCAGGCGACCGTCACCAGCGCCGGGTCGAGGTGATCCCGGAGGAACGCCCAGGCGTGGGGGCGGCCGCTGAGAACGACCAGGCGGCGCGTGGGATCCGTCGGCGGCGGTGCTCCGGACACCCCGTCAATGATCCGCAAAGGACCCGCCCAGTGCAGCCCCCGGGGCCGGCGCGACGAGTTCCGGACCGCGATGGCGGGCGCGACTGTCCGCATGCTGTCCGCGCTGGGGACATAGGCTCGGGCCATGGCGTTGGACACGATCCCGCTGTCCTCCATCCCGAACATCACCACGTCCCTCCCCACCATGCCGTTGGCGGTGGCCGGCGATCTCGCCGGCCGCCGCCTTGGCCCCTACCTGCTGGGGGAGAGGATCGGTGCCGGTGCACATGCCGTGGTGCACGTCGGCCGCCACCAGATGATGGGCGTCGAGCGGGCCGTCAAGGTCCTGAGGCGGCCGGTGGCGGTGGCCTCGGTGGATCGTGACCGCTTCGTGCGCGAGGCGGCCATCGCCGCCGGGCTTCGTCATCCGAACGTCGTCAGTCTCTACGACTGCGGGGTCGAGACCGATGGGACGGCGTACCTGGTGATGGAGTACGTACCCGGTCGGAGCCTGGCGCAGCGGCTGCACGAAGGGGTGCCCCCGGCGCCCGAGGTGGTGGACGTCGCGCGGCAGGTGGCCGCCGCCCTCGATCACGCCCACCGCCAGGGGGTGGTGCATCGGGACGTCAAGCCTGCCAACGTGCTGCTCGGCCAGGATGGCACCGTGCGCCTCGGCGACTTCGGCATCGCCCTCGCCGGCCCGGACCTCGAGGCCCCGGCCGATCGCCGGGAGGCGGAGGATTCCCCCCTCGCACAGGGAACGCCGGCCTACATGTCGCCGGAGCAATGCGCCGGCCGGCACCCCCTGGACGGCCGTTCCGACGTCTACTCGCTGGCCGTCGTGCTCTACGAGATGTTGACCGGGCGCACGCCGTACGGGCACGGCAGCGCTGCCATCGCCGGTCACCTCGATGGTCGGCCTCCCGTGGCCCGGCAGGTCAACCCCTACCTTCCGGAGGCGGTGGACCGAGTGCTGGCCCGCGGCCTGGCGCTCGATCCAGCCCAGCGCTATCCCACCGCTGGCTGCCTGGTGGGCGCGCTGGCGTCGGCGCTGGGCGGAGCCCCGGCGATCTCTGACCCGGATGGCGCCTGGAGGTGCGACGGGTTCCTCGGGGAGGCGGGGCAGGGGACGTCCGACGAGCCCACGTGGGGCGACCGCGCCACCGTGACCGCCCCCGTGACGCGCGCCCGCCCCCAGGTCGGGCCGGGCGCCTCACCCTCCCGTCTCAGCCGCCTCGTCGCGCGATTGCGCCTCGTACGGACGTGAGTTCAGAACCTCGGACGCGCGGTCTGTGGATCTGCCTGAGGACGGCCTCCGCCCGGCGCGTGGTGGAGGTCGCGATCGAGCCGGATCGACCGGCAGCGGACCTGGTCGACGAGCTGGCGCGGCACGTCGGCCTCGCTCCCGGAGCCGAGGTCCACTCCATCACCCGGGGCCGTCGTCTCGACGCCTCCGGCGACGTCGCCGGTCTCGGCCTGCGGATGGGGGAGGAGTTATGGCTGCTCCCCGCCGGTCGGGCTCCGGCCTTCGTCCCTCCGCCCGAGCGGGCGGAGGCGTGGGAGCTGCGGGTGCTGGGGGGACCCGCAGCCGGCCTTCGCGTCCCGCTGGGCACGGGTGAGCACGTCCTCGGACGGGGACGTGACGTCGATGTCCGGCTGCCGGATCCCACCGTGTCGCGTGTCCACCTGCGGCTTCGCGTGGAGGGCGACGTGGTCACCGTGCTCGACGCCGGCTCGCGTCTCGGTGTCCACGTGGACGGACGCCCGGTCACCGAGCGGCGTCTGGAGCGCGAGGACGTGATCGAGGTGGGGGCCTCGTTGATCGCCGTGCGGCGACGGGGGACCCAGGCGGCGCCGTTGCCCCGGGACGGCCGGATCCCGTTCAACCGGCCTCCGTCGGCCGGGGTGACCGAGTTCGAGGCCGAGGTCAGGCTCCCGGCCGCCCCGGTCCGGCCGCAGCGCCTGCGCCTCCCGATCGCGGCCTGGCTCGGCCCCTTGCTGCTGGGCGGGGCCCTGTGGCTGACCAGCCGGAGCCAGCTCGCCCTGCTCTTCGCCCTCGGGACCCCTCTCATGGCCGTGATGCCCGTGCTCGAGGATTGGCTCCTCCACCGCCGGGAGGGACGGCGTGAGGCCCGCCGCTTCCGGACCGGCCTGGCCGTGGCCCGGCGCGAGCTGGCGCGGCTGCGAGCGGAGGAGCTGCGCCACCTCCGGGCCTGCTTTCCCGACCCGTGCGAGCTGGAGGACCGGGCCTGGGGCGTTCGCCCCACGCTCTGGGAGCGGAGACGTGACGCCCCCGGCTTTCTGCGGCTTCGCCTCGGCTGGGGCGATGTCCCCTCGCGGGTCCGTGTCGAGGTCCCCGACGGCGCCGCGGCCCGGGCAGAGGAGGTCGCTGCCCTGACCACGTCCCGGGGCGTCCTGCCGGCTGCCCCGGTGACGCTCGACGTGGCCGCGCTGGGCTGCGTCGGCCTCACCGGGCCCGCGCGCGAGCTGGCCGGGCTGACGCGCTGGTTGATCGTCCAGGCGGCCACGCTGCACGGCCCGGGCGACCTGATCGTGGCCGCCTTCCCGCCCGCGGCTCGATCGGAGGAGTGGGCCTGGATGCGCTGGCTGCCGCACGCGCGCGACCAGCTCGGCCCCGGCGTCCCCACGGTGCCCGCCACGGTGGGCGGCCAGGAGCGGCTCGCGAACGCGCTGGCGGAGCTCGTCGCGGGGCGGGAGCGGGCCGGTGGGGCGGCGTCGCCCGACCGCCGGGCGGCGCTGGTCGTGGTGCACGACGACGCGGCCGTCGATCGCACCGCCCTGGCCGAGGTGCTGCGTGGGGGACCGGGAGCCGGTGTCCACGTCCTCTGGACGGCCTCCGATCGGCGGCGTCTCCCCGAGGAGTGTCGGGCGGTGGTCGAGGTGGCGCCGGCGGGCGGTGCACTCACCGTCCGTCGGTTCGACGGGGCCGGGGACGAGTCGGGCGTGGCGGACCTGGTCGGAGCCGAGTACGCCGCCGGCGTCGCCCGGGCGCTCTCCGGCGTCGAGGACCCGGGCTCGCGGGAGGGGGCGGGGGCGATCCCGGCCTCGGTCGGGCTGCTGGAGTGCCTCGGCCTATTGCCCGACCTCGAGGCGGCCCTGCGGCGGTGGTGGTCGGCTCCTCCCGGCGATCTGATGGCGCCGATCGGAATGGGGGCGGGGGGCGTGACCACGGTCGATCTCCGCGAGCACGGCCCTCACGCCCTCGTCGGTGGCACCTCCGGGGCCGGGAAGAGCGAACTCCTGCGCGCCTGGGTGGGAGCGCTCGCCGCCTGGCATTCACCCCGGCGCCTCAACTTCCTGCTCGTGGACTTCAAGGGAGGGACGGCGCTCCAGGAGTGCGCCCGGCTACCGCACGTGGTCGGCCTGGTGACGGACCTGAGCGAGCACCTGCTCCGGCGGGTGCGCCATTCGCTGCTGGCGGAACTCGAGCGGCGCGAGGCGGAGATGGCCCGCCACGGCGAGAAGGAGTTCGTGGACTTCGAGCGCCGCCACCCCGATCGAGCCTTCCCGGTCCTGGTCGTGGTCTTCGATGAGTTCGAGCAGCTGCGCGCGGAGCATCCGGCGTTCGTCGAGGAGGTGATCGTCCCCATCGCCCGGCTGGGACGCGGCCTGGGAGTTCACCTCATCCTGGGCACCCAGCGGCCACAGGGCTCGGTGCCCGAGGCCATCCGCAGCAACACCAACATCCGGATCGCGCTCCGCATGCTCGGCTCGGCCCAGAGCCGGGACGTCATCGACTCGCCGGCGGCGGCGCACATCTCTCCCGCCGCCCGCGGTCGGGCCTTCCTTCGACTCTCGCACCACACGCTGGTGGCCCTCCAGGTGCCGTACGCCGGTGCCCGGAGCGTCCCCGCTTCGGCCGCTCCCGTGGTGCGCGATCTCCGCTTCGCCGATCCGGATCCGGGGCCGGCGACAGGGGAGGAGAACGGCCCCACCGACTTCGAGCGTCTGGCCGGTGCCATGGAGAGCGTGAGCGCCCGGCTGGGGCTGCCGCCGCCCTCGCGACCCTGGCTCCCGCCACCACCCCCGGTGCTGCCGCTCGCGGAGCTGCCCGAGCCGGAGGCGGTCGACGGCGTGGCCGCGCCCCTGGGGCTGGTGGACGAGCCGCGCCGCCAGCGGCAGTGGACCTTCGTCTTCCAGCCCGCGCGTGACGGCCATCTCCTCGTCTACGGGACGCCGGGGAGCGGCAAGTCGACGTTGCTGCGCACCCTCGCCTGCGCCCTGTCCCGGCGGCACGGGCCGGACGAGGTCCACCTCTACGGCCTCGACTTCTCGTCTGGCGCCATGCGCTGCCTGGAGGCGCTCCCGCACGTGGGCGGTGTGGCGGTGGCCGAGGACCCCGAGCGCGTGGTGCAGCTCCTGCGCATGCTGACCGGGCAGGTGGCCCGGCGGCGCGCCGCTCCGGGTGCCGCCGCCGATCTGCCCCTCATCCTTCTGCTCGTTGACGAGTACGCCAGCTTCCAGGCGGTGTTCGAGCGCATCGACGGGGGACGCTACCTTGAGCTACTGGAGGGCCTGATCCGGGACGGCCGGGGCTGCGGGGTCTACTGCGTGCTCACGACCTCGCAGCGGCGAGACCTGCACGGACCGCTCTCCGCCTCGATCACGCGCCGACTGTTGCTGAGGCCGGACCGTCACGACCAGGAGGTCCTCGGCCTGAGCCGCGACCTGCCGGCCGGCCTCGGCCTCCCGCCGGGCCGCGGGCTGCTCGACGCGCGGCTGGAGATCCAGGTGGCGACGATGGGTGACGGGGCGCCGGGCGCCGAGCTGGCCGCCATCGCCAGCCTGGGGGCGGAGCTGGTCTCCCGGTATCCGACCAGGTTCGCGCCTCGCCTCGAGGTACTGCCGGAGGATCTGAGCCGGTCCCGCCTGCCGCCGCCCGGTCCCGGGCTGCGTGCGGTCGTCGGGCTCGGCGGAGACGGGGTGATCCCGATCGAGGTCGACCTCGCCGACGGTCACCTGCTGGTCTGCGGCCCGCGTGGCTCGGGACGGACCACGGCCCTGGCGACCATCGCCCTCTCCCTGGCCCGCGGAGCCGAGCCGCCGGCGCTCGCCCTGCTGGCCCCGCGTCGCCGGTCGGAGCTGGCCTCGCTCGTCGAGTGGAGGTGGAGCGCGCTGGGGGACGACGAGTGCGCGCGACTCGTGGACGAGCTGGGGCGCGCCGCCCGGGCGGGCCTGCCGGGGAGCACCGTGCTGGTCGTGGACGACGCCGAGCTCCTGGCCCAGGGCGCGATCGACGGTGAGCTGCGGCGGCTGGCGAGGCTGGGCAGGGAAGTCCCGCTGCGCATCGTCGCGGCGGCCGAGACGCGCTCCCTGCGCCGGTACAGCGAGTGGCTGAACGAGCTGCGCGACGATCGGCATGCCCTGCTGCTGAACCCCGATCCCACCTGCGACGGCGATCTCTTCGGGGCCGGCCCCCTCCCCCGTCCCCTGCGGCCGTGGCCGGCCGGGCGCGGCTTCCTGCTCGAGGCGGGCCGGTCGGTGCCGGTGCAGGTGGCCCGATGACGACCGGGGACGGGGCGGTCCCGTCTCCCAGGGACCCGGGCCTGGTGGAGGGTGAGGTGCGTGGCATGGCCGCCGTGCCGGCAGGTTGCCGCCGACGCGCCACAACCAGATCGACGCGGCTCCAGTTGTCACACGGGATCGGTGGCACACTCGTCCGTGGCGTGTCCTGGAAGGTCGGTCGGGGGCTGCGCCCGAGCCGGGGAGCGGCTGAGGTGGATCATCAGAGGAGGTCCAGATGACGGTAACGGTGTGCGACGTCGGCCCCCGCGACGGCCTCCAGAACGAATCGGTCACGCTTCCCCCCTCGGTGCGGGCGGAGCTGTGCGACCGGCTGTTCGCGGCCGGGGTGGCGGTGGTGGAGGCGGTCAGCTTCGTCCATCCCCGCCTGGTCCCCCAGATGGCCGGCGCCGAGGAGGTGGTGGCGGCCGTGCGCCGGCGGGAGGGCAGGACGCTGGCGGGCCTGGTGCTGAACGAACGGGGGTTCGAGCGGGCGCTGGCGGCCGGCGTGGACGAGGTCCACTACGCCTTCCCGGTCACGGACGCCTTCGCCCGGCGCAACCAGAACACCACCGTGGAGGACGCGGTCGCGACCGCCCATCGCCTGGTGGGCCGGGCCCGGGAGGTCTCGCTCCCGATCACGGTGACGCTGAGCGTGGCCTTCGGCTGTCCTTTCGAGGGCGCCGTCGAGCCGGGCCGGGTGCTGCGGCTGGCGGAGGAGGTGCTGCGGGTGCCCCCGGACGCGCTGGTGGTGGCCGACACCATCGGCGTGGGCGTGCCCGCCCAGGTCCGCGAGCTGGTTCGCGGCCTGCTCCAGATGGGCATCCGCGCCGGCGGCCACTTCCACAACACCAGGAACACCGGCCTCGCCAACGCGCTGGCGGCGCTGGAGGCGGGGGCGACGCTCCTCGACGCCTCGGTGGGCGGCACCGGCGGCTGTCCCTTCGCCCCCCGGGCCACCGGCAACGTGCCCACCGAAGACCTCGTGTACCTCCTCCACGGCCAGGGGGTGCCCACCGGGATCGACCTGGGGGCGCTGATGGAGGTCTCGCGGTGGCTGGGGACCCGGCTGGGGCGGGAGCTGCCGGCCATGGTCACCCGGGCCGGTGACTTCCCGGCGGTGTCCGGACGGGGACTGAGCGAGCGGTAGCGTCCGAAGCCGGCAGGTCGCGCTTGGAGGCGGGAAGGGCATGGGGTATGGTTCCTCCGAGCTGGTCGCCGTCGGGCGACCGGCGCAGGGGCGTGAGGTGGTGACCGAGGTGCGGTGATCGCGACCCGAACTCCAATCCCGGACGTTGGAGAGAACAGGTCGTGGACGATCGCCGGACGTGATGCTCGGTTGCGAGCCCCAGGGAGGTCGAGCGAGTGGACGTTGGAACGAGAATCGAGTGTCAGTGGTGCAGGAGCCAGAACCCGCCGGACGCGAGCACCTGCGCCACCTGCGGCGCGCCGCTGAACGTCCGAAACCTGGTCAGTGACTCCGGCTGGCGTGAGGCGCCCCGCCTCCGCGACATGACCGAGTTCCGGTTCGGCCAGAGCACGTGTCAGGTCGAGGGCGAGATCGTACCCGTGGCCGAGATCACGCTCGCCCCCGGGGACTGGGTCTACTTCGAACACCACGTCATGCTGTGGAAGGACGACTCCGTCCCGATGTCGGTGATGCCGTTGCCCGGCGGGGTGAAGCGTGCGCTGGCGGGCATGCCGTTCGTCATCTCCGTGGCCCAGGGGCCGGGCCGAATCGCGTTCTCGCGCGACGCCAGCGGAGAGCTGGTGGTGCTGCCTCTCCTGCCCGGACAGGAGGTCGATGTGCGGGAGCACGCCTTCCTCGTGGCCTCGCACAGCGTTGGTTACTCGTACGTTCGCGTCAAGGGCCTGAAGAACATCCTCTTCGGAGGCCAGGGGATGTTCATGGACCGCTTCGTCGCCGGCGGCCAGCAGGGCCTCCTCATCCTCCACGGCTACGGCAACGTCTTCGAGCGAACCCTCGGCCCGGGGGAGAGCATCCTGCTGGAGCCGGGGTCGTTCCTCTACAAGGACGCCGGCGTGACCATGCAGGTGGAGACGCAGCGGCTCACCACCGGCCTCTTCGGCGGCACCGGCATGAACCTGGCCCGCATGACCGGGCCGGGCCGGGTCGGGATCCAGTCCATGTACGTCCACCACCACACGGACGACTAGGAGCGTCGAGATGGCCAGTTACACCTGCCGCTGGTGCCGGTCGCAGCTCGACCTCCAGGATCAGGTCACCTGCCCGATGTGCGGCGCCCCCGTCGACGTGCGGGCGGAGGTGACCCGCTCCGGCTGGAGCGAGCTCCCGGCCATCCCCGACATGGCCCGCATCCAGTGCGGCCGGTCCGTGTGCCAGATCGAGGGGACGTTCGTGCCCGTGGCCGACTTCAACCTGGCGCCGGGGGACGGCGTCTACTTCGCCCATCACGTCCTGCTCTGGCGGGAGGACTCGGTCTCGATGAGCACCATGTCCCTGCGCGGGGCGCTGAAGCGCGTCTTCGCCGGCATGCCGGTGGTGATGGCTCAGGCGCACGGGCCCGGGCATGTCGCCTTCTCGCACG
Organism: Bacillota bacterium; assembly: GCA_021323605.1. Lineage (GTDB taxonomy): Bacteria > Chloroflexota > Dormibacteria > Dormibacterales > Dormibacteraceae > CADDZO01. The sequence continues at coordinate 4,061 of JAJPKS010000073.1, read as the reverse complement.
ACTCGCCGGGCGAGGTGGTGGCGCTACCGCTGCGGCCGGGCATGGCGGTCGACGTGCGCGAGCACCTGTTCATGGTCGCCACGCTCCCGGTCGCGTACGACTGGTTCCAGACCGGGGTGTGGTTCCAGACCGCCGACGGGGACGAGCGGGAGACGCACTACCCGCTGGGCATGTACATGGACCGCTTCTCCGCCCCCCGGGAGCCCGGGCTGCTGCTCCTCTACGCCGCGGGCAACGCCTTCGTCCGCGATCTCGGCCCGGGCGAGACCCTGCTGGTCAAGCCCACGGCGCTGCTCTACAAGGACGCCGGGGTCCAGATGCAGCTGCACTTCGAGCGTCCGGCCGGCACCTGGCGGGCGTGGCGCACGTGGGGCGAGCGCTACGTCTGGCTGCGGCTGCACGGGCCAGGGAGGGTGGCCGTCCATTCGGCCTACGGACGCTTCGAGGACCCGGGGTCCAACCTGGTCCGCAGCTCGCCGGCCACGAGCTGGTCCTGGCAGGGCCCGGGCTGGTCCTGGTAGGACCGAGGGCCGGGCCCTGTCGGGCCGGTGAGCGTCCGGGATCGCGCACGGCCCTCCCCGCTCGCCGGCGGAGCGTAACCCCGGCCGGTACTCGGACAGAGATGGAGAGGGGCGTGGTGCAGGAGATGGACGCGGCCTCAGAATGCGAGGGTGGCGTCGTGGCCAACCGGGGAGTGATGTGCGAGGCTAGGGGAGGATGACCGGGAGGCTCGGGCCTCAACAGGAATCCTCGCCGCCGGAAGGGGAGGTCGTCCGTCTCCCCCAGCCGGCCGACATGCTGGACCTCGTGCTCGAGGACCTGGAGCTGGTGTACGCCTACATCTTCGCCAGGGTGGGCAATCGGGCCGACGCCGAGGACCTGACCCAGCAGGTCGCGATCCGGGCCATCCCACGCCTGCGCGCGGGGGCGGGCCCGAACGCGATCCGGGCCTATCTCTTCGCGACCGCGCGCTCGGTGCTGGCCACCTTCTGGTCGGCGCGTTTCGGGCTTCCCGAGGAGGAGCTGCGCGAGGACCTCTGGGTGGAGTCCCGCGAGCCCGACACGACCACCGAGCCCGTGGAGCAGGTGGAGCGCATCCTGAGCCGGCTGCCGGCGAACTATCGCAAGCTGCTCGAGCTGCGCTTCCTGCGCGGCTACTCGCTGAAAGAGGTGGCGCAAGAGCTGGGCACGACCCTGGGGGGCGTCAAGGTGATGCAGCTGCGGGCGCTTCGGGCCGCGGCCAGGGTGGCGAGCGATGGGGATGCGTAGGCAGGACGAGGAGCGCGCCGCCGATCGCGTGGAGCGGCTGATGGCCAGGATCCTGGCCGGTCGGCGCCTCGAGGCCTCGCCCTCGGATGCGGCCGAGCGCCAGGCGATCGTGATGGGGGCGCGCCTGGCCGGTTCCAGAGAGAGCTATCCCCGCATGTCGCCGGCCTTCCGGCGCCGGCTGGCCCGGCTTGTGGCCTCGGGGGCCCCGCCGGCCCGGGCGATCCCCCGCCGGGCGGCCCTGGCCGCGGCGCTGAGCGTCGCCGTGGGCGCCGTCGGGGGTGCCTTCCTGGAGCGCCTGACCGGCCTCGGCCGGCCGGGCGAGCCGGCCGAGGAACGGAGGGCGTCGCCGAAGCGGGAGGTCCTGGAGCCCAAGGCGGCGCTGGGCCGCTGGGCGGACACCGGCATCCACGTGAGCGAGCTGGCCGAGAACGTTCCCCAGCGGGTGGTGGCGGGGGCGATCGGGGCCTTCGTGGTGCGACGGGGCCGACAGGTGATGGGGATGTCGGCGATGTGCACCCACCTGCCCTGCGCGCTGGTCTGGCGGGCCGAGGATCGCGTCTTCCTGTGCCCCTGCCACGGTCTGACCTTCGACGTGCAGGGACAGTCGCTCGACCTGCGCTACCCTTTGCCGGCGCTGCCGCTGGTCAGGGTGCGCGTCCGCGACGATGGCCGAGTGGAGGTTCTGGGGACGTGAGCACGCCGCGAGATGGCATCGAACGGACTCGGATGCGGGCCCTCGATCTCTGCCTCCAGCTGCTGGAGGATGCCCTGGCCGCGGGCAAGGTTCGCGTGGACGGGCCGCTGGCCTACCGGTTACGCCATCTGCTCGGCAACGGGGGGTTGATCCCCGATCATCGCCTGGAGGGCAGGCGCATCGACCGGGTGCTGGACGACATCTTCGAGCTGCAGGCGCAGCTGCTCGGCCAGGACGACCAGCGCGCGGTGAGCTGACCGCCGGCCGAACGCGGGCGGCGGCGTCCTGGGCTACGATCGATGCCGGGCCCGGAGCCGGCGGGGTGTGAGCCGCCCGGTGGGCTGGCGTCGGTCGCCGCCGACGGAAGCGAAGCCCCGGCTCGGGGGTTGCTGGAGGAGAGGCGCTGGTGATCGTCGAGGGGAGACCGGCGAGAGGTTGAGGACGCCGCGGGTGGCCACGGGCGGCCGGACCAGGCCGCCGGCCGTGACGTGGGACGAGCTGGAACGGCCGGAAAGAGGCGCCGGTCGAGCCTGGGGCCGGGGTTGGGCAGCACCTTGAGCCCGGAATCCAGCTGTACCATCCGCGTCTTCGACAGCCTCGGCCAGCGGACGATCCCGCTCCCCCTCTCGGAGAGCCCGGATCGCCCTGGCGCCCGGACGCTCAGGCTGTACGTGTGCGGCGTGACGCCGTACGACTCCGGCCACATGGGCCACGCCTTCACCTTCTGCGCCTTCGACGTACTGGTCCGCTGGGCGGAGGCGAGCGGTGTCCGCGTTCGCTACGTGCAGAACGTGACCGACGTCGACGATCCGCTCTTCGAGCGGGCGCGGCGCGACGGCGTGGACTGGAAGGAGCTGGCCGATCGTGAGCTGGATCGCCTGCTGGAGGACATGAGGGCGCTCGGCTGGCGGCCGCCTGACGTGATGCCCCGGGTGTCGACCGAGATCCCGGCCATCCTGGCCGCCGTCGACCGGCTGGTCGAGCGCGGCTACGCGTACCGGACCGATGCGCTCTACTACGCCGCTGACCGCTACCCCGGCTACGGTCAGCTCTCCCACCTGAGCCGGCGCTCGATGCTGCGCAAGCTGCGCGACGAGGGCCTGCTGGGGGAGGTCGGACCCGGGGCCAAGCGCGACCCGCTGGACTTCCCCCTCTGGCGGCCCTCGGCCCCCGGGGAGCCCTCCTGGCCTTCGCGGTACGGCCGGGGTCGCCCCGGCTGGCACATCGAGTGCTCGGCCATGTCCATGCGCTACCTGGGCGACCAGGTCGACGTGCACGGCGGGGGTCGCGACCTGCGCTTCTCCCACCACGAGTCGGAGCGAGCGCAGTCGGAGTCGTTGACCGGCTGCGCGCCCTTCGCCCACGCCTGGATGCACACCGGCATGGTCCGCTACCGGGGGCACAAGATGTCCAAGTCGCTGGGCAACCTGGTGGTCGTCCCCGAGGTGCTGGAGCGGGTGCCGCCCGCGGCGCTCCGTCTCTACCTGGTGTCGCACCGCTATCGAAGGGACTGGTCGTTCCGCTGGGAGGATCTGTCCGGCGTGGCCCGGCTGACCGCCGCCCTCGCCGACCTCCTCGACCGGCACCGCTGCCTGGACGCCGGGGCGAGGATCGAGCCGGTCGACGGCCAGCGGACGGAGGGCGACCGGGGCGCTCCCCCGGGGGCGGCCCCGGACCTGGTGGCCGCCTTCTCCGCCGCCCTCGACGACGACCTCGACACGCCCCGGGCGCTGCGGGTGCTGCGTGCCGCGGTGCGGCGGGGCGACGCCGCCGCGGCGCGCTGGATGGTCGGCATCCTCTGCGGGGGGGCGGCGTTCGCCTGAGGCGCCCCGGCTACGCCACCTCCAGCTCCGCCCCGCAGTTCGGGCAGTCCTCTCCTGGGAGGATGCTGACCATGGTCTCGCAGCGGGGACAGAGCACGTCCACCCCCACGGTCGCGCTCTCGGTGGCCGCCTCTTCCGCCATCGACTCGGGTACCGCGCCCAGGTCCGCGGCCGGGGCGCCGCAGTTCAGGCACAGGTAGCCGGGCTGCGCGATCCGGTGGTCCTGGTAACGGCCTTCGGCGTCGACCACCACCTCCGCGAAGACGGCCCGGAAG
>JAJPKS010000275.1 GCA_021323605.1 Bacillota bacterium | reverse complement strand
GGGCCGTCCCGGCGGGGCCGAGCCGGTGAGGACGGGATGAGCACGCCCACGCTGGCCGCGCCTCGACCCGGGGCGGCTCCTTCCCCCCGGGGTGTGGTCGCAGCCGTGCTCACCTCGCCCAGCGTCCGGCTGGTGGGCAGACGGCTTCTGGTCGCCATCCCGGTGCTGTTCGGGGTCACCCTGCTCACGTTCGTGGTCATGAACCTGCTCCCCGGCGACGCCGCCCAGGCCCTGCTCGGCGCCAACGCCACCCCCCAGCAGGTCCACGAGCTGGAGATCAAGCTCCACCTCGACCAGCCCCCCTGGGTCCGCTACGGGCAATGGCTGGGCGGGGTGGTGACCGGCAACCTGGGGGCGTCTCTGGCCAGCAAGCAGGAGGTGACCGCGGTCCTGGTCCAGCGGCTGCCGGTGACCTTCGAGCTGGTCCTCTACGGCCTCCTGATCTCGGTCGTGTTCGCGGTGCCGCTGGCGGTGCTGGCCGCCTGGCGGCCCGGAGGCGTCGTCGATCGGCTGATCATGGTCCTGAACATGGTCGGGCTCTCGGTGGCGCCCTACGTGCTCTCACTCGTGCTCATGTACGTCTTCGCGGTCAAGCTGGGGGTGCTGCCCGCCATCGGCTACGTCTCCCCCACCGAGAGCATCGCCGGCAACGTCCGCTCCCTCACCCTGCCCGCCCTCTCCCTGGCCCTGCCCCTGCTCTGCTTCTACGCGCGCCTCCTGCGCGCCGACCTCCTGGAGCAGATGCAGAGCCAGGACTACGTGGTGACGGCGCGGGCCAAGGGCCTGCCCCTCTGGCGGGTGTTGATCGGCCACGCCCTGCGCAACTCCCTCTTCGGTTTCCTGACCGTGGTCGGCCTCAACCTGGGCACGCTGATCGGGGCCACGGTGGTGGTCGAGCAGATCTTCTCCCTGCCCGGCATGGGCCAGCAGCTGCTCGAGGCGATCAACAACCGCGACATCCCCGTGGTCGAGGGGACGGTGCTGGTGTTCGCCTGCATCGTGGTCCTGGTCAACCTCCTCACCGACCTGATGTACGCCGTGCTGGACCCGAGGATCCGCTATGGCAACTCCGCTGCGTGAGGTCCTGGTCCCCGCCGTCGCCGAGACGGGGGCGGTCGAGGAGCTGGAGCTGGGCTGGATCCGCCGGCTGACGCTGGACGTCGTCATCCCCGGTGGAGCCCTCGTCCTGATCGCCGCCGCTTGCTTCCTCGGCCCCCTGGTCCTTCCCATCCCCAAACCGGTGGGGGGCGACATCCTCTCCGCCAACCGTCCTCCCTTCTCGCCCGGCCACCCTCTGGGCACCAACCCGGTCGGCAACGACATCCTCTCCCAGCTCCTCTACGGCGGCCGGGTGTCCTTCGAGGTCGGCCTCGGCACCAACCTCATCGGCCTGGTGGTGGGAGGGCTGCTGGGGACCACGGCCGCCTACCGGGGTGGGCTGGTGGACGCGGTCATCATGCGCGTCCTGGACGTGCTGATCGCCTTCCCCTCGCTGGTGCTGGCCCTGGCCATCGCCGAGGGGCTGGGGCCGGGCGAGCTGAACGTGATCTGGGCGCTCTCCTTCTTCACCGTCCCCGCCTTCGCCCGTATCGCCCGTGCCGCCACCCTGCGGCTGCGTGAGCAGACCTTCATCTTGGCGGCGCGTCTGGCCGGGACCAGGGGCTGGCGGATGCTGCTCCGCCACATCGCTCCCAACGTCCTGCCCCAGCTCGTCACCTTCGGCCTGCTGGGGGTGGGGGTGGCGATCATCCTGGAAGGCGCGCTCAGCTTCCTGGGGCTCGGTGTCCAGCCCCCCAACCCCAGCTGGGGGAACATGATCGCGCTCGGGCAGCAGACGCTCTCGGTGCAGCCGCACCTGGTGCTGCTCCCGAGCATCTGCGTCTTCGTCACCGTCCTCGCCCTCAACCTGCTCGGCGACGCCCTGCGGGTGCGGTGGGCGGTTTGATGGGCACCGAGCCGCCGACGCTCACCGCCTTGGGCCGGCCGTCGCCCGCCCCCCGGCCGGATCGTCCGCCCTCGCCGGCGGGGATGCCGCTGCTGGAGGTCCGGGACCTCCGCGTCCGATTCCGGCACCGGGGTGGCCAGGTGCTGGCCGTGAACGGCCTCAGCTATCGCCTCTCGGCCGGGACCACGCTGGCCATCATCGGCGAGTCGGGATCGGGCAAGACGGTGAGCGCGCGGGCGGTGATGGGGCTGCTGCCGGAGACGGCCACCGTCACCGGCTCGATCCGGTTCGAGGGGCAGGAGCTGGTCGGGCTTCCCGAGGAGGAGCTGCGTCGGCGGCGCGGCAGCGACGTGGCCATGGTCTTCCAGGACCCCTCGCGATCGTTGAACCCGACCATGCGGGTCGGCGTCCAGGTGGCCGAGGCCGTCCGCGTCCACCTGCCGCTCGGCCGCCGGGAGGCGCGGGAGCGGGCCATCGAGCTGCTGCGGATGGTCCGCCTCCCCTCCCCGGAACGGCGCTACTTCCAGTACCCGCATCAGCTCTCGGGCGGGATGCGCCAGCGGGTGGTGATCGCGATCGCGTTGGCGTGCTACCCCAGGCTGCTCATCGCCGACGAGCCGACCACCGCCCTCGACGTGACCACCCAGGCGCAGATCATGGAGCTCCTGCTCGACCTCCAGGAGCAGCTGGCCATGGGCCTGATCCTGATCAGCCACGATCTCGGCCTGGCCGCCGCCTACGCCGACGAGGTGATCGTCATGTACGCCGGCCAGGTGGTGGAGCGGGCGGCGAAGCGAACGCTCTTCGCCCACGTGCGCATGCCCTACACCCGAGCCCTGCTCGACGCCGTCCCGCGCCTGGAGCGCCCCTCGCACAGCCTGCTGCCCATCGTCGAGGGCCAGCCGCCGGACCTCTCCCGGCCGCCGGCCGGGTGCCCGTTCGCGTCCCGTTGCCCGTACGCCGACGACGTCTGCCGCCAGGCGCCGCCGCTGGAGGAGCACGAGCCCGGGCACTGGTGGGCCTGCTGGCACCCCCTCGACCGCGGAGGGCGGCGATGACCGCGCCCACCGACCGGGACCATACGGTCGCCTCTGGCGGGCAGGCGCTGTTGGAGGCCCGCCACGTCGTCCAGGAGTTCGAGCTGCGCAACTTCGGCGGGGGCCGGCGCGGGGTGGTTCACGCCGTCTCCGACGTCTCCCTGGAGGTCAGGGCCGGAGAGACCCTGGGTCTGGTGGGGGAGACCGGCTCCGGCAAGTCCACCCTGGCCCGCACCATCCTCCAGGCCCCCAGGCCCAGGTCGGGCCAGGTGCTCCTCCGCGGGGTGGACCTGGTCCAGCTGCGGGGGCGCGAGCTGCTCGAGGCCCGCCGGCACCTGCAGATGGTGTTCCAGGACCCCTTCGGGTCGCTGGACCCGAAGTGGCGGGTGTCCGAGATCGTCGAGG
>JAJPKS010000392.1 GCA_021323605.1 Bacillota bacterium | reverse complement strand
TTATCTGGTTCGCCAGCGCTGTGCCTAACCCGACCGCGGGGTTAGGTGGTGCGGCTGAACTCGAAACCGATGGTGGGCCGCGGTGGACTCGAACCACCTACCTCCGCGTTATCAGCACGGCGCTCTGCCGGTTGAGCTAGCGGCCCGTGGTGCCTGGCAGGGGCGGAAGGATTCGAACCCTCGACCCTCGGTTTTGGAGACCGATGCTCTGACCAGGCTGAGCTACGCCCCTTCGACCGGGGACACAGTTTACCTCGGCGCCGCCGGGACCGGCTCGGGGCGCAGGGCCCCGACCGCGGCGTGGCAGTGGGAGCTGGTGGCGACCAGCACCGGGGCGTCGGAGCCGCGGAGCCGGTCCCGGGCGGCCAGCACCTCGGCCACGCGCACGCTGCCCACCCCGCCGGCCAGGTGCAGACAGCGGAACACCGCCGGTCGGTAGCCGAGCGAGGCCGCCCGTTCCTCGATCAGGTCGGCCAGGTCCCAGTCCCGGGGAGCGTGCAGCACCGGGCAGTGCGCCGGCTCCACGCAGGTGGCGGGGCAGGTCCAGGCCGCCGCCGAGAGGAAGAGCTGTCCCGGGCCGCCCGGCCGCTCGAAGGGGAGACCCCAGCCGCGCGGTGGCTCCTCGACCCGGGCGCTCAGCTCGCCGGCGAGCCACTCCCCGAGCAGGTGGGGAGCGAAGGGCGCCGGCACCAGGTGGTCGGTGCCCGAGCACCGCTCCGCGGAACCGAGCCAGGCCCGAAGGAAGGCCCCCCATTCCTCCGCCGCCAGCGAGACCTCGGGGACGCCGGCGAACTCCCGGGCGGCGGCGCAGCCGGGATCGCGGTCGACCACCAGCAGTCGCTGCCCGGCCAGACGTCCGCCCCGCACCGCCTTGAGCAGCTGCCGGGCGTGGTAGCAGCCGTAGCATCCGCCCCCGATCACCGCGATCACGGTCACCCTCTCGCACCCATTCTGAGCCCACCCCCCTGGCTACCATCGACTGGCATGGCCGCGCCCCTCCCGGTCCTGATCGTGGGCGACGTGCACGGCGACCTGGAGCGGCTCTTCGCCGCTCTCCGTCCCTATCCGGCCGAGCGCTGGCACACCGTGTTCCTGGGCGACCTGGTCGACGGCGGCCCCTTCGGGGTGGGGGCGCTGCGCTACGCCCGGGACCGCCCCAACAGCACCGTCCTGCTCGGCAACCACGAGCTCCTCCTCCTGGGCGCGCTGCGGGATCGGCTCGAACGAGGGCCGGCGTTGCGCTCCTGGCTCGGCGCCGGCGGTCAGCCCCACGACCTGGAGGAGCTGGCCCGGGACCCGGGCCTGCAGCGCTGGTTGCGGGAGCGACCACCCCTGCTCCTGCTCGAGGACGGGACCCTGGTCCAGCACTGCGACAGCGACTCGCTGGGCCTGCTCGTGCCGGCCGCGGCCACCGACGTGGTGACGGCCGTGAACCGGGAGGTCGCCCGTCTCCTCCAGGCCGGGGAGGTGGAGCGGCTGGTCGAGCTGATGACCCCGAGAGGGGTGTTCCGGCGCCAGCCCTTCCGGCTCGAGAGCTGGCTCCGCCGCACCGGCGCCCGTCGCGTCGTGCACGGCCACACCCCTCACCGCGCCCCCGAGCCCGAGGTCTACGCCGGAGGGCGGGCCATCTGCTTCGACGGGGGGCTCGGCCGCTGGGGGGGTCGAGGCCGAGCCGGGCGGCCCATGCGGGCCAGCGTGGCGCCCCTGCCCGGGGCCGGGCCGTGAACTCCAGTGCTCCGGCTACACTGGTGGGGCCGATGCAGCGAGCCCTGGCGAATCCGCCGGCACCGGTGCGCGGTGGGAGGCCGATGATCTCGGCCCGCCGCATCGCCAGGCGGGTGCGGGAGATGGGCCAGGAGATCTCCAGCGTCTACGCCGACCTGGACCAGCCCCTGGTCCTGGTGGTGGTTCTGAAGGGCGCCACCGTCTTCGCCGCCGATCTCCTGCGCAGCCTCAGCATCCCGGCCGAGCTCGAGTTCGTGCGGGCCGCCAGCTACGGTGGAGGGACCTCCAGCTCGGGGAAGGTCAAGTTCTCCCACCTGGTCGAGGGCCCCCTGACGGGACGGGACATCCTGCTGGTCGAGGACATCGTGGACTCGGGCCGTACGGTCTCGGTCATCCTCCGGGAGCTGCGCCGGCACAAGCCGGCCTCGCTGCGTCTGGCGGCGCTGCTCGACCGGCCGGCGCGGCGCGAGATCCCGGTCGACATCGACTTCACCGGCTTCGTCATCCCCGATCGCTTCGTGATCGGCTACGGCCTCGACTACGCCGGCCTCTACCGGGAGTTGCCCGGCATCTACAGCCTCGGCTGACCCATCCTTCGGATGCGGAAGCCGGTGACGGCCCGGTTGAACCCGCTCAGAGCCGGTGACCGCGCAGGGCGAGGACGGCGGCCAGGATCGCGATCAGGATCACGCCCGGCGACCACCCCAGTCGGGAACCGAAGGGGTCGTAGGGCGAGAGATCGAACCAGACCGCCAGCACGGCCAGGCCCAGGCAGGCGGCCAGGACCGGCATCCAGGCGGCCCGGCGCGGGTTGCGCAGGGCCACGATCTGGCCCAGGATGCGATCCCAGAAGGTTCTCGCCGGGGCCGGGGAGACGGGAGATGCCGCCTCCCGGAGGCGGCGACGTCCCACCCTCACCCGGACCGCGTAGGGATCCCGGGGCGGCTCCGCCGGCGGCATGTGCGGCGTGGGCGGCGTCGCCGCCAGCGGATGCCAGAGAGGCCGGCGACGGTACCAGCGGTAGATCACGAAGGTGAAGACCCCGGCTCCCAGCCAGCCGACGTAGACCAGGCTGGAGTTGTCGATGTTCTCGAAGAACAGCTGGGCGAAGACGGCCCCGATGGCCAGCGCTCCGACCACCGACAGCACCGGGATGCTCCCCCGGCCCAGGGGCACGTTGATCGGCATCCGGAATGGCCGCCGCAGGTAGGGCTCGACGAAGCGCAGCCGCATCACCGCCAGGTGGGCGACGGCGAAGGCGAAGGTGGCGGCCAGGGAGTAGGTGGCCGCCATCAGGTCGATCTGCGATGAGGCCATGAGTAGGCAGGCCGCCAGCCCGAACACGACGATGGAGATGTACGGGGTCCGGAAGCGGGGGTGGAGACGGGAGAAGACCCGCAGGAAGAGGTCGTTGACGGCCAGAGAGTAGCTCAGGCGGGAGATGCCGATCAGGCCGGCGTTGGTGGCGATGACGAGGATGGTGAAGGCGAGCACGGCGACCCAGATCCCCATCCAGAAAGCCAGCGCCTCGGGCCGGAAGAAGGTCACCACGCCCGCCACCGGGTCGCCCTTCCAGGTGGTGGCCAGCTCGGTGGTGAAGCCGCCGTGTCCGTCGGGATGGACGGGGAACACGCTCATGGCCACCGTGGGCAGGAAGGCCGAGACGAAGAGCACGGCGCCGATCACGGCGAAGGTGGCCAGGGGCACGGAGCGCCCCGGGTTCCTCGCCTCCTCCGACATGTTCGAGATCGTCTCGATGCCGGTGTAGGTCACCATCGCGATCGAGATGCCGGCCAGGAAGCGACCCCAGCTGGGCGCCACCCCCAGGTGGACGTTGTGGATGACCGTCTGCAGGTTGAGGAGGAGCCACAGCCCCAGGACCACCAGCAGCACCTGGGTGGCCAGATCCAGGAAGGCCAGGGTCAGGTTGACCAGGCTGGACTCCTGGATGCCGATGACGTTCAGGAGCATGAGGAGCCCGGTGAGGGCGATCGCGGCTACCGCGTGCCATTCCGGCTGGGCCAGGCTGCTCAGCGGGGCCAGGTAGTGACCGAAGACGCTCAGGTATCCGATGGCGAAGTAGGCCGAGATGGCCACCGTGGCCGTGTAGTTGAGGAGCTGGATCCATCCCACCAGGTAGCCGATGCTCTCGTTGAAGGCCCGACGGGCGAAGCTGGAACTCCCGCCCGCGTAGGGGATGGCGGCCGTCCCCTCCGCGTAGGCGAGGGCGGTGGTGACGAAGATCCCCCCGGCCAGGATCATGGCCAGCGGCGTCAGGCCGAGCGCGAAGCCGGCCGTGACCCCCAGGCCGTAGTAGATGCTCGACCCCACGTTGCCGTAGCAGGCCGAGAACAGGGCGCCAGGACCGAGCAACCGGGGGAGCCGGACGCGCCGGCGGGTCACCACGACCCGGACGTCCCCGGGCAGCCGGCCCCTCCTGGCGACGAACTCCTCGGACACGGTCCTGGGGCTACTGTAACCAGATCCGTGAGACGGAAACGAACATCGCCTGGTGGGCCGCCCACCGGCGGCCTGGGCTCAGTTCCCCCCGGCATGCACCTGCCGGTGGTCGGCGACGGCGGCGGCCACGCGCTCCCACACCTCGGCCGTGGCCAGGCCCCGCAGGGCCAGCGTGGTCCGGCGGCGGACCACGTCCTCGACCGTGCACGCCCACTCCCGCTCCAGCGCATAACGGACCTGGCCCCACACGTCCGGGCCCTCGGGATGGACCGGCTCCAGGCCCAGCTCCGCCACCCGTGCCGCCTCGGTCCCGTACAGGCGGAGCAGGTGCTCCCACACCCTCGGCTCCGCCCCCGGCGGCCTCGTCGGCGGCCGGCCGGCCCCGGGTAGGGGATCCGGTGAGGGCCGGATGCGCCGGAACCCGGGAAGGCGGCGGAGCGCGGCCACCGCGATCCGCCGATGCGTGGTCAGCTTGCCTCCCGCCACCGACACCATGCCCGCCGGCCGACCTCGATCAGCTCCTCTCGACGGGCGGCGGCGGTGTCGCCGGTCCCCAGGGGCAGGACCCGCAGGCCGGCGAAGGCGTAGCGGACCCGCGAGCGGTCGGCCACGTGCGGCGGCAGCCCCAGGGCCGCCTCCTCCAGGATCTGGTCGACGTCCCGCGCTTGCACCCGCAGCTCGGAGGGATCGCCCCGGTACTCCTCGTCGGTGGTGCCGAGCAGGAGCATCCCCTCCCAGGGCACGGCGAAGGCCACCCGACCGTCGGGCAGCGGCACGGAGAGCGCCGCCCGCCAGCCCGCGGGCAGGTCGACCACCAGGTGCACCCCCTTGCTGAGCCGGGCGAGTGGGGCAGCTCCCGGGTCGGCCATGCGTCGCACCCGATCCACCCAGGGGCCGGTGGCGTTGACCACGGCATCGCAGCGCACGGTCAGCTCGCCGGCCCTGACCGCGACGACGCGCCCGCCGGCCAGCTCGAGCCCGGTCACCGGGAGATGGTTGACGACCACCACGCCGGCCCGGGCGGCGGCCACGGCCGTGGCCAGGACCAGCCGGCCGTCGTTGGTCTGGGCGTCCTCGTACACCCCGGCGGCGACCAGGCCCTCCGTCCTCAGGGACGGGACCAGCCGGACCGCCTCCTGCGGTCCGACCAGCTCGGCCCGGCTCCGGCGGAAGCCGGAGAGGGCGGCGTAGGCCAGGAGCGCCGCCTGGACCTTCCAGGCCCGGTAGGGGCCGGCTCGGTAGACCGGCAGGACGAAGGTGAGCGGCCGCACCAGGTGGGGCGCCACCCGCTCCAACAGCGCCCGGCGCTCCAGGTGGCATTCCCGGACCAGGCCGACCTCGCCCCGCGCCAGGTAGCGGAGGCCACCGTGGATGAGCTTGGACGAGGCGCTCGAGGTCGCGCCGCCGAGGTCGCCGGCATCCACCAGCGCCACCCTGGCACCGGCCCGGCCCGCTTCCAGGGCGACGCGCGCGCCCACGATCCCGGCGCCGATCACGACCAGGTCGAATCGCTCCGCGGCGAGCCGTTCCAGGGCGCGCCCCCGGTCGAAGGCGGAGGACGCGGTCCCCGGCCCCGTGTCACCGTGTTCGGATCCGGTCATGGACACGGCTCCGCGTCAGGAGGAAAGGGGCGTAAGGTGTGCGTTCCGTAGACATGGGGCCGAAGGGAAGGCTGCGGGTGGCGGCGGGCTGCCTCCTGGGGGTCGCACTCGGCCTGGTCTTCTGGGCGCTGGTCGCAACCGTCGCCTTCCTGCTCCTGCACCGGGGTTGACGGAAGCCGCCGCCCCGGCGCCGATCTCGCCCCCACGGTCTCATCGAGCCCTACCCTACGCTCCGTGGAGCTCTTCATCGAACGCCTGACCTGGACCGAGATCGAGACGTTGCTGGCCGAAGGGATGCGTCGAGCGGTGGTCTGCGCCGCATCCTGCGAGCAGCACGGCCCGCACCTGCCCGAGGCCACCGACGCCCTGCTGGGGGCCGCCTACGCCGAAGGTCTGGCCCGGCTCCTGGGCGACGCCCTGGTGGCGCCGGTGATCCGGCCGGGCTGCTCCCAGCACCACATGGCCTTCGCCGGTAGCCTCACCATCTCCGACCGGCTGCTGATGGATCTCCTGGACGCCTACCTCGACTCGCTTCGACACCACGGCTTCGAGCGCTTCGTCGTCTTCTCCAGCCACGGCGGCAACTTTCCCGTGCTCGCCGCCTGGGAGCGGGAACGCCGTCCCCTTGACACGGTCGTGATCTCCGACGTCCACGTGCTCGACGCCGGGTTCCAGGCCATCCGGCGCTTCGGCCGGACCGACAGCACCGGCCCCCACGCCGAGGTGCTGGAGACCTCGATGATGCTCCACCTCCATCCGGAGCTGGTCCACCTGGAGCGGGCCGAGCCCGGCTTCACCGGCGAGACGTCGCTCCAGGACCTGCTGGAGCGGGGCATGCGGGCGATCTCGCCCAACGGCATCCTGGGCAACCCGGTCGGCGCCTCGGCCGAGATGGGCGAGGCCGTCCTGGAGGCGATCGTCCAGGCCCTCTGGGGGGCGGTCCAGCAGGCCGGCGCCGGAGGGAGGACCACCTGAGCCCCCCCGGGGCCGGCCTGATCCCCGGGGGTCCCCGACAGGGAGAAGCGGGCGCTCCGCCGACCGTGATCGCCCCGCCGGACCGACCGGCGACCGCGTCACCGGCCCGCGGCATCCCCGGGCCGGCCCCTACAATCCTGGCGACATGAGCCCGGAGCCGGGACTCGACGCCGACGGTCTTCCCGTCTTCCCGCCGCTGCCCAGCGGTCGCGTGGTGGAGCCCGCGGGCCGCAGCCTGGTCCGGCTGGTGACCGGCCTCAGGACGGCCGTCCTGACCGTGAGCGCGGGCACGGCGGAAGCGATGCTGGTCTTCCTCGACCATGAGCTGATCGACGGGCTGGTGGTGAGGGGCGAGCACCGCCTCGTCGGTCCCGAGGCCCTGGACGAGATCGCGGGGGAACCGATCCAGCGCGCCACCGTCGCCGACGTCGATCCCGACCTGGCGCGGGCGGTGGGAAACTACTTCCTTTCCACCGAGCTTCGGGTGCCAGCCCGGCTGGTCGTGCCGGAGACCTTCGTCCGCGGCCTGGCCCGCCCCGATCAGCGGGGCTGCGTCATCGTGCGCAGCAAAGACGCCCTGGGCCTGGTGTTCCTGGGCGGCGGGCGCATCCTTCTGGCCTACCGCCCGGGGGGCGTGGTGGGGGGGTTCGAGCAGGTGGCGCCGATCTTCGCCGAGCCCGAGGCCCGGCTCTGGGCCCGGCTTGGCCCCGAGCCGGTTCACGCGACCGCACCCGAGCCGGTTCACGCGACCGCACC
>JAJPKS010000269.1 GCA_021323605.1 Bacillota bacterium | reverse complement strand
GGGCCGGCGCTTCGTCGAGCACGGCCACCGCGTGCTCGACGCCATCGCCGCCAGCCACCTGGTCTCGGTGGCGGCGATCGACGGCGCCGCCCTCGGCGGCGGGGCCGAGCTGGCGCTCGCCTGCGACCTCCGCGTCGCCTCGGAGCGAGCGGTGCTGGGCTTCCCGGAGGTGCGGCTCGGGCTCTACCCGGGCTGGGGCGGCACCCAGCGCGCGCTCCGCCTGATCGGCCCCTCGAGGACGAAGCTGCTGATGCTGACCGGCGAGCGGGTGGACGCCCACCAGGCCCTGGCGTTGGGATTGGTGGACCGGGTGGTGCCGACCGGGCGCCTGCTCCCCACCTGTCTCGAACTCGCGGAGCGGGTGGCCGCCAACAGCCCCTCCGCCGTCCGCCAGACCAAGATGGCCATCGCCGCCGGCGGCGAGCAGGCCCTGGCCACCGCCTTGCGGCTGGAGATCGAGGGCTGGATGGTCAACTTCGCCACGCCGGACCGGGTGGAGGGGCTGACCGCGTTCCTGGAGCGGCGCGAGCCGCGCTGGAGGGAACCATGAGCGACCACGCCCCACGGCCCCGGCTGGCCCGGGACCTGTACGTGACCCAGCTGCGCATCCGCCGCTTCGAGGAGACCGTGGCCCGACTGTTCGCCCAGGGCCGGCTGCCGGGCTTCGTCCATCTCTCGATCGGCCAGGAGGCGGTGGCGGCCGGCGCCTGCGCGGCCCTGCGCGATGACGACGTGATCACCAGCACCCACCGTGGGCACGGCCACTGCATCGCCAAGGGCGGCCACCTCGGCCGCATGATGGCCGAGCTCTTCGGGGGCCGGGACGGCTACTGCGCCGGCTTGGGCGGTTCCATGCACATCGCCGACCTGGAGCGGGGCATCCTGGGTGCCAACGGCATCGTCGGAGCCGGCATCCCGATCGCAACCGGGGCGGCCTACGCCTTCCAGGCGCAGGGGACGGGACGTGTGGCCCTGGCCTTCTTCGGCGATGGGGCGGTCAACGAGGGGGCCTTCCACGAGGGGCTGAACCTGGCCGCGCTCTGGCACCTGCCGGTCGTCTACGTGTGCGAGGACAACGGCTACGCCGAGCTCACCGCCACCGACCTCCACACCGCCGGCCCGGGGGTCGCCGCCCGGGCGGTGGCCTACGGGATGCACGCCGAGGAGGTCGACGGCACCGACGCCCTGGCCGTCCACGACGCGGTGGCGCGGGCCGTCGAGTGCTGTCGGGCCAAGGAGGGGCCGGCCCTGGTGGTGGCGCACGCCCCTCGCTGGCACGGCCACTTCGAGGGCGACCCCCAGCGCTATCGTCCCATGGGGGAGCTGGAGGAGGCCCGACGCCGGGATCCGGTGGGGCGGCTCGGTCATCGGCTGCTCGCCGAGGGATGGGCCGACGAGAGCTGGCTGACCTCGGTCACGGCCGAGGTCGAGGCGGAGATCGCGGCCGCGGTGGCGTTCGCCGAGCGCAGCCTCCCGCTGGAGCTGGAGGCGATGCTCCACCTGGCCGGCGCGGAGGCGTCGTGGTGACCGAGCTGCGCTACTGGCAGGCCGTCAACCGGGCGCTGGCCGAGGAGATGGAGCGCGACCCCCGGGTGGTGCTGGTGGGCGAGGACGTGGGCACCCCGGGCGGGGCCTTCGGGGCCACCCGGGGGCTGCGCGAGCGCTTCGGCCCCGACCGGGTGCGCGACACCCCCATCAGCGAGCTGGGGATCGTCGGCCTGGGCGTGGGTGCCGCTCTGGCCGGCCTGCGGCCGGTGGTCGAGGTGATGTTCAACGACTTCCTGACCCTGGCCCTCGATCAGCTCGCCAACCAGGCGGCCAAGCTCAGGTTCATGACCGGGGGGAGGGCCCGGGTCCCCCTGGTGGTCCGTACCCTGGTCGGCGCCGGCAAGGGCACCGGCCCCCAGCACGGGCAGAGCCTGGAGGCGTGGCTCGGCCACGTCCCGGGCCTGCTGGTGGCCATGCCGGCCACGCCGGCCGACGCCTACCACCTGCTCCGGGCCGCCATCCGCTGCGACGACCCGGTCGTCGTCCTGGAGAGCCTGCGGCAGTGGAACCTCCGCGGCCAGATCGCCGATGAGGAGCCGCTCGAGGTGGGCCGGGCCGCGGTGCGCCGGCCGGGAGCCGATCTCACCCTGGTGTCGGTGGGGGGCGCGCTGCCCCGCGCCGAGCGGGCCTGCGAGCTGGCGGCGGGGGAGGGGATCGACGTCGAGCTCATCGACCTGCGTTGGCTGTGGCCGCTGGATTGGGCCTGCGTGGAGTCCTCGCTGCGCAAGACCGGCCGCCTGGTGGTGGTCCACGACGCGGTCGGCTTCCTGGGGCCGGGGGCGGAGCTGGCGGCTCGCGCCGCCGAGCGCGTCGCGCTGGCGGCGCCGGTGGTGCGCGTGGCCCCGCCCCGGACCCCGGTGCCGTTCGCGCCCTCGCTCGAGGAGCGGTACTTCCCCGGCGCGGAGCGCATCGTCGCCGCCTGCCGGAAGGTGATGGGGAGGAGCGATGGCTGAGAGGCGGCTGGTGCCGGTGACCGTACCCCGCTGGGGCCTGACCATGGAGGACGGCGTCGTCCAGGAGTGGATGGTCGGCGAGGGGGAGGAGGTCCGGGAGCGGGAGGTGCTGGTCACGATCGAGACCGACAAGGCCGTGGGCGAGGTGGAGTCCCCGGCCTCCGGGCGGGTGGCCCGCATCCTCGCCCTCGAGGGGACCGCCGTCCGGCCCGGCGAGCTGCTGGCCGAGATCGAGGCCACGGAGTGAGGAGGTAAGCCACATGGAGCTGACGGAGCGGCAACGCCGGCTGCGAGAGCGCTTCATCGAGGCGCGCGGGTACTGGAACCCGTTCTGGGACGGGCTGCTCCAGCTGGCACCCGACTTCTTCGAGGCCTACCTGGCCTTCTCCTCCGTCCCCTGGCGGGGCGGCGTGCTCGAGCCCAAGGTCAAGGAG
>JAJPKS010000367.1 GCA_021323605.1 Bacillota bacterium | reverse complement strand
GTCCACGCCACTCATCGCTTCCCTCCACCGCCGACCCCGCAGCATGCCACCACCACACGCGCGTTCCCCTCCCCCAAAACGCACCCCTCAGCCCAGAAGACGGTGGCTGCAATGAGGGTCGTGGGATCGTGACGGTAGGCCGCTCGTGCCGTGGCGGACTCCCTGGGAGGCGTGCTACCGCATCACCGTCACCTCAGGGGCACGGCCAGGTTGCGAGGAAAGAGGTGCACCCGCGTTCCTTCTCCGCCTTCCCTCCGTGGCCGAGCCCATCGACTCGATGTGCGATGGCGCTCTCCGACGCGAGGTGGAGGGCGGTTCAACCGAGCCCGGTGACCCGCTCCGCGATCACCCTGACCGTGACCCTGCGCTCGCCGGGGCTGCGCCAGGGGTATTGGTCACGGCCCAGGTACTTGCGGGCCAGCTGGTCGATGTGGGCGTCGGCGCCCTCCTCGGTCATCTCGGCGCGGCCCCGGATCACCAGCACCGACCGGTAGGGTTCCTCGGGATCGATCATGGCCACGGAGAGCCGGGGGTCCCGGCAGAGGTTGCGCTCCTTGAGACGCCCGCGAGCCGTGTTGAAGCGCAGGTGCGTACCGTCGTGATCCACCCAGACCGAGGTGCTCTGGGGGACCCGTCGCGGTTGAGGGTCGTGACCGCGGCGAAGATCTTCTTGTCGATCAGCGCTTTCCGGGCATCGGTCAGGGCGGTCATGGCGAAGATTGTGCAGAACCCGAGGCCGCCGTTACCCGCGTGGCTGCGTCCGGCGGCCGCCGGAAGGCGCGGTGGCACCGCCTCGCATGAGGGGCGCGGCGACCGATACCCCGGGTCCGGGCTCGCCACACGATCCGGCCCTGGGGTCGATCGCGTCACCGGGCCGTGCCGGTGACCTGCCCGTGCTGCCGGACGCCCACTCGGGGAGGCCCGATGCCCGAAACGTCCGGTTGTGCCCTGAACCTGCGGTACCCGGATCCCCGGCTCGTCCCCGGCCGCCCTGCCAGATCGCCGGACGGGCCAGGGGGATCGTGGACTCCGACCCCGGCCGCCTGTTCCGCCGGCCACGAGCGTGGGCCCGCTCCTCGGCCCGGAGCGCCCGCAGCCGGCGGCCGATCTCGTCCAGCCGGCGTTCCACCTCCTCCGCCACCGGCCTCCGCAGCCGCTGCCGGACGACGCGGAACTCCCGGCGCAGGTCGCGGTGGGCGCCGGCCACCAGGCGCAGCACCAGCCGTCGGCCGCGCCGGTAGCTGCGCTCCGCCGCCCGCCGGCGGCGGCGCTCGAGCTCGATCCGGGCTCGCTCCGCATCCCGGTCGAGCACTTCCCGGACACCCAGGGCGATGAGCAGGGCGGTCAGCGGCCAGAGCGGCGCGCTCAGCAGCTGGGGCCAGGCCACCGGATGGGGCAGCAGCAGTATCCCGGCCGTCGCCGCCGTGGCCGCCGCCGTCGGCGCCATCAGCCGCTGGGCGGTGGTGAGGTCCCGCCAGTAGAGGACGACGAGGGGGCCGAACCAGATCAAGAAGAGCAGGGAGGGGAGCCGGACCAGGTGATCGGTGGCCAGGTTGCGCATGCCCAGGGTGGAGAGAACGGCGTCGGCCGTCCCCAGGGCCAGGGCCGCGGCCAGCACGGCGGGCCGCCCCTCCGGACCCCGGGTCGCCAACCAGCGGTGGGTCAGCCAGACCAGGGCCAGGGCCGCGCCAGCGGGGGGAAGGGTGAAGAGGAGTGGGACCGCCTCGAAGCTGGGCAGGGAGTGGGCGAGGGCGGCCATCGCCCCGACCACGAAGGCCAGGGGCCCGGGGTCGAGGGGCGGCGGGCCGGGCCGGGGATCCGGGGGCAGGGTCAGCCGCCGCCCCGAGACCCGCAGCCGTAGCTCGGCGCCGGGCCTCCCCCCGCGGAGCAGCTCGACCGTCACCTCGCCGCGGAGCGGCATGGCGTCGAGGGCCCGGGTCAGCTGCTCGACCTGTCGGGGGGACAGGAGCTGCGTGCCGGCGTCACCGGTGCATCGCACCTCGACGTCGGCGGAGAGGTCGTGGCCGGCGTTGCGTCGCCGCTGCCAGCTGGCCAGGGCCACCCCCAGATACGTCACCCGGCCCGTACCGGCGCGCGCCAGCGCCATCCGCCAGACCGTGAGCGGGGGCATGGGAGGGCGGCCGGCGAGGGAGAGCAGGGGTGCGGTGCGGGTGATCAGGTCCAGCACCGTGTCCGCCCCGAGGGCGATGCTGCTCTGACCGGCCAGCGCGGCCCGGCCGGTTTCCGCTTCCAGCTCCGCCCGCGTCCGCCGCCGCCAGCGCTCGGCCTGCCCGGCCAGGTAGCGGGCGGCCAGGGCGCTGCACAGCGCCGCCGCCCCCGGCCACAGGAAGGGCGCCGCCTCCGGCGTCCGTCCGGCGGCGAGCAGGACCGCCGTGGTGATGGCGGCCACCACCGCCGGCACCGCCGGGGCGAACCAGTCGCTGCCCATCCCGGCCTCGCACGCGAGTGGCGCCGCGACCAGGGCGGCGGCATCCGCCGGGGGGCCGATCACGAGCGACCAGAGGGCGACGTCACACCCGTCCAGGATCAGGCGCACCCACCGCGGGGGCCGGTCCCGGCGCAGGGCGGCGGCCAGCGACAGGTCCAGCAGGGCACAGCCGGCCGCGAGGGGGATCCAGGGCAGGTCGGGCGCCGGTCCCAGGGCCACGATGGCCGCCTCCAGCACCCGCACCGCCAGCCGGCCCCAGAGGAAGTAGCGTCGGCAGAAGAGGCGGCCGGCCTCGGAGATGCCGAGCGCCGGCTCAGGTCCCGGTGCCCTGGGCCGGGTCACGGGGGGCGGGTCGATGGCCGGTCTTCACCCGGGTCGCCCAGATGAGGAAGCGCGCGATCTGGGCCAGCGAGGGCAGCTCCTGCAGCCGGTCCGGTGGCCGGCCGTCCACGGTGACCGCCGTCAGCCGCGCCACGCGGTTGAACTCCCGCCGCAGCCGGGTCCAGGAGCGGCTCCGGGGGCGGGGCCGTCGTCCCAGGATCACCGGCAGGTCGCGTTCCAGGGCAAAGCGCACGGCCGGGTTGACCCGGGTCTCGTCGGTGACGCCATGCCGGAACTCGAGCTCGGGGTCGGCCGGCCCGGGCACCGTTCGGGGGACGCCGTCTCCGAGCACGGCCTCGCGCACGGCCTGGCCCGACCCCAGCTCGCTGCGATGGTAGAAGGCGTCGGCCCCCGCCTCCCGCATCCGGCGGCGCACGGCGTCGTCGAAGAAGTGGCCGGTGTAGACCACGACCCTGGTTTCGGCTCTCGAGCGTCGGGAGCGGAGTCGCTCGACCACCGTCACGCCCGGGAAGTGGTCGGGCTCGACGCGCTCGTCGGCGGCGTCGACGAGGAGCACGTCGACCTCCTCCCACTCCCGGTCCCAGGCCAGGGCCTGGACGTGGCTCACCTCGGCCACCACCTGCACCCGGCCCTCGTCCGCGAGCAGCGCCGCCAGGCCGCGACGGTTGACCTCGTCGTCGTCGACGATCGCCACCCGGAGCACGGTCGGGGAAGTGCCCTCGCAACATCCGTCGGGCACCCCGGTCCCGCGGACATCGACATCGGTCACGATCCCCACTCCGGACCACCAATGATGCCGTTCGGTGCGCGATCTCCGCCACCGGATCGCACGCCCCGCGGGGCTAAGTTTGGGGATCGCCAACGACGATGGGCACGGAAGGCACGGAGGGCACGACGGCGGTCGAACCCCGGGCGGTGGGGACGCCGCCGGTGGAGTGGGAGGCTCCCCAGGACGACGTCGGCCGGCTCTTCCAGGAGACGCTGGAGCGGCATTCGGGGAGGAGAGGGCGGAGCCTGCGGACGCTGCGGCTGGGCGCGATCCTGCTGGCCGTCCTGGTCTGCCTGGTGGCCGCCCTGGGCGTTGGCGCATGGCCGGGGCTGTGGTCGCACGTCCACGTCGATACCGGACGATCCGCCGTCGGCCAGATCCCGGCGGGCAGCGTGAATCGAGGTGCCGTGCCGGCCTCGCCGGGTCGGGCACCTGGGGTGGAGGCTCCCGGTCCGGTGGCATCGCCGGCGGTCCCGCCCCATCCGGCCATCTCACTGCCGGCCGGGGTCACCCCCGCCGCCGGCCCCTCGAGCACACCGCCTCCCGTCGGGGGGCCGGCGACGGCGACGCCCACGGCGACACCACTTCCGCCGGTCACCTGGGCACACCGCGAGTGGGCAGGCCCCGGGGCCGGCTGTTGCTACCAGCAGGGCGGCTCCTGGACCAACGGTTCTCGCGGCGGGGAGCCGAACTTCGGCGGTCCCATCCGCTGGACGACCAGCAGCAGCGCCTGGGCCGACTGGAGCCTGGGCAACCCGAGCGGCGGCCTGCGCTGGGATCAGGTGCGGGTCTACGTGTGGATCCCCAACACCATGGCCGGCGCCTGGGTGCGGTACACGGTGACCGCCACCCAGGGCAGCGCCAAGCAGCAGTACACGTTCGACGTGCCCCAGCAGGAGCTGCAGGGGCCGTACCTGCTCGGGATCTTTTCGGCCGGGACGCCGACCCAGCGCACGGGGTCGATCTGGGTCCACATGACCTACCTCCGTCCCTACACGGGCCCGGCCGCGGATGGGACCTGCGTCGGCGGGACGACCTGCACGGCCATGGCCGCGGCCCAGGTCCAGTTCCAGTGGAGTTGACCTCGAAGCGGGCGGCTCCTGACGACGGACGTTGAGCTGATCGGAGGAGAGCGAAGAGGACGATGGCGTTGCGAACCACCCCCCAGTCCGGCGGTTCGACCGGGCCGGTCGGCGATGGGAGCTTCAGGACCGACACCCATGTCATGCTCACGGCCGCGCAGTACGTCCAGCACGTGGCCAACGGCATGATCGACGAGGTGAACCGGCTCATGGGTCACCTCGACGCGCTGGATCGCTCGCGCTGGAACAGCGAGGCCGCCCTCGCCTTTGCCCAGGCGAAGGAACGGTGGGCCGCCGTCTCCCGACGGCTCCACCGCAGCCTGTACGACATCGCGCAGGGTCTGGACAACAGCCGCCGGGTCTACGACGAGGCGGAGACGGATGCCCGGCTGGGCATCACCCGCGCGGCGCAGGACCTGCCCTACTGATCGAGGAGAAAACCGGTGGAGATCGATGTCCATCCCCCCAGCCTCACCGAGGCGGCCGAAGCCGTGCATCGTTGCTACCGAACGCTGTATGCGCAAAAACAGGACCTCGATGCCTTCCTGGCCCGCCTGCGGGCCACCTGGCAGGCGGCCTCGGGGGAGAGCTGGCAGCAGGTCCAGGACGAGTGGAACCGCTCGGCCGAGGACACCTACGCGGTGCTGCTGGGGCTCTACGCCGCCCTGACCGGCGCCCACGACAACTACCTCTCCGCGGAGCGGCACCTGCAGCAGCTCTGGAGCTGAGGGAAGGAGCGGGGGCGTGACCGGCTCCCCCCGCCCCCGATCGCCGCCTCCTGCCGCCCGTCGGGCGGCGGTGTCCGCTCGACGGCCGTGGATGCCCGGGTCTTGCTAGGGTGGAGGGGCGTGCACGGCAGCGGTGAGATCCATCGGCGGGCCGGCCCGGATCGCCGAGGACCGGGCGGGCGGCGCGGGGCGGCGGAGCGGGATTTCCTCGATGCGTGGAGAGCTCGGGCCTCCCCCGTGAGGCGGCGCCACCCGCCATCCGTGAACGGCGGATGGAGACGGGGTTGAACCGCCGAGGTGGGAGGTCGGGGCGCCGGTTCGCGGCCATGGCCCTGGTCGTGCCCGCGCTCTGGCTCGCCCTCGGCGCCTGCCAGGCGGAGAGCTTCCAGCCCTCGCAACTGCCGGCCACGCTGAGCTTCGTCGGCGTCGACCGGGGTCGAGTGGCGATGCAGGATGGCATCCCGGTCCCCACCTTCGCCTACCAACCGGCCCGTCCCCGCCTCGACCTGGGCGCCGGCTGGCACTTCCAGCCGGCGCCGCTGGAGCAGCGGCTCACCTTCGCCCCCCGCTCGCGCTCCCTCGCCGCCCTGACCCGCCTCGCCGGGGGCCGGGAAACGCCGGGCTACGACGACCGCGGCTGGGCCGCGATCGCCGTCCCGGGCAGCTTCTCGCCGCCACCGTCGGGCTCGGTCCAGGCCGGCTGGTACCGGGTCGCCTTCACCCCACCGGTGGATTGGACCGGGAGGGCGGTCACGCTGAAGTTCGGCAGCGTGGACTACCTGGCCGACGTGTGGCTGAACGGCCACTACCTCGGCTACCACGAGGGCGGGTTCACGCCCTTTGCCTTTCCGGTCGAGCGGCAGCTCCGCCCGGGTCGCCGCAACGTGCTCGCCGTCCGGGTGGCCTCGCCCACCCCCGGCAGCCGGCTCGACATCGTGCCCTGGGGGCTGCTCGACTGGTGGCGTTACGGCGGGATCACGGGCCCGGTCTGGCTCGAGGCCACCGACCCCCTCTCGCTGGTGCGGGCCGACGTCACCCCCCATCTGGACGGCGCCGACGTAGCCGTGGTGCTCGAGAACCGCGGACGGAGCGCCGTGCCCGAGGCCCGGGTCGGGCTTCAGATCCTGCCCGCCTCGGTTGACCCGGCGAACCTGCTCGACCCGAGCCCGGCCGCCCTCGTCCCTCCCGGGGCCACAGCCGTCGCCGAGACGAGCATGGACGGGCTTCGAGTCGGGGCCGGGGGCGTGATCCGCCGTGATCTCTCCTTCGCGATCGCGAACCCCGATCTCTGGAGCCCGGAGCGACCGGCACTGTACGTGCTGGAGGTGTCGGTCAGCATCGGGGGAACGGTGGTGGACAGGCTCTACCAGACCTTCGGTCTGCGCCGGATCGAGGTCGACCCGGGCGGCCCCCGGCTCCTGCTCAACGGTCTTCCCGTCGCCTTCGACGGGGTGGCGATCCACGGCGAGCGGATCTGGCCCCCGCGCCCCGACGGCGCCCCCGGGGGCGGGCCGAGACCGTCGGGGGAGGACTGGCTCCGGGTGCTGGGGCAGGCACGGCTGGTCCACGCCGACCTCCTCCGGGTTGGTCACGCGCCCGCCGACCCCACCCTCCTGATGCTGGCCGATCGGACCGGCTTCGCACTCTGGGAGGAAATCCCGCTCACCCACAACACCCCGGAGACCCTGTCCCTGGTCATGGGCCGAGGGATCCCGCAGCAGATGCTGGCCGAGATGGACCTGCGCGACTTCGACCACCCCTCGGTGCTGTTCCACGGCTTCGCCAACGAATCAACCGGAGTGACCGAGCGCCTGGACGCCATGCACACCCTCCACGATCTCGACCACCGTATCGACGGAACCCGCCTGGACGGCCAGGCCATGTACGGCTCGGACCCCGCCGATCCCACCAGCCAGCCGCTGGACGTGGCCGGCTACACCTTCTACTACGGGGTCTTCTACGGCGGGCCAGCCATCGAGGCCGAGACCCAGCGGGCTCTGGCCCAGGCCCACGCCACCTATCCGGGCAAGCCACTGATGATCCTCGAGTTCGGCCGCTGGGCGGATTCGCCGGCCGAGGAGCCGGCACAGGTCCGTGTCTTCCAGGAGACCTATGCGGCCCTCGCCCCCCGTCGCGACGACCTCCCCGGAGGCTACGTGGGCTCGGCGGTGTGGTGGACGCTCAACGACTACTGGACGGATCGTCCCGGCATCGGCGTGGAGCACTTCGGACTCTTCCATCCCGACGGGTCGCCGCGCTCCGCGGCCCCGGTCGTCGCCTCCGCCTTCGGGGCCGTGACCACGGTGGCCGGCTCCGGGGCGCAGCAGGGGATCGTCTCCGGGGGCCGGGGAGAGGCCCTGCCCCGGCCGGACCCGCTCCGGCTCGTCGGCTACGTCGCCTACGCGCTCGGCGTCGGCTGCCTGGCCGGACTGCTCCTGGCCCTCTTCCTCGGCCTCGGCCGGGGTCGGATGCGAAGGAGGCGGGCGGGCCGTGCCTGACCGGGACGGCCTGGGGATGGTGGTGGCCCGGGGTGCGCTGGCCGGCTTCGTGCCCGGGGCCTTCCTGGGCGCGCTGCTGGGGGCCGGCGCTTCCTGGGCGGCGGGAGCGGCGGTCGACTGGCTGCAACAGCTGAGCTTCACCACCGGCATCCAGGTCCAGCTCCTGCCCTTCGGGGACCAGGTCGGACTCCTCCAGACCGTCCAGGACGGCTGGTTCTACGTGATCCCGGCGGCGGCGATGGGGGTGGGGCTGGTGGCGGCCCTGATCGGAGCCCTGACCGGGCTGGTACTGGCGGCCACCTACGCGCTCGTCCCACCCGGTCCACGCTGAGCACGTCCTGCTCCCGCCCACCCGCGCCGCCGGCGCTCCTCCCTCCAGATCGAACCCGGCCAGCTCTCCCTGAGTAGGGCACGATCTCCGGGGAGCGGGCGTCGTCGGTCGAGGCCGTCGGCACCGCCCTCGGCGGCTCGGGGCGCGAACGCCGGGGGGCGCGCAGTCGGAGAGGTGGCGCGCGGGGCGTGGCCGGCGGCCCTGTTCTACGGGGTGGCGGTGAAGCCACCCCCGCCGTGAGGGGAGAGGGGAGGACCTGTGGCCCATGGATCAGGGTGAGCCGCAACGCCGTCGAGATGTCGTATCGACGTCCTGCCTCCACATTGGCGAGATGGGCACCGTGACGAGGAACGAACGGCGCCACCGGCCCGGGTCAGCCGGGCACCCGGGCGTCGCCGGGCTCACCGGCCGCTTCCTACCCCAGCCGGCCGCTTCCTACCCCAGCCGGCCGCGGCGGCGATCCCGACCGGCCGCCGGGACCTCGCTCGGCAGGACCGGCGACCACGGAGATCGAGGTGAGAGCCGCACGCCGGCGGCCTCCGAGGGCGGGGCCGGGCCCGCTCCCGGAGACCCGTTCACCCGCCGGCCGGATCGAGGGCGACGACCGTCCTCGTCCGCGAAACCGGCTCACGAAGGTCGGAACTGACCCATGAAGGTGGTGTCGCCGTGTGTCTCGAGCTCGGAGAGCACGGCCTCCCGGTCGCCCGCCTCGATCAGCTCCAGCAGCCGGCGATGTCGCTCGACGTTGTCTTGGAGCGACTCGTACCGCTGGTTGCGGATGGAGGTGTTGAGGGCCATGCAGAGCCGCATCTGCAGGTACAGGGAGCGGTAGGCTTCCTCCAGGCGGCGGTGGCCGGCCAGGGCCACCACGGCCAGATGGAAGCTGAAGCTCGCCTCCACCAAGGCGGCGCGGTCGCCGCGCCCGGCGGCGTCGGCCATGACCCGGAGCGCCTCCCGGCAACGTTCCAGGCGGTCGTGGTCGGACACCGGAACCCCGAGTTCGATGGCCAGTCGCTCATAGGCATGGCGGAGGGTCACGATTTCGTGCACGTCCTGCTCGCTGAGCGGGGCCACCATGGCCCCGCGACGGGCGGCACGAACCACCAGTCCCTCGCGCTGGAGCAGCCGCAACGCCTCGCGCAGCGGCGGCCGGCTGATGCCGAAGATGGCGGTCAGGCGTTCCTCCACCAGCCGGTCCCCGGGGCGCAGCTCACCGGCCAGGATCATGGACCGGATGGCGTCGGCGGCCAGCTGGACGACACTGGGCGGATCGATCGGGTGGGGGACCGGCTCTCGTGCCGCGACGTCCGTACCTCCCGTCATGGCCGCGTATTCTAAGCTCGTAAATTTGGTAGATTGTAGACAATAGTTCATATGGCGCGACGACACCAGTGGCCCCGCCCGGCGGGGCGGCTGGCCCGCGATCGGGCCACCCGGCTCGACCTGGCCGCGCCGTCCGCCCCTCCGTCCCATCGCCGGCAAGGGCAGCCGACGATCGGTCATGGTTGCCCGTCGGCCGTATCCTGCAGACGTATTGGGTCGCCGGCATCGGCGAAGTCGGTGCCGGCCGTCCTGGGGGTGGTGTCGTGGGGTTGAGGAGTCGGAGATGGCCGATGCACCGTTGACCGGCATTCGGGTGCTGGAGGTGGGGAACTACATGGCCGGGCCCTTCTGCGGCATGCAGCTGGCCGACCTCGGGGCCGACGTCATCAAGGTCGAGCACCCCGACGGGGGTGACCAGGTGC
>JAJPKS010000485.1 GCA_021323605.1 Bacillota bacterium | reverse complement strand
GGCGCCGACGTCCTGCTGCGGGGGACGCCGGGCAGCCCGGGCCTGGCCGAGGGGCCGGTGCGCGTGGTGCGCGACCCCTCGCAGTGGGGCCGGCTGCGCGACGGCGAGGTGCTGGTCGCCCCCTACACCAACCCCTCCTGGACCCCGCTCTTCCGGAGGGCGGCGGCGGTGGTGGCGGACACCGGCTCGGTCGGCTCCCACGCCGCGATCGTGGCCCGCGAGTACGGCATCCCGGCGGTGATGGCCACCGTCGAGGGCACGCGTCGCCTGGTCGACGGCGAGCGGGTCCGGGTCGACGGCACCCGTGGCCTGGTCCTCCGGGCCGCGACCGCTCCGACCTCGGGCGCGCCCGGGCCACGGCGCTGAGCCCGGTCGAACCATGGCCGGCCCCGCCGGTGGGGCCGACGGGAGGGCTCGAACGCGGGTGGGATCGTGCGCCCGGGCGGTCGGGCCTCGGCGGGAGGGGTCAGGCGTTCGTGTCCTTGACGGGGCGAGCTGAACATCGCATGATCGGACCATCGCCCCCCTGAGAGGCAGGCGCCGGGGGGCGAAGCCCGGGAGGGCGGGAGAGAGGACGAGGGCGATCGCCGGTCGCCGTCGGCGATCTCTATGATCGTGCCCGCGGCGGAGTCTCGATCCGCCGCGGGCTTGCTACGTGCCCCGTTCACCGGCCGGGTGGCGCCGACCTGCCCTCCCCTCGGACGGACCGGGTCGAGGCCCGGCGGGGACGGGGCCGCCCTCGCCGACGGTCCGGAGGTGACGGCCACCGTGGGCAGCCCGGGGCACCGGTTGCTCCTCACCCGAGGCCAGAGGGAGCCGCTTCCAGGTGGCGGCGCTCTTTGCCCAGACCAACATGCTCTGGCGGTCATCTCGGGCGCCGCTACCGAGGAGCAACGGGCACGTTGGCTCCCCCGCTTCAGGGATGATCCTCGCTGCTTGCTGGCCCTGGCCGTCACCGAGCCCGAGGTCGGCTCCGACCACGTCATCCCATGCTCGGCCCCCGATCCTCCCCGGTTGGCAACCCGGGCCACGCTGGTGGCGGGCGGCTGGTGCCTGGAGGGCACAAGTTGTTCGTGGACAACGGCAACCGGGCCGGCATCTACCTGCGTGATGGCCCAGACCGACCCGAGCACCGGCCTGAATCGGGGCACCACCTGCTTCGTGATCGAAACCGGCACCCCGGGGTTGCGTCCGGGCCGGGTCTTCGACAAGGCGGGAGAGCGGCTGGCCAACCACAGCGAGGTCCTGCTGGAGGGCTGTCAGGTCCCGGAGGGAGCGGTGCTGGGGGCGGCCAACCCCGGCTTCGAGGTGCTCGAACGTCACTTCCGGGGCCGGGCCACCCTGGCCGACTGCTGTGCGCTCGGGGTAGCGGAGGCGGCCTACGCCCGACCCTGGCCTGGTGCCGGGAGCGGGTCCAGGACGGTCGACCGCTGATCGAGCACGACCTGGTCGGGTCGAGCTGGCCGAGATGCGCATGGACCTGACCGCCGCCTGGACCACCTCATCGCTACCGCTGCCCGGATCGCGGCCGGCAGTGCCGGCCCGGCCGAGGACGGCCTGGCCAAGGTCCATGTCGCCCAGCTCAGCTACCAGGTGGTGACCCGAGCGCTCCGACCTCCACGGTGAGCGTGGCTACCTGCGCGATGCCGGCGTGGAGAAGTGGTGGCGGGATGTCGCCGCCTTCTTCCACTCCGACGCCGCCAACCGTGCCCTCCTGATCAGAGCTGCCCAGGCCATCCGGGCTCGGCCTTGTTGAGCTCCGGCCGGTACGGCGTCGGTGCCCTCAGCCGGCGGGTTGGGGCTCGGCCGCGCTCAGCAGCGGGCCGACGGTGGGGTGGGCCAGCAGCCAGCGGCTGAGGCGGACCCGGGAGGCGTAAGTGCCCATAGGGGGGAGCATGATGGTGGCGGCGTCCCGCATCAGCTTCTCGATCGGGTGCTCGCGCAGCGCTCCTCTCGCGCCGAAGAGCTGCATGGTGCGGGTCGCCGTCCGCACCGCCAGCTCGGAGGTGGTCTGTTTGACCATGTCCTCCAGTGGCCGGTGGTGGTCGGGATCGTGGTCGACCGCCCACGCGGCCCGCCAGAGCAGGCTCCGGGCCAGCTCGATCTCGGTCGCCATCTCGGCCAGGATGCTCGCGATCAGCTGATGCTCGGCCAGCCGGCGCCCACCCTGGACTCGCTCCCGGCACCAGGTCAGGGCGTGCTCGTAGCAGGCTCGGGCCACGCCCAGGGCGCGGGCCCCCTCTCGGACCTTGGAGCCGGGGCCGACCGCCTCGGCCAGCTCGTGCCCTCGGTTGAGGACCCCGACCAGGTTCTCCCTGGGCACCCGGCAGCCCTCGAAGATCAGCTCCACGTTCTGGTTCAGGCGCAGGCCCAGCTTGTCCTCGAAGCGGCCGACGCGGAGGCCGGGGGCGTCGGAGGGGACCAGGAAGCAGGAGATGCCCTCCGTCCACGCCACGGTGGGGTCGGTGCGGGCGAAGAGGACGATGAGCCGGGCCACGTTGCCGTTGGTGATGAAGCGCTTGCGGCCGTTGATCACCCAGTGGTCGCCCTCCAGGACGGCCGAGGTCCGCATCCCCGCCTCCAGGTCGCCGGCGTAGGGCAGCCCGTGGTCGCTGCCGGCGTGCTCTTCGGTGAGAGCGTAGGCGGTGAGGTAGGTGTCGTCGGCCATGAACTCGGGCAGGAAGCGCCGTCGCTGCTCGGGGCTGGTGTGGCAGGCGAGCAGGTAGCCCTCGCGCCAGGCGTGGGCCAGGGTCATGGCGAAGCCACAGTCGCCGACGGCGATCTCCTCCATCACGATCGCCTCCGTGAGCAGGTCGGTGCCCAGCCCGCCGTGCTCGCGCGGCACGCGCATGGTCCGCAGTCCCAGCCGAGAGGCGCGGCGGAGGAGCTCTAAGGGGAAGCTCTCCTGTCCCTGCTTGCGGTCCAGCTCCGTGGCCAACGGCCGGATCTCCCGGTAGGCGAAGTCGCGCGCGATCCGTTGCAGGCGTCGTTGCTCGTCGGTCAGCTCGAAGTCCATGCTCCCTCCTCCCACACAGACCGGGGCGTTTGCCCGTCGCCCGGGATCGTTGCTCTGACCCGGGCCATGTGGTCAACCTCCTCGCCGCAGGCGGCGGCCGATCGCGGCCGCGGCTTCGGCGGTGGAGAGGTTGCCGCCCAGATCGCGGGTGCGTTCGCCGGCCCGGATCGCCGCCACCACCGCCGCCTCCAGCGCCCTGGCCGCGGCCTCGAAGCCGAGGTGCTGGAGCAGCATGCCTCCGGTCCGGATGGCGGCGACGGGGTTGGCGACCCCGCGGCCGGCGATGTCGGGCGCCGAGCCGTGGACGGGCTC
This sequence comes from Bacillota bacterium, assembly GCA_021323605.1. Classification (GTDB taxonomy): domain Bacteria; phylum Chloroflexota; class Dormibacteria; order Dormibacterales; family Dormibacteraceae; genus CADDZO01. The sequence goes on along the minus strand of JAJPKS010000485.1, from coordinate 9,312 downwards.
GAAGAGGGCCCGGCGGCCGGCCGGGTTGAAGTTGCCCGAGGGTGCCATCCCGATCCCGCCCGCCAGCTCGCCGGCCAGGTCGCTCAGGATGTCGCCGAAGCAGTTCTCGGTCACGATCACGTCGAACTGGCCGGGGTCGCGCACCAGGTGGGCGGCGGCCGCGTCGACCATCAGGTGACGGGCCCGGATGCCGGGGTGTCGCTCCGCCACCGCCCGGAAGCGGGCGTGCCAGAGCGCCCCCGACTCGGGCATGGCGTTCCACTTGTCGACCATGCAGACCTCACGGCGGGCGATGGCGAAGGCGTACTCCAGGATGCGGGTCACCCCGGCGTAGGTGTTGTAGTGATGGACGATCGCCACTTCCTGATCGCTGCCGGGCCGGTAGCGGGCCCCCATCCCGGCGTAGAGCCCCTCGGTGTTCTCCCGCAGCACCACCAGGTCCATCCGCCGGCGGGGATGTCGGAGCGGGCTCAGGCTCTCGTCCAGCAGCCGGGCCGGGCGCACGTTGGCGTAGAGGTCGAAAACCGTGCGCAGATGGCCGAGGACCGAGGCCTGGTAGGCGGCGTCGCCCACCCGCGGGTCGCCGATCGCGCCCAGGAAGATGGCGTCGGCCTGCTCCAGCCGCCGGAAGATCTCCGGCGGTAGCGCCACCCCGGTCCTCAGGTAGCGGTCGGCGTCCACGTCGAAGAACTCGAACTCGATGCCCGGCCCCAGGCCCTGCAGGAGCGCCACCGCTTCCGGGACCACCTCGCGGCCGATCCCGTCTCCGGGCAGTACCGCGACGCGGGGTGCCATCGGCTCAGCGCCGGCGGCCCCGGGCCGTGCCGGCAGAGCCGCCCTCTCCCGCTTCGGCGGCCCGGCCGGCCGGGGAAGGCCGCCGGTGGCGAGCGGGCCCGGCGGGGCCGACCTCGGCCGGGATCGAGTACGTCCGCACCACCCCACCGTTGCCGCGACCGAGGGTGCTCGTCAAGATGTCTGTACCAATGACCGGCTGGCGCTTCGAGCCACTCGACCGGAGCAGCGGGGTCCCCCTCCATCGCCAGATTCGCGAGCGGATCGCCGGCGCCGTCGAGCGTAGCCACAGCGCCCGACTCCTGCCCTCCGACCGGGAACTCAGCGCCCTGTTCGGGGTCAGCCGGCTGACCGTCCGGCAGGCGGTGGACGCCCTGGTCCGCGACGGCGTGCTCTACCGGGTCCAGGGCAGGGGGACCTTCGTGCGCGACGCCAGCGTGGCCGAGCGCGTCACCGCGACCACCTTCCTCCAGCCCTGGCTGAGCGGACGCCGGGGTTACCGGCTGGCCGTCGACGAGCTGACCCGGGCGCGGGCCGAGCAGGAGGGGATCGCCCGGTGGCTCGAGTGCGCGCCGGGCGCCGAGGTGGTCCGGGTGCGGCGTTCCCGGTTCGTGGAGGAGGCGCGGGTCGCGGTCGACGTCCGCTTCCTCCCCTTCGATCTGGCCCGCTCGCTCACCGTCGCCGACGTGACCGGGGGTCCCCTCACCAACTACCTGGTGAAGCGGGTCGGGGTGCAGGTGGCGCGGGGCCACATGGCGGTCCTGGCCCGGCCTGCCGACGCCGAGGAGGCCCGGCTCCTGAACCTGCGACCCGGGGACCCGGTCCTGGTCCGTCGCCTCCAGCTACGCTCGAGCACCGAGCGGGTGCTCCTGGCCGGCTGGTCCATCTACCGCCCCGAGCGGACCGTCCTGGAGTTCACGGTCTCGGGCTGATCCCCTCTCTCCGTGGGGATGGATAGAATACGAAAAAATATATTTGAAACGATCTTGTCACCCATGCTGGCTGCGCCTCGGTCGGGTCAGGGGCGAGGCACCCCGGGCGGACGGCGCGGTCCTTCGAGGGATTGCGTGCTCGGGCTCGGTCCGCGAGCAACGTCCCGGTCGTCGAGGGAGCCCTGGCGCAGCCGGGCGCCGTGGGCCGGGCGGCCACCGCGGTCTCCTCAGGGAGGCAGGCCGGCACGAAGTGACGGCGACCCTGGAGAGCCGGCGGGCCAGGGAATAGGGAATGAGGCCGGGCTGATGGAGGGGACAGTGGGGAGGACGACGCGAAGGGCGGCGGGAACCGGGGCAGAGAACGTTCCCCTTGCCCGTCGGACCTACGAGCTGATCAGGGAAGACATCCTCAGCCAGCGCCTTCTGCCCCGGGAGACGCTGATCGAAGTCGAGCTGAGCGAACGCTACGGCGTCTCCAAGACGCCGGTTCGCGAGGCGCTGCTGGCGTTGGCGCAGACCGGTCTGGTCGAGAGCCTGGCCTTTCGCGGCTGGCGCGTCAAACACTTCACCGCCGACGACGCTCGGGAGATCTACGAGATCCGCGAAGTGCTCGAGCCGTATGCGCTCCGAGCGGCCGTCCCGCACATGACCGACGAACGCCTCGCCCGTCTCCGCCAGATCCTGTCGGATGCGCGCCGAGCCATCGAGGACGGTGACCTCCCGACGCTCTCTCGGCTGAACCGGCTCTACCACATCGAGCTCGTCGAACCGTGCGGGAACTCCCGGATCGTCGGGTTCCTGCATCGCCTCCAGGATCAGCTCCGGGTGATGGCGGTGCGTACCTGGTCGCGGGCCGCGAGCTACCGTCGGGAGGCCGACCAGCACGAGGCCATCCTGGCCGCGGTCGAAGCCGGGGACGGCGAGCGCGCGGCCAGGCTCCTGCGGTCGCACATCGTCGAGTTCCGCCGTCGCTACGTGGAGGTTTCGGGGGTGGAGCGATGAAAGCGATGCTGCTCGAAGGGGAGTGGGCGCCGCGCGGCGGCTTCACCCAGACCGGGGCGCGGCGGCTGGCCCCCAACGGCAACCTGGCCTGGCGGCATCCCCGGTTCTCGATCGTCGATCTGCCGGAGCCGAAGATCGAGCCGGACCAGGTGCTGATCGAGGTTCGAGCCTGCGGCATCTGCGGCTCCGATGTGCACATGTATGAGCGAGACGCGGACGGGTACATGCTCTACCCCGGCCTGGTGGCCGCCCCGGTGGTGACCGGCCACGAGTTCTCGGGCGTGGTGGTGGCGGTGGGATCGGCGGTCACCGACCTGCGGCCCGGTGACGCGGTGTGCGCGGAGGAGATCGCCTGGTGCGGCGCCTGCCGTTCCTGCCGGGCGGGGCTCTTCAACTACTGCCAGCGCCTCGAGGAGCTGGGGTTCACCTTCGACGGCGCCCACGCCGAGCTGGTGGCGACCAGGGCCAGGTACTGCTGGCCGATCGGAGACGTCATCGATCGCTTCGGCCCCGATCATGGCTTCCTGTGCGGAGCCCTGGTGGAGCCGACCAGCGTGGTCTATCTGGGGATGTTCGTCCAGGCGCGGTGGCGGCCGGGGGCGACGCTGGGGGTGATGGGCGCGGGACCGATCGGGCTGGCGGCGGTCGCCCTGGGGCGGGCGGCCGGCGCCGGACGGGTGGTGGTCTTCGAGCCGTCCCGCCTCAGGCGGGAGCTGGCGCTGGCCCTGGGGGCCGACCGGGCCTACGACCCCGCCGGCCTGGGGGTCGAGGAGATGGTGGCCCTGGCCGGGGAGGAGACCCGTGGCCAGGGGTTCGACCTGTGGGTGGAGGCGAGCGCGGCGCCGGGCCTGCTCGACCCGATCACCCGGTCACTCGCCCCCTGCGGCCAGGCGGTGCTGATCGGGCTGGGCCCACACCGCGCCGACCTCCTGCCGGCGAACCTGGTGCGGTCCGGAGCCGGGCTGCAGGGCTCCCTGGGCCACGCCGGCTCCGGCGCCTTCGGGAGCGTGATCCGGCTGATGGCGGCCGGGGCCCTGGACATGGGAAGGATCGTGACCGAGCGGATCGAGCTGGACGACGCGGTCGAGTGCCTGGGGCGCCTGCGCGATCGGGAGGCGGGCAAGTGCATGGTCGTCTTCCCGCGTTGAGGGACGTCCCCCGACCTCAGGGGCGAACCGGGCCATCCCCGACGCTGCCGACCTCGACCGGCCCTCCCGAGACCATCGACCGTTCGCAGGCGAGGGCGGCTTGCAACGCCTTCAAGGAGGACTCGGGGGGACACGGGTTGGCCTCCTGGCCCAGGGCGAAGCGGACGAAGGCCGCGGTCTCGGCGCGGAAGGCGGCCTCGAAGCGATCGAGGAAGCTGGCGTACGGGCGATCCGGGGGGGCACCGCCGGGGTCGAGTGGCCGGATCGGCGTCCGGCTCGACCACCCGACGGCGACGCTGTCCCGGGAGCCGAGCAGCTCCATGCGCACGTCGTGGCCGACCGGATCGTGCCGGGAGGCGCGGATCGTCACCGGCAGGCCGTCCTCCATCACCGCCAGCACCGAGACCGTGTCGGCGTCCCGATGACGTCGGAAACGCTCGTCCACCCGCACGGTGGCGTAGGCGGTCACGGTGGCGATCTCGCCGCCGGTGAGCCAGCGGGCCACGTCGAGGTCGTGGATGAGCAGGTCCCGGAAGATGCCGCCGCTCGAGGGGATGAAACCCTCGGGGGTGATCTCGTGGTCGAGCGAAACCATGCTGATCGAGTAGATGGTCCCCAGCCGTCCCGAGCTGACCAGCTCGCGGGCCGCCCGGTACCCGGGGTCGAAGCGGCGCTGGAACCCCACCTGGAGACCGCGCCCCCGGCGCGCCAGCGCGATCGCCTCCTCGGTCTCGGCCAGCGTCAGCCCGAGCGGCTTCTCGCACAGCACGGGCAGCCCACGGGGGAGCAGCCGGCGCAGGGCGGACAGGTGCTCGCTCGAGGCCAGGCAGACCACGGCCGCCTCGACCGGCTCCTCCAGGGCCGCCTCCAGCGGCAGGGCGCGAACCTTGGGGTGCCGCCCGGCCACCGCCTCGGCCCGCGCCGGGGAGCGGTTGCCGAGCACGACCTCGTCCACCTCGGGCATGGCGGCCAGCAGCTCCGCGCGTCTGGCCCCGATCCGGCCCGCCCCGAGCACGCCGACCCTCAACCTGCCCCGTCTCCGTTGACGATGCCCGCCGCCTCGTCGACGGCGCGGGCCACATCGCCGTGCTCGGGGTAGAGGAGCGTGCGGCCGGCCACCAGTCCCATCACCTGCGGCAGCCGCATCGCCTCCGCCCAGCGCCGGTAGGTGTGTTCCGCCGCCGGGCCGGGGTCGCCGCCGAGCAGCAGGGTGGGGAGTGAGGTGGCGGCGATGAGCCGCTCCATGTCGTCCACCACCGGGAGCTTGAGCCAGGTCCAGGCCGAGGTCGTGGCCAGCCCGCTCACGATCGCCACCGCCCGCATCAGCGCTGTGGTGAGGTCGAGGTCGGGGCGAGGTTCAGCAAGGACTTCCACCATGGCCGGGAGCCGGAGCCGGGCCAGCTCGTCGATGGCGCGGGCGCAGCCGGCCAGGGTGCGCAGAGTGCCGGGATCTCGGTCGTCGATTCGCACCATCATCTTGCCGCCGTCCAGCCCGGCCTCGGCGATCCCCTGGGCGGTGTAGGCGGTGAAGCGGTCGTCGAGCTCGAACACGCTCCCGCTCAGCCCGCCCCGGTTCATGCTCCCGAAGACGACCTTGTCGTGGAGGACGCCGAGCAGGGCGAGGTCCTCGATCACGTCCGGAGTGGCGAGGAGGCCGTCCACGCCCGGTCGCTCCAGCGCCACCACCAGCCGTCGGAGGAACTCGCCCCGGTCGGCCATGGCGTCGGCCCTGGAGCCGACCTTGAGGACGCCCCGGGCAGGATGGTCGGCGGCGATCAGGAAGAGCGTCCCGCGCTCGCGGAGGAGCGGCCTCCTCCGACGGGCGCGGAGCGCGGCGGCGATCTGAGCGGGCTGCTGGCGTCGCACCCGGCTCAGGCCGGCCAGCAGCTGCCGGCCGGACCCGGGAGTCCGGGGGGCCGGGCTCAGCTCAGCCATCGGTGGGCGGGATCGACCGTGATCAGCCAGCGCCGAATCGGCCCGGCCATCACGTTGAGGTAGTAGAGGTCGTAGCCGGCGGCGGCGACCACCGGGTGGTAGCCGCGAGGGACCAGGACCACGGCCCGGTCGTGAACGGTGAGGGTCTCGTCCAAGGAGCCGTCGTCGGTGTAGATGCGCTGGATGGCGAATCCCTCGGGCCGGGCCAGGCGGTGGTAGTAGGTCTCCTCGAGATAGGTCTCGTGAGGGAGGTCCTCGGTGTCGTGCTTGTGGGGAGGGTAGCTCGACCAGTTGCCGCCGGGCGTCAGCACCTCCGTGACCAGGAGGCGCTCGGCCGGCTCGTCCTCCATGAGGATGTTGTAGATGCGGCGAAAGGTCGATCCCCGGCCGCGCTCGACCAGGGCCGGCCGACGCAGGGGGCGGGCCTCCCCGCCCACCTCGGCGGGCGCGCTGCCGATGGCCACCTCCGCCTCGGTCACGGCCTCGAGCCGCCAGCGGGTGTGGGGCGGAAAGTAGGCGGCCTCAGGGGGACCTTCGAAGGGGGTCCGGCGGCTTCCGAGGTCCCAGCCGTTGACGCGCAGACGGCCACCGATGACGACGAGGCAGTGCTCGCGGTCCTCGGTGGTGCGCTCCAACCGCTCTCCCGGGCGCACGGAGACGACCTCGAAGCCGACGTAGCGCCAGCCGGCGGAGCCGGGGGTGACCGGCTCAGCGGCGGGTGCGAAGGGCATGTTCGTAGGCGCGGCGGGCGGCCCGCACCGCCTCCGCCTCCGCTTCCTCGGCGACGGGGACGTCCCACCAGCTCTCGTAGGTCGGCACCTGGACCAGGGGATCGGTCTCGACGTGGACCACGGCGGTTCGTCGACAGCCCTTGGCCTCCTCCAGCGCCGACCGCAGCTCGTCGGCGGTCCCGGCCCGGAGGACCACCGCGCCCAGGCTGGCGGCGTGGGCGGCGAGGTCGACCGAGGGCAGGGTGGTGCCGAAACCCTCAGTTCCCAGTGAGCGGGAGAGGCCGCCGATCGAGGCGTAGCCGTGGTTGTCCACCAGCACCACGATCAGCTTGGCGTCCTCGGCGATCGAGGTGGCGACGGCGTCGGAGAGCATGAGGTAGGAGCCGTCGCCGACCAGCGCGTAGACCTCCCGCTCCGGTGCCGCCATCTTCACCCCGAGGGCGCCCGCGATCTCGTACCCCATGCAGGAGTAGCCGTACTCCACGTGGTAACCGGCGGGGTCCCGGGTCCGCCAGAGCTTGTGTAGGTCTCCGGGCATGGAGCCGGCGGCGCAGACCACCGTTCCCCGCTCGCCGGCCGCCTCGTTGACGATGCCGAGGACCTGCGATTGCGCGAGTGGCGGCCCGTGGCCGAGCGAGCGCAGGCGATCGACCTCGGCCTGCCAGCGCTCCCGAAGCTCACCGACCCTCGCCCGGTACGATTCCGTCACCCTCGAGTCGAGATCACCGAGCAGCTCGAGCGTGCGCTTGGCGTCGGCGACCACCGCCAGGCCGCGCTGCTTGGCCGCGTCGAACTCGGCCACGTTGATGCTGACGAAGCGGGCGCGGGGGAAGGCGGTCTGGGAGGCGGTCGTGAAGTCGGTCCAGCGGGTGCCGATCCCGATCACCAGGTCCGCCTCCAGGGCGAGACGGTTGGCGGCCAGCCCTCCGCTCACCCCGACCGGCCCCACGTTCTGCGGGTGGTCCCAGGACAGCGACCCCTTGCCCGCCTGGGTCTCCGCGACCGGGATGCCGGTTCGCTCGCAGAAGCGCGCCAGCTCGGCCTCCGCCTCCGAGTAGACGACGCCACCGCCGGCGACGATCAGGGGGCGCTCGGCGCCCCGGATGGCCGTCCGCACCCGCTCCAGGGCGGCCGGGTCGGGGAGGGGGCGGGGCACGTGCCAGGTCCGGGGGGCCAGGAACTCCTCCGGGCACTCGAAGGCCTCGGCCTGCACGTCCTGGGGCAGGCAGAGGGTGACCGCGCCGGTCTCGGCCGGACTGGTCAGCACCCGCATGGCGTGGTCGACGGTCGAGAGCAGCTGCTCGGGGCGGCTGATCCGGTCCCAGTAGCGGGAAACGGGTCGGAAGGCGTCGTTGACCGAGACCTCGCCTCGTCCCGGCACCTCCAGCTGCTGGAGGACGGGATCGGGAGCCCGGGTGGCGAAGACGTCGCCCGGGAGCAGCAGGACCGGAAGCCGGTTGATGGTGGCCAACGCTGCCCCCGTCACCATGTTGGTGGCGCCGGGCCCGATCGAGCTGGTGCAGGCCAGGGCACCCAGCCGCCGCCGGGCCCGGGCGTAGCCCACCGCGGTGTGGACCATCGACTGCTCGTTGTACCCCTGGTGGTAGGGGAGCAGGTCGGGGTGCTGGTGGAGGGCCTGGCCGATCCCGGCCACGTTCCCGTGCCCGAAGATGCCGAAGCAGCCGGCGAAGAAGCGCCGCTCGCGACCGTCCCGCTCGATCCGCTGGTTGGCGATAAAGCGCACCAGCGCCTGGGCCACGGTCAGGCGCACGGCACCTCGCCCCCCTGGAGCACCGCTTCGATCTGGGCCGGCCCGGGCATGGCGTCGGCGCAGGCCAGCTGCGAGGCCACGATCGCCCCGGCCGCGTTGGCGAAGGCGATCGTCCGCCGGAGCGGCCAGCCGGCCAGGAGGCCGTGGCAGAGGGCACCGCCGAAGGCGTCCCCCGCGCCCAGGCCGCAGAGGACCCGGACGGGGATCGGCGGCACCTTCGAACGCTCCCCGGGGGTGGCCGCAAAGACACCTTCAGGGCCGAGCTTGACGATGGCCAGCGAGACTCCCTGCTCGAGCAACCAGTCGGCGGCCGCCTCCGGGTCGCCCAGGCCGGTCGCCATCTCCATCTCCTCCCGGTTGCCGACCACCGCCGTGGCCTGCGCGATGGCCTCCTGCGCCCAGCGCCGGCCCTCCTCCGGCGCAGCCCAGAGCATCGGCCGCCAGTCGCAGTCGAAGACCGTGTGCGGGCGGCGGCCGCGACGCCGGAGCGCGGTCAGGGTGGCGCTCCGGCTGGGCTCGTCGCTGAGCCCGGTGCCCGTGGTCCAGAAGAGCGGAACCGCGGCGATCGCCTCCAGGTCCAGCTCCTCGGCCCTGAGGTTCATGTCCGGGGCTTTCGGCTGCCGGTAGAAGAGGAGGGGGAAGTGATTCGGGGGGTGGAGCTCGCAGAAGACGATCGGGGTTCTCAGCTCGGGGTCGGTGCCGACCCAGCGAGTGTCGACCCCGAATCCGCTCAGGGCCGTGCGGACGTATGCCCCGAACCCGTCGTCCCCCACCTTGGTGATGACCGCCGCCCGCCGCCCGAGCCGGGCCGCCGCCACCGCCACGTTGGTGGCCGAGCCTCCTAGCGACTTGGCGAAGGTCCTCACCTCGGCCAGCGACACGCCGACCTGCTCTGGGTAGAGGTCGACCGAGACCCGGCCCATGGTCACGACCTCGAGCTGCTCAGCGGCCACACAGGTACTCAAGGCTGCACCGGTTGTCCTCCACCGGCCCCCTGCCGG
>JAJPKS010000326.1 GCA_021323605.1 Bacillota bacterium | reverse complement strand
TGGTGGTGGGCCGGCGGGGCCGGGGCCGGATCGCCGAGCTGCTCCTGGGCAGCGTCAGCCACGAGCTCTCCCACACCTGCCGGCGCCCCCTGCTGCTGGTGCCCGGCCCCACCGGGGCGAGCCGGCCCCGGCCGGCGGGTGAGGAAGGGAGGTCGGCGCGGCCGTGAGCGGCCGGAGTCAGGAGGCCACGGCGGGCAGGCCGGTGACCGGAGATCGCCTCACGGCCGCGATCCGAACGTCCGGGGCTCCTCAGCCGCCCCGCGAGAACCGGATGATGCGGCGGCGGGAACGCTTGTCCGGCCGGCCGGGGGGACGCGGCGCCGCCGCCGCCAGCCGGCGCCGTTCCGCCTCCGCCTCGCGCCGGGCCCGGCTGGCGGCGGTCTCCTCGTAGAGCTGCTGTGCCACCGAGGCCGGCCCCCGCTGCTCGGCCAGCGCTCTCACCACCAGCTCCAGTCGCTCCCCACCCCGCCGGACCTCCAGCCGGTCCCCCGGCCGCACGGCGTGGGCGGCCTTCACCCGCTCTCCGTTCAGGTGCACCAGCCCGCCATCGACCGCCTCCCCGGCCAGGGCGCGGGTCTTGAAGAGGCGGGCCGCCCAGAGCCAGCGGTCCAGCCGCACCCGCCCGGCCGCCTCCCCGCCCGGGCTCACGGGACCTCGATTGCCGCCGCGACCGTCGCCTCCCACGATCCGCTCGCATCCTATCCGAGCCCGACCTATCCGGGGGAGTTCCGGCCCGGGTCCAGGTCGCCGCCCAGGGGCCGACGCAGGAGACGGGCCGCCAGCTCGATGCCGAGTCCGGTCAGGGCCACCACCCCCAGGCCCACCGCCCACACCGTCCCCGAGGGCAGCTCCAGGGCGAAGGTGCGCCGGGAGAGGGGCAGGATCAGGGTGGCGGCCAGGCAGGCGACCATGACCACGACCAGCAGGACCCGGGCCGGGGTCAGGGGACGGGCCACCACCAGCAGCACCCACAGCCCGACCGTGGAGAGCACGTAGGTGGCGGCGGTGCGGGCCTCGGGCACGTTCCCGCCGGGCAGGTCCAGGGCCAGCCAGTAGACGCCGAACGTACCGGCGGCGGCGGCGAGGCCGGCCGGGACCGAGACCAGCGCCGTCCGACGCAGGAAGCCGCGGCGGCTGCGCCGGGCGTTGGGGGCGAGGGCCAGGAAGAAGGCCGGGATACCGATGGTGAAAGCCCCGACCAGGGTCGCTGGCGGGGCAGGAAGGGGAAGGGCAGGACGGCCAGGCCGGTGGCCACGATCAGGGCGGCGGCGTAGACGGTCTTGATGGTGAACAACACCGCCAGCCGCTCCACGTTGGCCACCACCCGCCGCCCCTCCGCCAGCACCGCCGGCAGGCCGGCGAAGCGCGAGTCCAGGAGGACCACCTGGGCGACGGCCCGGGCGGCCGGGCTGGCCGAGCCGAGGGTGACCCCGAGGTCGGCCGCGCGCAGGGCGGGGATGTCGTTGACCCCGTCGCCGATCATCGCCACCACGTGGCCCCGAGCGCGCAGCCGTTCGATCTCACGCCGCTTGGCCTCGGGGTCGACGCGCCCCCGGGCGCGGTCGGGATCGAGACCCACCGCCCGGGCCACGGCGGCGACGGTGACCTCGCCGTCACCGGAGAGCAGGCGCAGATCCACGCCCTCGGCCGCGAAGCGGCCCAGGATCGCCCGGGCATCGTCCCGAAGTCGCTCCCGCACCGCCACCAGCGCCACCGGTTCCGCCCCGGCCGGCGGCCCGTCCGGCCCGGGCAGGGCCGGGGCCCGGGCCAGGACCAGCACCCGGTCTCCCCGCTCCGCCAGCCGCTCGGCGGCCACCGCCCCGTCCCGACCCCGGGAGACGCCCAGGACCTCGGGGGCGCCCAGCAGCCAGGCCCCGTGTTCCCCGAAGTCGGCGCCGCTCCAGCGTCGGGCCGAGGCGAAGGGAACCACGGCCCGGACCGGCCAGCCCGGCGAAGGGATGGCCCGGGCGACGGCCCGGAGGGTGGGGTTGGGCTCCGGGTCGGCCGCGGCCAGGGCGCCGAGCGCGGCCTCGGCCCGGGGCTCGTCGGCCAGCGGCTCGAGCCCGCCGAAGACCATCCATCCGTCGGTCAGGGTGCCGGTCTTGTCCAGGCAGATCACGTCCACCCGGGCCAGCGTTTCCACCGCGGCCAGGTCCTGAACCAGGACCTGGCGCCGGCCCAGGCGCACGATCCCGACCGCGAGGGCGAGGCTGGTCAGCAGCACCAGGCCCTCGGGCACCAGCGTCACCAGCCCGGCCACCGAGGCGCGGAGCGCGTCCGGCAGCGAGGGATGGGCCCGGAGCTGGGTTGCGATCAGCAGCGCCCCCAGGGGCGGGACGCCGAAGCTGATGAGGAGCAGGATGCGGTCGATGCCGGAGCGGAGCTCGGAGCTGGCCGGCCGGTACCGTCGGGCCGCGGCGGTGAGGCGGCCGGCGAAGGTTTCCTCCCCGACCACCATGGCCCGATAGGTGCCGTTCCCGGCCAGCACGAAGCTGCCCGAACGCAGGGGGTCGCCAGGCCCCTTCAGCACCCCCTGGGACTCGCCGGTCAGGGCCGACTCGTCGACCTCCAGCCCCTCCCCCTCCACCAGCACCCCGTCCACCACCACCTGGTCGCCCCGCCCCACCCGCACCAGGTCGCCGACCTCGACCGCCTCCGCCGGCACCTCCGTCGTTCGCCCCGTCCTGATCACCCGGGCCACGGGCGCGGTCAGGATCGAGAGCCGGTCGAGCACGATCTTGGCCCTCGCCTCCTGGATCAGCCCGATGGCCACGTTGGCGATCAGCACCAGCCCGAAGAAGGCGTCCTGGAGCGGCCCGATCACGAGCACCACCACCAGCAGACCGCCCAGCAGGGCGTTGAAGCGGGTGAGCAGGTTGGCGCGCAGGATGTCCGCCCAGGACCGGCTGGAGCGGCCGGGGCGGAGGTGGGGTCGGGGACGTCTCATGACCACGGCTCAGCCGCGACGACCACCCCGTCCCACCGGCCGGACGCCCCATGCCGTCTCGCAACCGGCACCGGGCGGCGACGAATCCGGCCGGGCCGGTCCAGGACCACCACCACCGGCAGCCCCACCATCCCCAGCACGAGGTCGTCGAAGCCCCGGTAGAGCAGGGCTGCCGCCGCGCTCGCCGGGTCCACGCCCTGGAGCACCAGGAGGCCGGTCAGGGTGCCCTCGTAGACGCCCAGGCCGGCGGGGAGCATGGAGAGGCCGGCAACCAGTGGGTGCGAAGTCGCCGTCCCATCCCCAAGCGGTCCCGGCCCGGGACGACCGTCCCCGGCCGGGACCATGCGCACCCTTCGCTCGCCACCGGGCCCAGTCCGGGGACGACCGGCCACGGCCTCGGATCAGGCCGGCCGGGCCGCGGGACGGCCGTGCCACAGCCCCACCACCAGGGCACCCACGCCGAAGACCACCGCCGCCAGGGCGATGACCGGGCCGGCGTAGGGGATGAGGCCGGCCAGGGTGAGGACCGCCAGGCCGACGATCAGGGCCACCAGGGGGTGGACGGGGCGCCGCGCCAGCAGCCGGAAACCCTCTTGCCCCAGGAAGAGGCCGGCGACCACGTACCCCACTGCCAGCACCATGGCGTAGATGGCCAGGGCCATCAACGCCAGCCACCAGCCTCCCACCAGGAGACCGGCGGCGAAGGCCGCCACGGCGGCGATGGGTACCCCGATCAGCAGCGCCAGCCCCAGCCCCAGGTCGACCCAGGGCGAGGTGCGAATGGCCCGGACCGCGTGCTGGGTGAGGCGTGGGAAGGCCAGGACCAGGACCAGGCCGAGCAGGAAGAGCCCGACCAGGGCCCGCAGCCAGCCGATCAGCCCGCTCAGAAAGCCGGCCGCCGGCGAGGTGGCCTCGGCCCGGGCGGGGGTGGTGTGCTGGATCCGGCCGCTCACCTGGGCTCCAGGCGCGATCGAGGCCGGCTTCTGGCTGGTGTAGCGAAGGTCACCGCCCACCCTGGCCCCGGGGCCGAGGTTCAGGGTGGCGACGTCGGCCTGGACGTCGCCGGCGACGGCCCCGTTCAGATCGAGCCGATCGGCCGAGGCCTGGAGGCGCCGCCCCACCTGGCCGGCCAGCGTGGCCGTGCCCCCGCCGAAGAGCAGGTCGCGGCCGACCCGCGCCTGCGGCCGGAGATCGAGGGTGCCGGCCGTGGCCAGGAGATCCTCGCCCACCTCACCGATCACGGTCAGTGTGCCCCCGGCCGCGCGAACGCTCCCCCCCACCCGGCCGGGCACGGTCACCGTCCCCCCGGCGACCATGAGGTCCCGGGTGACCGTGCCGGGGACCTCCACCGTGCCCCCCATCACGATCAGGTTGCCGTTCACCGTTCCCGCCACCCGGGCCGTGCCGCCCCAGACGTAGAGATCGTCGGTGACGGTCTGACCGGGCGCCACCGCGACCTCGTTCCCGCCCCGGACGTCGGCGGCCAGGGCCGAGACGGGCGGCGCCGCCAGCAGCAGGACCAGCGGCGCGATGGCCAGCCTCCAGGGTCTCATGCTCGCACCTCCTCCGCGGGCGGCTGCCCCGAAGTTCCAGGGGGTTCGAGCCCGACCCGGGTTGGAAGAGGGCCACCCCGGCCTCGGAACGCCACTCCGGCGGGAGGCACCCGGGTGCCATCCCTGGCCTGTCTCTCCTCAGCCGGGCACACCCTCCGGGCCCTTGGCCGGAATTGGGACCGACGCTGGAACTCCGGGCTGATCACCGTTCATGGTCGCCCCTGCTCCCGCCCCGGGCCAGGGTCGAAGGACCGCCCGGAAACGGGCTCACCGGCCCGGCCGGTCCGGCCCCCGACCGTCCCCCGCGGCCGGGTCCCGGAGCCGAAGGGTCGTTCGCCCATGGCGCCCGGGCCGCTCCCCCTCCAGGCTGGAGGGCATGAACGAGGAGCGAGAGCCGGCCCGACCGACCGCGGACGCCGAGCACGAGGCCGAGGAGGCCCGGCTGCTGGAGGACCTGGCCGCGTTCGAGGAGGAGCTTCCCCACGGCAAGCCGGCCGCGGTCCGGGACCGGGCTCTGGCCATCGTGTACGAGGACGAGGCCCGCTTCCTGAAGCGTCGGGGGCCGAGCGCCGACGACCGGAACGCGTCCTCGGCCCCGGACACGACCCCCGAGCCCGGCCACGACCCCGCCCCCGGGACGGCCGCGTCCTGAGCCGCCCCGGCGGTCGGTCCCGGAGCGGCGACCGCGTCCGCGGGGAGGCGGCGATCGTCGCCGGTGGGCGCCCACCATCGGGCCACGTATCGTGAGACCATGGACGCGAGGCAAATCCTCGAGCAGGCGCGCGACCAGCTCACCGTGCGCCGCGTGTTCGGCGAGCCGATCGACCGCGACGGCGCCACCGTCGTCCCCGTGGCCGTGGTCCGCGGGGGCGGAGGCGGGGGCGAGCAGGGCGGCGAGAGCGCCCGATGGGGCGGCGGCTGGGGCGGCGAGGCCCGCCCGGCCGGGGTCTTCATCATCAGGGGCGACCGGGTGCGCTGGCAGCCGGCGGTGGACGTGAACCGCGTCATCCTGGGCGGCCAGGTGGTCTTCGTGGTGGCCCTGCTCGTCCTGCGCTCGATCCTGCGCATGCGCCGGCGCTGACGCGGGACGGTCTCGATCCCGGGCGCCGCTCCCCCCGCCGGGAGTCCGGCCCGCCACGCCGACGGCGGCCCGCAACCCAGAGGCGGGCCGCGCCGCCGGCCGAGCGGGCGTTCGACCACGACTACTCGAGCACGTCCCGTCGCCAGGTGAGCAGGAGCGAGGTGACCACGAACACGGCCGCGTAAGCGCCGATCACGAGCAAGGAGTGGGCCGTGTCCACCGGCCGCAGGGGCGTGGCGAACGCGGTCGGCACCCGATGGTCGGTCTGGAGCTCGACCGGCAGCTGGTTCAGGTTGGGGCCGAGCAGGTACTCGGTCACCCGGAGCCAGAAGGTCTGGTGGGTGAGGCGCGCCAGCAGCCCCATCACGATCGCACCGAAGTTGTCGGCCGGGAAGAACGCCATCGCCGCCCCGATGCCGAAGGCCAGGGAGCGCCCCACCACCGAGGCGGCCGTTCCCAGCAGGATGCAGACGCCGATGCTGATCAGCGCCACCGACAGGTTGAGGCCGAGGTCGTACCAGGCCACGGCCGGCAGCGAGGCGATGGGTGAGAGGCTGCCCTCCCAGGCCTCGACGACGACGAGCAGGGAGACCGCCGCCAGCACCAGGAAGCCGGCCAGGAGCAGGAGGCCGAACAGGGCAAGCGCCAGCCACTTGGCGAGCAGGAGCTGCACCCGGCCGGTTCCCCGGGCCAGCAGCACCCGGATGGTCCCGGCGTCGTACTCCATGCCGACCAGCCGCGCGCTGACCAGCAACAGGAAGATGCCCGAGCCGGTGTCGAAAAGGATCAGCAGGATGCTCAGCAGCTCGTCGAAGAAGGCTCGGGGATCGCGGTGGAGGGTCTGCCGCATGGTGTCGTCGCCGAACACGACCGCCATCACGACGGCGAAGAGGAGCACCGCCGCCAGCAGCAGCCCGACGGTGGAGCGCTGGCGGCGGAGCTTCAACAGCTCCCCGCGGAAGGCCCCGGGGAAGCTCGGCCCGGGCAGGCGGGTTGAGCGCGTCCGCAGCCCGACCGGGACCTCGACGCCGGCGCTCACCGGACGCCTCCGTCGGCACCACCGGTCAGGTGGAGGAAGATCTCCTCCAGGTTCTGCTGACGCTCCGTGACCCGATCGGGCCAGAAGCCCCGCTCGGCCAGGAAGCGCACCAGGTCACGTCCCCTGCCGCTGGGGGAACGGGTGATCAGACCTCCCCGGTGAAGGCGGGCGTCCGCGCCCCAGGTCGTGTTCCGGAGCAGCGCCATGGCCGCGGCCGGGTCCTCCATGCCGACCTCGAACTCACCCCGGCCGCTGAGCAGCTCGGCCACCGGAGCGACCGTGACCAGCCGGCCGCGGTGGATGATCGCGACCCGGTCACAGATCTGCTGCACCTCGGCCAGCACGTGGCTGGAGACGAAGACGGTCTTCCCTTGGTCGACCAGGCGGCGCAGCAGGTCCCGCATCTCGACGATCCCGGCCGGATCGAGGCCGTTGGCGGGCTCGTCGAGGATCAGCAACTCGGGATCGTTGAGGAGGGCGACGGCCACCCCCAGCCGCTGCTTCATCCCCATCGAGTAGGTACCGACCCGGTCCCCCTGCCGGGGGGCGAGGTCGACGAGCTCCAGCACCTCGTCCAGCCGGGAGGGGGCGACGCCGCCCAGCACCGAGGCAAAGGCCTGCAGGTTGGCCCTCCCCGACATGTAGGCGTAGAGGGCGGGAGCCTCGATCAGCGCCCCGACCCGGGGCAGGACCTCGCTACGATGCCGGGCGACGTCCCGGCCGAGCACCTCGACCCATCCGCTGGTCGGCCGGATGAGCCCCAGCGCCATGCGGATGGTGGTGGTCTTGCCGGCGCCGTTGGGGCCGAGGAAACCGAAGATCTCGCCCTGGGACACCTCGAACTCGAGGTGGTCGACCGCCGGGCGCGTCCCGTAGCTCTTGCAGAGATCGTGCGTGGCGAGAATGGTCGTCATCGTCCAGAAGGCACCGCCACGGGCAGCGTTGTGACCGCCGGGACGGACCGACCCCGCCGGCACTCCGCGGGGCGCCGCCGGAGGAGGGATCGGGTCAGCCGCCGACGCTCTCGGGGACGGCGAGCGGAGCGTCGGTCGCCGCCACCACATCGGCGACCGTGTACCCCGGCGCCAGCTCGGCCAGCCGGAGCCCCTCGGGGGTCACGTCGACGACGGCCATGTCCGTGTAGACGCGCCTCACCACCCCCCGGGCGGTGAGCGGGAAGGTGCACTCGCGCACGAGGCGCGGTTCCCCGTCGCGAGTCAGGTGGCGCATCATGACCCAGACCCGCCTGGCGCCGACGCTGATGTCGGCGGCGCCACCGACGCCCGCGATCCGCTGGCCGGGACGCTTCCAGTTGGCCAGGTCGCCGCGCATGCTGACCTGGTAAGCCCCCAGGAGGGCCACGTCCAGGTGGCCGCCGCGGAGCATGGCAAAGGAGTCGGCGGAGTGGAACACGCTCGCCCCCGGGATCAGGGTGACGTGGGCCTTGCCGGCGTCGACGATGTCGTCGTCGCGCCGGTCCGGCGGAGGGGCGGGGCCCATGCCCAGGATGCCGTTCTCGCTGTGCAGGATGATCCCCATCTCCGGGGTCAGCAGCTCGTTCAGGAGCAGGGGCATGCCGATGCCCAGGTTGACGTAGGCCCCCTCCCAGAGGTCGGCCAGCACCCGGCGGGCGATTTCAGCTTCGGTCCAGCCCCGCGTCGCGCTCATCGCCGCACCTCCCGCTCCACCCGCACCACCCGGTCCACGAAGATGCCCGGGGTGTGGACGTGCATGGGGTCGATCTCCCCCACCTCGTGGACGTGATCGACCTGGACCACCGTGCACCGGCCCGCCATCGCCATCAGCGGGTTGAAGTTCTGCTGCGCGTAGCGGTACACGACGTTCCCCCAGCGGTCGGCCCGCCAGCCGCGGACCAGGGCGAAGTCGGCCCGGAGTGGGCGCTCGACCACGTATCGGCGCCCGTCCAGCTCGTAGACCGGCTTCCCCTCCGCCAGCTCGGTGTCCAGCCCGGTCGGGGTGAGCACGCCCCCCAGGCCGGCCCCGCCGGCGCGGATGCACTCCGCCAGCGTGCCCTGGGGACGCAGCTCCAGCTCGACCTCGCCCCGCTCCACGGCCTCGCGCACGGCGTGGTTGTGGGCCGTGGTCGGGAAGCTGCAGATGACCTTCCGCACTCGGTGGTGGAGGATCAAGGCGGCGATGCCGCGATCGCCGTCGCCGGCGTTGTTGGAGATGATGGTCAGGTCCCGGCATCCCCGCTCGAGGACGGCGTTCAACAGCTCGTGGGGCGTTCCCGAGTCACCGAAGCCCCCCACCATCACCACCATGCCGTCATCGAGGCCCTGGACGGCCGCCTCCAGGGAGGGAACGGTCTTGTCGATCATGCGGGGCCGGGACGACGGCGCGATCCTCCGCCCTCTCCCCGCTGCCGACCTCTCGGCCCGGCGGTGCTCCACCCTCCGCTTCCCGAGCGTCCCCTCACCAGGCCAAGGATACCCGGTCACGGGCGGGGTCGAGCCACCCCCGGCACGGCCGGGAGGGCGGCGCCCCTGGACACGCCCTCCGGGGATATTCTATGATTTTCATAGTTATGAACGTAGAAAATCGCGGCGAGATCACGGGCCAGGTTCGTGTGTCCCATCCTCCGGCCGGCGTCGGACGGCGACCGGGAGGGTGACGGCATGAGCGAGAGCCGGATCCGCATCCCCGACCACGAGATCGCCCAGCAGGCCTGGGAGCAGCTGACCCACGTCTACGACCCCGAGATCGGCCTCGACCTCGTCAACCTGGGCTTGATCTACGACCTGCGGGTCGAGGACGGGGACGTCTACGTCCAGATGTCGCTGACCACCCCCGGCTGCCCCATGAGCGACAGCATGCCGGAGGCGGTGGAGCGCGCCCTCGGCCTGCTGCCGGGCGTGGGCAGGGTGGAGGTGGACCTGGTCTGGGAGCCCCCCTGGGACCCGGACATGATGAGCGAGGCGGCCAAGCGCGAGCTGGGCTTTCTCTGATCGTGATCGCCCGTGGGGACGCTCGTCACCCGTCGGCGGTGCTTGGGAGGTGAGCAGATGAGCGGCGGATCGACCCGGGAGGACAGGTTCCGCGTGGACCTGGAGTGGGCCGGTGACGGCCAGCACTCCGGAAGCGCGACCATCGGTGGCCAGGTGGTCGAGGTCTCGGCCCCCAGCGCGGCCGCCGGCGCCAGGCCCGAGGAGCTGCTGGCGGGCGCGGCCGGCGCCGGCTACGCGGTCGCCCTGGCCGACCGCCTCCGCGCCGCCGACCTGCCCTACCGGCGGCTGCGGATCGACACCGAGGTGGTGGTGAGCGACGCCGCCGGTGTCCCCACGCTGGCCCGCATCCGGGTCAGCCCGGCCGTCCTGGGCGGCGATCGGGCCCGAGGTGAGGAGTACCGGATCGCCGCCAGGACGGCCCGGGAGGCGTGGCCGATCGTCCGTCACCTGCGGCCGGACGTGGTCCGCGAGGTGGGCGACATCGCCTTCGGGGAGGGGGATGAGGACGGTGGGGCCAACCTCCTCGACGTGCGCAGCATTCCCCCTCCCCGCCGCCACCAGCTCATCTTCGGTCTGCTGGATCGGCTGCCCCGGGGGGAGGCCCTGGTCCTGGTCAACGATCACGACCCGCTGCCGCTTCGCTACCAGCTCGAGGCCACCCGCGAGAACGCCTACGGCTGGGAGTACCTGGAAGAGGGCCCGCGCACGTGGCGGGTGCGCATCACCCGGCGGACGTGAGCGAACCCGCCGTCGCCGGCCTCAGCCGGCTCCTGGACCGGGCCCTGCGGCGGCTGGGTGAGGCCGGCCGGACCGAGGAAGCCTGCCGGCTCGCAGCCGCCGCCTGGGCGCTCCTGGAGGGAACCTGGCCGAGGGAGGCGCGACGCTTCGACGGCACCCTCCACTACCTGACGCTCGGGCCGGCGCGACGCGCCGGGGTTCCCGGGCGCCCGGCGTCGCCCTCCCCCGATCCGGAGGCCCGCCCTCGACCCGACGTCGACCGGGGCCGCGGCCTCATCGTCTCCCGATCGGCGCCGGCGTCCGGGTTCTCCTCGGGGCCGGCCGGCGGCCGGCCGGCCCCCGCCCACCTCGACGGAGACCGGCGATGACGGTCCGGCCACCGCGCCAGTTCGTGGCCTACACCTTCTACCGGGTCCGGCCGGAGTGGCGGCGACTCGACGCCGAGACCCGGGACCGCGGCCGGCGGGAGGTGGTGGCGGTGGTCGAGGAGTACCGTCCGGTCATCTTCGTCCGCGCCTACTCGCTGGTGGGGACCCGGGCCGACTGCGACTTCATGCTCTGGAAGGCGGCGGCGGAGCTGGAGATCTTCCAGCGGCTGGAGGCCGACCTGAACCGAACCGAGATGGGCGGCTACCTGGACCGACCGTACGGCTACCTCTGCGCCATGCGGCCCTCTGCCTACGCCTCGGCGCTGCACCCGGAGGGGGAGGGGCAGCCCCGGGTCCGCTCCCGGCACGGCCGCTACCTGTTCGTCTACCCCTTCGTCAAGGCTCGGTCCTGGTATCGGCTGCCCCGGGCCACCCGGGAGGAGCTGATGCGGGAGCACGTCGAGGTGGGACGACGGTACCCGGAGTTCGAGGTGAACACGGCCTACTCGTTCGGGCTGGACGACCAGGAGTTCGTGGTCTCCTTCGAGGGGGACGACCCCCATCGCTTCCAGGATCTGGTCATGGAGCTTCGCGAGACCGGCGCCTCCAGCTACACGGAGCGCGACGTGCCCATCTTCACCTGCCTCGCCGCCGACCTGGGCGAGGCGCTGGAGCTGGCGGCCTGACGCCGGTGTCCGGCGACGTCGCCCGGTAGGACGGCGCGGGATCGTTTCGGTCGGGTTCGCGAAGGCATCGTGTCGCGACCTCTCGAGACGACGTCTCGAATCCGACTGGACCCTGTCGCCGACTCCGATCAGGGTCCACGGAAGCGAACCCCGCGCTCCAGGACTAGGCCCGCGCCGGACGCCGGTCGCGCCCGGCCGCCACCTCCTCCCGCCCACCCAGGTGGGCCACACAGAGCGAGGGCTCCACGAACGGGTCGATCCTGGTCGCGGCCAGCCGCACCCCCAGCTCGGCCAGGGCCCCCTCGATCAACCCCAGGTGGACGGCACAGGTCACCTCGGGGTGGCGCACGGCCAGATCGCGGAAGGGACAGCGATGGAGCAGGATCCTGTCCTCCCCCTCCTCCACGACCGGCTCCGGGGCGAAGCCCAGCTCCTCGAGCAGGCGCGACACCCGCGCGATGGCGTCGCCGGAATCGACCCGCTGGAAGGGCTGCGGCCGTTCGACCAGGTAGCGGCCCCAGGCCCGGCCGGCCTCCTCGGCAGCCAGCCCCGGGTTGGGGGAGGCGGCCAGGTAGCTGGTCAGGATGCCCGCCAGCAACCGGTAACCGGTCCGCTCGTCGTCGGCCTCCGGGACCGGCCGGTAGACGATCCGGGGCCGGCCCGGGGCGACGCGCTTCTCCGGCTCCGCCGTCACCAGGCCCGCCTCCTGCAGTACCTCCAGGTGCGCGCGCACGGTGTTGTGATGCAGGCCGACCCGCTCCGCGAGCTCGACCGTCACCAGCGGCCGCCCGGCCCGGCGCAGCTCCTCCAGGATGCGCACCCGGCTGACCTCGGCCAGGGCCCGATGGGCGAGCAGGGATTGCGCCTCCGCCCGATCTTTATTCCTATGGTTCATATTTGTCTCATATTAAAAGTTGTAAACAAGCCAGCCCTTCCCGTCCCCGCGCGGAAGGCGGTCTGACTCGCGCAGCAGGAATTTTCCTGGCATATCCTAGATTTATATCGTAAACCGCTTCATGAGCGAGGTCGCCCGACCTCGCCGGCCCCCGGGCCCGGGCCGGGCGGCACGAGGAGGTCGGAGATGAATCAGGATCGGCATCGACCCGCCGACTCCGAACCCGTGATCGACGAAGGCTTTCGCGCCTGGTACCGAACCTGCCCCTGCTGCCTGGGCGACGCCTATCCGGAGGTGAGACGAGCCCTGGAGCGAGAGGAGCTCCTCGAGGCCGCCCGACGGGCGGCGGAGACGTGAACGGCGCCGGTCCGGCCGGTCGAACGGGGCGGGCCGGCCCGGAGGACCTCGACGGCCGCTCCCGGGTCGGAGCCGGCGGGATGGCAACGGAGGTTGGTCGGCGGTGAAGGACATCCTCGATCAGGTGGAGACCTGGCTGGCGGCGGGCCAGCGGGTGGCGCTGGCCACGGTGATCGCGACCGAGCGCTCCGCCCCCCACGACCCGGGTGCGACCATGGCCGTCTCCGAGCGGGGTGAGGCGGTGGGGTCGGTCTCGGGCGGCTGCGTCGAAGGGGCGGTGGTCGAGGAGTCGCTCGAGGTCATCGAGCGAGGCCAACCGAAGCGGCTCAGTTACGGGATCGCGGACGAGCTGGCGCTGACGGTGGGGCTGACCTGCGGCGGCACCATCCACGTCTTCGTCGAGCCGCTGAGCTGGCGGCCGTTGTTCCAGCGGCTGGCGGACGCGATCCGAGCCGAGCGGCCGGCGGCGCTGGTGACCGAGATCGAGGGCCCTCAGCCGGGGACCAGGCTGCTGGTCGGCCCGGACTGGGCGGAGGGGGAGCTGGCCCAGCCGCTCGGGGATCGGGTGGTGGCGGAGGCGCGCGCGCTGCTGGCCGCGGGTCTGACCGCGCGGCGCGCCTACGGCCGGCAGGGCGAGGCCCGCCGCCAGGAGGTGGAGGTGTTCGTCCGCTCCTTCGCCCCGCCGGCGCGCATGTACGTCTTCGGGGCCACCGACTTCGCCCGGGCCGCGGCCCGCATGGGCAAGTTCCTGGGCTACCGGGTGACGGTGTGCGACGCCCGCAGCACCTTCGTCACCCGCGCGCGTTTCCCCGAGGCGGACGAGCTCGTGGTGCGCTGGCCGGACGAGTTCCTGGCCGAGGCGCCGGTGGACGGGCGGACCGTGATCTGCATCCTGACCCACGACCCCAAGTTCGACGTGCCCCTGCTCCAGGCGGCGCTGCGCACCCCGGCCGCCTACATCGGGGCCATGGGCAGCCGCCGGACCGACGTCGACCGTACCCGCCGGCTGCGGGAGCTCGGCCTCTCCGAGTCAGAGTTGGCCCGGATCCGCGGCCCGATCGGGCTCGACCTCGGAGCCCGGACTCCGGAGGAGGTGGCCGTGGCCATCGCCGGTGAGATCATCGCCCTTCGCCACCGCCGTCCCGGCGGCTTCTTGCGCGACCGTTCGGGCCCGGTGCACGGCCTCCGTCCGGAGCCGGAGGAGGCCGAGACGGCGGCCGTGGCGGCCGGACCGCCGTCCTGAGCCCGGCCGCTCCGGCCACCACCGGAACGGCCGGGCCTCGGCGGGACCGGACCGGTGCGCGGGGGCGGCCCGGGACCGCGGGCGTCACGGTCAGCGAACGCTGATCGCCGGCAGCTCGCGATCGGCCAGCACCGCCGCCCGGGCCGCCACCCGGGAGACCACCTCCCGGAAGGCGCTCGCCCCCGGGCTCGCGGGCCGCGCCACCACCACCGGCACGCCCGCATCGGCCTCCTCGCGGATGCCCTCGTCGAGCGGGACCGCGCCCAGGAAGGGCACGTCGAGCCGGGCCGCCGCCCGCCGGGCGCCGTCGTGGGCGAAGACGTGCGCCTCGTGGCCGCACCGGGGGCATCGGTACCAGCTCATGTTCTCGATCAGCCCCAGGATGGGCACGTTCAGCTGACGGAACATGCGCAGGGCCTTGACCGCGATCTGGAGCGCCACCTCCTGGGGCGTGCAGACGATGGCCACACCGGTCAGCGGCACCTGCTGGGCCAGGGTGAGCGAGGCGTCGCCGGTTCCCGGCGGGAGGTCGATGACCAGGTAGTCCAGCTCCCCCCAGGTCACGTCCCCCAGCATCTGCTGGATGGCCCGCGAGACCATCGGCCCCCGCCAGATCATGGCCCGGTCCCCTCCGGCCAGGAGCCCGATCGACATCACCCGGACGCCGAAGACCTCGACCGGGACCAGCTTCTCGCCCCGGATCGCCGGCTGGGCGTCGGTCCCGACCATGGCCGGCACGCTCGGGCCGTAGATGTCGGCGTCGAGCAGCCCCACCCGGGCCCCGGTCAGCCCCAGCCCGGCGGCCAGGTTGACGGCCACGGTCGACTTGCCCACCCCGCCCTTGCCCGAGGCCACGGCGATGGTCTGGCGGACGCCCGGCAGCATGGCCTCCCCAAGGCGCCGGCTGCGGCGCACGTTCGAGGTCATCCGAATACGCACCGCGGAGACGCCGGGCAGGGCCTTGAGCCGCTCCTCGGCCAGGGCCTGGAACCGGTCCTTGACCGGGCAGGCAGGGGTGGTCAGCTCGAAGGTGAAGCTGACCACCCCGTCCTCGACGTTCAGGTCCTTGATCATGCCCAGGCTCACCACGTCGCGCCGGAAATCCGGATCGACGATGGTCGAGAGGGCCGAGAGCACCCGTCCCTCGTCGATCGCACTCATCGTCTGCCTCCGTTGCTCGCCGCCTGGCCGCGTCCCGGGCGGGCCGGGCCTCTCAGAAGTTTTTCTGAGATTTATTGTAAATTCTCCGCGCCTCCGGATGGGGCCGCATCAGGGTGCCGTCCCCGGGGCCACGGTGCAGCCGGTCGAGCGCCGGCGCCGGATCTCCTGCATGGGCATGAACGACGAGACGGGCGGGATGCGCTCGAAGTTGTAGGGGGGCGGGGGCGAGGTCGTCGCCCACTCCAGCGTGTTCCCCTGCCAGGGGTCGTCACCGGCCAGCTCCCCGCGGCGCCAGCTCCACCAGGCGTTGACGACGAAGAGCAGGATCGAGAAGGCCAGGCCGAAGGACGAGATCGAGATGATCAGGTTGACGGTCCCCCAGCCGGCCTCGGCGAAGCCGCCCGGGTAGGTGGCGATCCGCCGCGGCATCCCGTCCAGGCCCAGGGTGTGCATGGGGAAGAAGGTCAGGTTGGCGAAGACGAACATCAACCAGAAGTGCCATTCCCCCAAACGGCGATCGAGATGACGGCCGGTGATCTTCGGGAACCAGTAGTAGATACCGGCGAAGATGGCGAAGACGCTGCCGCCGAAGAGCACGTAGTGGATGTGGGCCACCACGTAGTAGCTGTGGTGGAGCTGGGTGTCGACCGGCACGGAGGCCAGGTAGACCCCTGAGATGCCGCCGATCAGGAAGGTGGCCATGAACCCGAAGACGAACTTCATGGGGAGCTTGAAGTCGATCGACCCCCGCCAGGCGGTGGCGATCCAGTTGAAGAACTTGACGCCGGTGGGGACGGCGATCAGCATCGACATGCCCATGAAGAAGGTCTCCAGGTAGATGTTCATCCCCACCGTGAACATGTGGTGGGCCCAGACCGCCATGGAGAGGAAGACGATGGCCAGCAGCGAGGCCACCATCGAGCTGTAGCCGAAGAGCGGCTTACGGCTGAAGACCGGTATCACCTCGGAGGCGATCCCAAACCCGGGCAGGATCATGATGTAGACCTCGGGGTGGCCGAAGAACCAGAACAGGTGCTGGTACAGCACCGGCCGGCCGCCGTTTCCGGAGAAGAAGTTGGTGCCGAACTGGCGGTCGAGCTCGAGCATGATCAGGGCCGCCGCCAGGGGAGCGCCCACCAGCAGGAGCAGGATCGAGGCCGAGACCTGCGCCCAGACGAAGAGGGGGAGCCGGCGCAGGCTCATGTCGGCCGCCCGCAGCGCCACCACCGTGGTCAGGAAGTTGGTCGACGCCATGATCCCGCTGATGCACCAGATGACCAGGCTGAGGATCCAGAGATCGACCCCGATCCCAGGGGTGTACTGGACCTCGGTCAGCGGCGGGTAGCCCGTCCATCCGGCCGAGAGCGGACCGCCGAAGAGGAAGGCGGAGTAGTAGATCACGATCGAGACCGGGATCAGCCAGAACCCGAGCAGGTTGAGACGGGGGAAGGCCATGTCCCGGGCCCCCACCATGAGGGGGACGAAGTAGTTGCCGAGCCCGGTCAGGAAGATGGTGACGAAGAAGAAGACCATCGTCACCCCGTGGGTCGACATGATCTCGTCGTAGGTCTGGGGGTCGACCACGTGCAGGTTGGGCTGGGCCAGCTGGAGGCGCAGGATGAGGGCGAAGATGCCGCCGACGATGAAACTCGAGAAGGCGGTGACCATGTACATGATCCCGATCAGCTTGTGATCGGTGGTGGTCAACCAGAGTCGGATCGGCCGCCAGAACGTGTCCTCGTAGGCGCGGGACCGGGGCTGGGCCAGGATGGCCATGGGATCGCTCACCTCCTGCCGATGGAAAGCTCCTGCTCGATCATTATCCTGATTATTATGATGAATAACAGAAATTGAGTCACGCGGTCCCCGGAGCGTGGTCCGATCGGCGTGGCCGGACGGGCGGTGCCCAGCCGCCATCGATCGCCGGCGGCGATGGCCACCATCGGCGGCAGCGGATTGCCGGCCGTCCCCGGCCGACCTACCATGAGGACAGCCGGTGGGTGGCGGCGCCGGTGCGCGGACAGGTGGGGGGACCGGACGAGCGTGAGGAAGGCAGGGAGCGACACGGAACGGTACGACGGGCCGGCGCCCAGCCACCCCGGCCGGCGGGCTGGCCGCGCGTGATGAACGCCGGTCGGGGATGAGACCGGTCACCATCGAGGATCTGCGCCGGATCGCTCGTCGGCGTCTGCCGCGCATGGTCTTCGACTACGTCGACGGTGGCGCCTTCGACGAGGTCACGCTGCGCGCCAACCGAGCCGACTTCGAGCGCCTGCGCTTCCGGCCGCGCGTCCTGACCGACGTCTCGGAGCGAGACCTGAGCGTGGTCCTGTTCGGCAGCCGGCTGGCGTTGCCGCTGGTCCTGGCGCCGATCGGCCTGGCCGGCCTCGTCGCCCGCCGCGGGGAGATCCAGGCGGCACGGGCGGCAGAGGCGTCGGGCATCCCCTTCTGCCTCTCCACCGCGTCCGTGTGCTCCATCGAGGAGGTTCGGGCGGCGGCGGTGAAGCCGTTCTGGTTCCAGCTCTACATGGGCAAGGATCGGGAACTGGCTCGCTCCCTGATCGACCGTGCTCGCGCGGCCGGCTGCTCGGTGCTCGCCTTCACGGTCGACGTCCCGGTGGCTGGCCAGCGGGAGCGCGACCTGCGCAACGGCTTCACCGTCCCGCCTCGGATCACGCCCGCCAACGTCCTGGACACGGCGCGGCGCTGGCGGTGGATGCGCGAGGTGCTGCTCGGCTCCCGCCTCACCCTGGGCAACGTCCCCCACTCCCGCGACGAGGGCTTCCTGCCCCTGGCCCGGCTCATGCTGCGCAACCACGACGCCTCCAAGACCTGGCGTGAGTTCGAGTGGGTACGCTCGCTCTGGCCGGGCCCACTCCTGGTCAAGGGCGTGCTCACGGCCGAGGACGCCCGGCTGGCGGTGGAGCACGGCGCCGACGGCGTGGTGGTCTCGAACCACGGCGGCCGGCAGCTGGACGGGGCGCCCTCCAGCATCTCCGTGCTGCCCTCGATCGTCGAGGCGGTGGCGGGCCGGGCCACCGTCCTCCTCGACGGGGGCATCCGCCGCGGCCAGGACGTGCTCAAGGCCCTGGCCCTGGGCGCCCACGCCTGCCTCATCGGCCGGGCTTTCGTATACGGCCTGGCCGCCGGGGGCGAGGCCGGGGTCCGGCGAGCGATCGAGATCCTGGCCGGCGAGATGGACGTCACCCTGGCCCTGCTCGGCCGCCGCAGCCTGGCCGAGCTGGACGGCTCGGCGCTGGAGCCGGTCGCCTGGCCGGCGCCGGCCGGCGCCGGCCGATGAGCCGCGGCCGCCCGGCACCGGAGGGGGACCGCTACCTCTTCCCCCGGGAGCCCCGGGAGCTGGATCGGCTGGACGTCCAGCACTATGCGCTGCGGGAGGCGCTGGGGGCGAACTACCTCGCCCCTCTCCGGCACCCCGCCTCCATCCTGGACGTGGGCAGCGGCACCGGCCGCTGGGCCTGCGACCTCTGTGGGGAGTTCCCCGGGGCCCTGGTGGTGGGCTTCGACCTGGTACCGGGCAGGGGCGACCGGCCGGTCAACTACCGCTTCGTCCGCGGCAACGTGCTCCACGGCCTTCCCTTCCTCGAGGGAAGCTTCGACTTCGTGCACCAGCGGCTGCTGGCGGCCTCCGGGATCCCGCTGACCTCGTGGTCGGGGGTGGTCGGGGAACTGGTCCGCGTCACCCGTCCCGGGGGCTGGGTGGAGCTGGTCGAGGTCGATCCCTGGCTGGAGCCCGCCGGCCCGGCCGGCCGGCAGCTGTTCGAGCTGGCCTGGAAGCTGGGCCGGTCGCGCGGCATCGACATGGCGGGAACGATCTTCCGCTCTCTCGACCTCCACCTGCGCCGCGCGGGGCTGATGGACGTGGCCCGCCACGAGGTCCGCATCCCGATCGGAGAGTGGGGGGGCCGGATCGGATCGCTGATGGGGAGCAACCTTCGGGCCCTGTTCGCCGGCCTCTGCGCTCCCTTCCAGGAGCGCTTCGGGCTCGCCCCGGCGGAGTGCTGCCAGCTGCTGACGGCCATGCAACGGGAGTGGGAGGAGCTGCACAGCGCCGGCCCCTTCGCCGTCGCCTACGGGCGCCGGCCCGACTGAGCCCCACCGGAGGCGGCATCCGAGGTCGACCTCAGGCGGCCTCCCCGGTCTCCCCGCTCGGGGCCGACAGCGGCAAGCGGAGGGTGAACGTGCTCCCTCGCCCTGGCTGCGATCGGACCCGGATGTCACCCCCGTGGCGACGCGCCAGGTCGCGGGCCAGGTAGAGACCCAGTCCGGTCCCCGGGATGTGCTCCGTCTCCGGGGTCACGATGCGGCCGAACCTGGTGAAGAGCCGAGGCCGGTTGCGCCGGGCGATGCCCACCCCGTGATCGCTGACCGACACCGAGGCGGCGCGGGCAGCGGTGCGACAGCCGATCCGGATCTCGCCGCCGTCCGGCGAGTACTTGATGGCGTTGTGGATCAGCGCGGTGAGGATCATGGTGAGCCGGGCGCGGTCGCCCCTGACCGGCACCGGCCGCCGCGGCAGCCTCAGCCGTATGGGATGCTCTGCACCCGCCAGCGGCTCCACGGAGCGCACGGCCGCGGTCACCACCTCGCGCAGGTCCAACCCGTGGGCGGCGAGCGCGATGGCGCTGTCCTCGAGACGCGCCGCCTCCATGATCTCGTCGATCAGGTGACCCATCTCCTCGACCCGAGCCCGCAGGAGCGGGAGCACCGAGGGCAGGTCGTGCGGCCGCAGTGAGCCCTCCTCGATCATCGAGAGATAGCCGCGGAGCACGGCGAGCGGCGTGCGCAACTCGTGCGAGACGAGCCGCAAGAGGTTGGTCTTCATCTGCTCGAGCTGGATCGATTGGTCGACCTGGCGCCGAAGGCTCGCCGCCTCGCGGTCGCGGGCGGCGACCAGGGCCTCGTCCGCTCGTTTGTGCTCCACGACCAGGGCCGCCACCGCGGCCGCGGCCCGGAGCGTCCAGGCGTCCTCCCGGGTGAAGCCCCTCGGCCTCCGACTGTCACACGCGATCACGAGGCCGAGCCGACGATCACCCGCCTTCCAGGGCACCACGATGGCGTCCCGGGCGCCGAGCGCGTCGCCCAGCCCGCCCGGCACCCGGGGTCGCCCGGCGTCGGGATCGGCCCGGCTCCAGACCACGGCATCGCCGGGCACCACCAGCCCGTCGTCGGGAAGGACGGGGATCAGCCGCGGCGGGCGACCGGGTGGGAACCCAAAGGGCTCCGGCTCCAGCGCCAGCACGCGACGTTCCGGATCGTACCGCCAGAACGCCGCCCTGGAGGCGTCGACCAGTTCGGCGAGGGTGCGGGAGAGCCGGCCCAGGAGCGATGCCATGGCGCCTCCCTCTCCGAGGTGCTCGGTCAGGAGGCCCAGCGCTCGCAGGACCGGTCGCCGCGCCTCCCGGCCGTCCCTGCCGTTCCGGCCGCCGAACCCTTCCCACAGGCCGAGCACGTGGGCCACGGTCGCGGGGCCCCACGACAGCGGCAACAGCTCCACCTCGCCCCGGCCCGGCGTCGCCCGGACGCGGGCCGGGAGCCCGGTGCGCACGACCTGCCGGTGGGCGGCCTCCACCGGCCGGCGATACCGCTCCTGGACGAGCTCGGTCAGCGGCCCGCCGGCCCTTCCCCCCTGCCCGGCCCAGCGCGAGCGCCGGAAGCCCTCGTTGCAGTAGAGGACCCGCAGCTCCGGCTCCGCCTCGACCAGTGTGACTCCCAGATCCACCGCCTGCAGGAGGTCGGAGTGGGAGAGGGCGCGCACCAGCGCCGTCGGTGTCCTCCAGGGCCCCGGCGGCACCGAGGCTCGCCCAGCGCGGGTGCCGCCCTCAGTTTCCATTGCGCCCTAATCATTATAGTACTGATAACCCAAAACACTACCGCATACCTGACACTGAAGATCTCTAGATGACGCCGATGTAATGCGGTGTCAACCATCTCACGCCGGGGGCGGCGAACGTCGGGAGCCAGCCCCGGCCGCCGGCCTGGCCCGGCTCTGATCCGCCCCTGAAGGCGAGGAGGCCGCTCGGGCGCTCACGAGCGACCGGGTGGATCGAGGGCGATGCCCAGGCCGTCCCGGACATTCGTCCAGCAGATGCGCTCCAGGTCCTGGGGCTCGAAGCCGGCCCGATCCAGGCTGGCGATCACCCGAACCGGATCGCCGATCACGTGCGGGTAGTCGGTGCCGAACACCACCTGCCCCACCCCAAACGACTCGGCCAAGAGACGCAGCGCCGGCGGATGGTAGCTGACGGTGTCGTAGAAGAGCCGGCCCAGGTACCAGGTGGGTCGGTGCTCCACCTGCCGGCACTCCGCGTAGGCATCTGCCCCGATCTCCAGGCGACCTGCCAGGTAGGGGAGCGCCCCGCCGGCGTGCAGGGCGACCAGGCGGAGGTTGGGATGGCGATCGAGGAAGCCCGTCCAGATCAGGCGCGTCACGGCCAGCGTGGTGTCGAAGGGAAAGCCGACCATGGGCACCAGGGCGTGATCCTCCAGGTGACGGGTCCCGACCATGGGCGTCATGGGATGGATCAGGACCGGACACCGGAGCTCGTCGACCCGCCGCCAGAACTCCTCGAAGGCGGGGTCGTCGAGCGTGCGCCCGGCGACGTTGGTGCCCACGACGACGCCGTCCAGCCCCAGCTGGAGGATGGCGCGGTCCAGCTCCTCCACCTCGGCACCGGTGCCGAGGGGAACGCTGGCCAGGCAGCGCAGGCGCCGGCCGTGAACGGCGCGGAGGCGCGCATACTCGTCGTTGACCAGCCGCGCGGCGACGATGGCGTCGTCGGCATCGAAGGCGTAGACGTTGGGGGCGGTAAGGGAGAGAACCTGGAGGTCGATGCCGACCGCGTCCATCATGGCGAAGCGCCGCTCCAGCTCCGTCATGGGCGGCGTGAGGGTGGCCAGCCGGGTACCGGCCTCCTCCAGGTAGCGCCGGCCCTGGAGGTCGGTGCGGATGCGGACCCCGCGACCGCGTTCCTCGAGCAGGGCCAGGTAGGCGGCGGGATAGAAGTGGTTGTGGATGTCCACGCGCATGTTCCCATCATCGCCGTCGCCGCGGACGCTCCTCTCCCAGCACCGCCGGCCGCGGGCGGGGCCGCCGACCGGGCGCCCCCGCCTCGCCGGGAGGGCGCCGGTCGATCGGGGAATCAGACCGCGGGGCCGGTGGCCAGGGTCACGGTCGTGCTGTGGTTGCCGCCCTGGTCGACCCAGGAGACCTGCACCCGCTGACCCGGCTTGTCCTGGTGGAGGACCTGGCCCAGAGCATCCGCTGAGTCGACGGTGTGGCCGCCGACGGCCGTGATCACGGCGTAGCGCGAGATGCCGGCCTGGTCGGCGGGGCTGCCCGGAACCACGCCCAGCACGAGCGCCCCCGAACTCACGTTCAGGCCCAGCTCGGCCGCCGTCCTGGCGTTCAGGTCGGCCACCTCCACGCCCAGATACCCGGGCTGACCGATGATGACGTTGGAGCTCGCGTGGCCGGCCCGGATCTGGTTCACGATGTCGACCGCGGTGTTGACCGGGATGGCGTACCCGACCTCCGTCACTTCCTGTCCGGGACCGCTGGTGGCGCCGGCCGTGATCATGCCGACCACCTGGGCGGCGGCGTTGACCAGCGGGCCGCCGGAATCGCCCTGGCTGATGGGTGCGTCGGTCTGGATGAGGTTGCTCAGGTGCTCGGTCCCCCCGTTGTCGTCGCCCACGGTGATGGACCGGTTGAGGGCCGTGATCGTCCCCTCGGTGACGGTGGGGGAACCACCCTGCCCCAGGGCGTTGCCGATCGCCACCACCGGCTGGCCAACGGTCAGGGTGGACGAGTCGGCCAGGGTGACGGTGGGCAGACCGGACACGCCGCTCACCTGCAGCAGGGCCACGTCGTCGGTGGGATCCGCCCCCAGCACCCGGGCCGAGTGGTCGCCGTGGCCGGGGATCGTGACCTCGATGCGGGTGGCGCCCTGGATCACGTGGTTGTTGGTGAGGACCTCTCCGGAGGACGACACGATCATCCCCGTCCCCGCCGCCTGGGCCGTGCGCCGACCCCCGACCGTGGCCAGCACGGTGTTGATGTCGACCACCGCCGGCTCCACCTTGCCGGCCACGGCTTGCACGTTCAAGGACCGGCCGGACTGACCGCCCTGCTGGGGAACCGCGTGGATGGGCGGCTGGGCAGCCGGCGAGAGGCCGCTGACGCCCGTCCGACCCAAGCTCCAGCCCACGCCCAGGCCGGCGCCGAGCAACACCAGCCCTCCCACCACCGCGGCCAGCGCGATCCACGCGCGCCGGGTGGCGGAGGGCCCCGAGCCTCCCCCCGACGCCGGCCAGCCGCCGGGGGGAGGGGTTCCACCCGCCCCCTGTCCCCAGCCCGAGTAGGCCGGCCCCTCGGGAGGGCCGGGCAGGGGGGGCGGGGGTGCGCCCGGCGGCTGCCAGCCACCGGTTGGAGGCGGCGGGGGCGCGCCGGGGGGCTGCCAGCTCGCCGAAGGCGGCGAGGGCAGGGCGGGGCCGCCCGGACTCTGGCCGGCCCCGCCGACCTGGCTCTCCATGGCGTCACGGTCGCCGTCGGACATCGTCATCACTCTCCTGGTGCGTGGCGCCGCGCCGGTGCCGGGCGGCCCCACCGGAGTTCGCTCGAACCATCACACCGCAATGCTGCCCCGGAGATCTGAGAGCAACATGAGAGATGCCTTACATTTCCATCAAGGCGCCCGACCGGAAACCTCCGAGGACCGTCTCCTCCGGGGCGCCCACGAGCGAGTTCCGTGTGGACCCCGGCGACCGCCCTCATCCCGGCCGCCGAGCGCCCGGAGCAGATCTTCGGGAGCGATCCCTGGTCCTGCGGAGCCAAGCCCAACGGTCGCACCGGGAGACCTTCCCGAACCACGCCTTCGAGCCGGGGGTCCGGGCCGGCCGGCCCGAGCCAAGGGGAGGCCGGGACCGCGCCGTGTGCCAGGATGGTCACATGAGCGCCGTGCTGCCCACCAACCGGCCACCGGCCAACGTCTACGAGGCGAACGGCCAGGTGAGCGTCGCCGTGCCCGTGCCGGGCGCCCATCCCGAGCAGACCACGATCGAGCTGAGCTCGGACCGGCTGATGCTGGACGCGGTCTGCAAGTACCCCCAAGAGAGCCAGCACCTGCTCCGGCGGGAGTGGAAGGTCGGCCGGTGGCACCTCGAGCTCGACCTCCCGCTCCGGGTGGACCCCACCCGCGCCCAGGCCACGCTCAATCTCGGCGTGCTGGTGGTGATGGCGCCCTCGGCCACCGGCGCCCACGGGGCGCTGCGGGTACCGATCTCCCGGGTCCACGGCCCGAGCTGATCCTCCCCCGGCACCCGGCACCGACCGCGCCCCTGGCGAGGTTCCCGGTGTGAGCGTGCGCCGCCGGCCGACGGGCCGCCACGCCCACCCGGCGGCCGACGTCACAGGTTCTGTCTAAGCACCGCTCCCCCGGGCCGCGACGCGGGCGGGGCCAGGGCCGAAGCTGGTCGGAAAGCCGTGGCGGGGTCGCGCGGCACGTCGACACGGGGCCCGGAGCCGTCGCGGACATCACGAGGAGCGGTTATGGCACAACAGGTGCGTTCCGATCCGATGGACATGATCGCCCAGCTCGGGCGCCACTGGGGCTGGCTGCTGGTCTTCGGGATCCTCAGTGTGCTGGCGGGGATCTTCGCCCTGGTATGGCCCGGGGAGACCGTCTTCCTCCTGGCCGTCCTGTTCGGCTGGTACCTGATCGTGACCGGCATCTTCCAGTTCGTGAGCGCGGTGGCGAGCGGGGAGCGGCAGGCGGGAACCCGGGTCTGGATGGCCCTGCTGGGGGCGCTGTCGTTCTTCGTCGGCATCCTCTGCCTCCGCCACGTCGTCGCCACCATCCTGGCCCTGGCCCTCTTGCTGGGCATCTTCTGGATCATCTACGGTGTGATCCACGCCTTCTCCGGGATCGCCCACCGGGAGACGCCGAACCGCGGGCTGACCGTCTTCGCCGGCCTGCTCTCGGTCATCGCCGGGATCATCGTCCTCGCCTTCCCGGCCATCTCGGTGCTGGCCCTGGCCATCGTCCTGGGCATCTGGCTGATCGTCTACGGCATCCTGATGATCGCCGCCGCGCTGCGACTGCGGCGGGCACAGCACCAGCTGGCGGCGCCCCGGCCCACCCCGGCCTGACTCCGGCTCCCAGCCCGGCGGGGGCTGTCCCCCACCTTTTTCCAGGCCCCGATCGCCGACCGCGCGTCGAGCGCCCCTCGACCGGCCCGAAGCCGATCCGGCCGCCCCGGCGCACCCCGGACGGGGTCGAGCCACACCCCCCGGCCCGGGTACCCGGTAGCGGTCCCGGATCGTAACCCGGGACGGTATCAGACCGGTGATCCACGTCCGCGAGCCGGACGCAGCTACGCGAAGGAGGAGGTGAAGGTGTCACCGATCACGTCGAGACCGGGTGCGCTGGTGCTGGCCGCCGTGGCCGGCCTGATGATCGCGGCCTGCGGGAGCGCGTCGACCTCGTCCACCCCGTCGACGGCCGCCAAGCCCAAACCTTCTCCCGCCTTGGTCGAGACCAAGACGGCCATGGTGGACGGCAAGTCGGAGACCGTGCTCGCCAGCCCCAAGGGCCTCACTCTCTACTACTACATGCCCGATCGCGGGGGCAAGGTCACCTGCACCGGGAACTGCGCCAGCCTCTGGCCGCCGCTCATGCTCCCCTCGGGACAGAGCAAGCCGACCGGGCCGTCGTCCATCAGCGCCAGGCTGGGGACCGTCGCCAACCCCTCGGGCGGTACCCAGGTGACCTACAACGGGTGGCCGCTCTACACCTACGTCAAGGACAAGGACGCCGGCGACGTCTACGGCCAGAACGTCGGGGGCAAGTGGTTCGTGGTCACCCCCGACACGCCCCCCGCGACCTGACCTCGCCCACGCCGGCGCCCGCCGCGACCCCTCCCGGCGGCGCCGGCCACGGCCGGGCCGTCCTCGGGGCGCGAGCTCCGAGGGCGGCTCACCGGCCGGGCCCGGGATCGAGATCGGCGCCGCGGAGGCCCTCCAGCGCGGTCAGGATCACCTCCACGCAGGCCTCCGGCGACAGAACGGTCGAGTCCAGGATCAGGTGGTACAGCTCCCGGTCCTCGGGCTCGCGGCCGAACAGGTACCGCAGGTAGGCGCGATGGGCACGATCCGCGGCCGCCAGCCGGCGCTTGGCGGCGGCCTCCTCCAGGCCCTCCATCCGCATGGCCCGGTGGAGACGGCGCGCCGGTGGCCCCTCCAGCCGGACCCGGAGCACGTGGGGTCGGGACAGGAGTGCGGCCGCCGCCCCGTGGCCGACCACGACCCCGCCCGAGGAGCCGGCCAGATGGTCGAGGGCTTCCACCACCCGGGCCCGGTAGCCCTCGGCGTCGACCACCGCCGGGGACGCCGATAGGCCCTGGATGCCGAAGAGCGGGGAGGAGGCTCCCACCTCCGCCAGTGCCCGGGCGACGCGGCCGTTGGCGGGCCGTACGTCGTCCTCCAGAGCCTCCTGGAGGGGAGCCGAGAGACGCTCGGCCAGCCCGGCGGGAAGGGCGCGGTCGATGAAGGGCACGCCCAGGCGCCGGGCCAGGGCCTGCCCGATCTCGCCGCCCCCGGCTCCGTAGGCGGCGGAAACGGCCACCAGGGACGGACCGGCCGGGGCGCCCGATCGGGCGGGGAGGGGCACCGGGGCGCCGGCGGGGGCGGGGACGACCTCCTCGCCGTAGACGTAGCGTCCACCCCGGAGCCAGGAGGCGGCCGCCGCCACCAGCATCATCACCATGGAGAAGGCGAAGGTGAGGTGCACGCCGTCCATGAACGGCCCTGAGATGAGCTGGGGGAAGAAGGCCTTGCCCGTGATCAGGGCCTGCTTCTCCACCGGCAACCGGGCCAGAGCAGGGCCGGCCAGCGCCCGCATCGGGTTGAAGCCCAGGAAGGCGGCGAAGAGGACGCCCACCGGCGGCAGGTGGGCGATACGGGCCGCCACCGTCGCGGGCAGGCCCTGGGCGGTCAGCCCGCGGTAGAGGGCGCGGGGCAGATCGGCGCTGAGCCCGGCGATCATGAGCGAGAAGAAGAGCCCGATGGAGAGGTTCATGCCCGCGTTCTGGAAGGTGGACCGCATCCCCGAGGCCACCCCCCGCTCGTGAGGCGGTACCGCGTTCATGATCCCGGCCGTGTTGGGCGAGGCGAAGAGACCCATGGCCAGGCCGTTGGCCAGCAGCAGGGCGGCGAAGGGCGGGTAGGAGAAGTCGGCGGGCAGGAGGAGCATCAGCCCGAAGGTGAGGGCGGCGGCCAGCATGCCGCCGGTGGCGAAGGGACGGGCGCCGAAGCGATCAGAGAGGTAGCCGGAGATGGGGCCGGCGATGAGGAAGCCGGCCGTCATGGGCAGCATGTAGATCGCCGCCCAGAGCGGGGTCACCTCGAAGCTGAAGCCGTGCAGGGGCAGCCAGATCCCCTGCAGCCAGATGATCAGCATGAACATCAGGCCGCCGCGGCCGACCGAGGCCAGCAGGCCGGCCAGGTTGCCGGCGGCGAAGGCGGGGATGCGGAACAGCCCCAGCCTGAACATCGGGTCCGGCACCCGGGCCTCGACCAGGCAGAACAGGACCAGCAGGACGGCCCCCGCGCTCAGCTCGGCCAGGACCACGGGGTTGGTCCAGCCCATGCTGTGCCCGTCGTAGGGCTGGATCCCGTAGGTGATGCCGACCAGAACGGCGACCAGGCCGGCGCCGAAGAGGAGGTTGCCCCACCAGTCCATGCGGGCGGGACGGACGACCCCGACCTCGCGCAGCCGCCAGTAGGCCCAGGCCGTCCCCGCCAGCCCGATCGGCACCGAGACCAGAAAGACGAGGTGCCAGTCGCTGGTCGAGAGCAGGCCACCGGCGATCAGGCCGATGAACGACCCGGCGATGCCGGCCACGGAGTTGATACCCAGCGCCATCCCGCGCTGATCGGGGGGGAAGGCGTCGGTGAGGATGGCGGCCGAGTTGGCCATCAGCAGGGCGCCCCCCACCCCCTGGAGGATGCGCAGGCCGATCAGGGTCAGGGCCGCGCTCGGCCCCGGCCAGAGCACCAGCGAGAGCCCGATCGAGGCCAGGGTGAAGACGGCGAAGCCCAGGTTGTACATGCGTACCCGGCCGAACATGTCGCCCACCCGGCCCAGGCTGACCACCAGCACCGCGGTCGCCACCATGTAGCCCATCAGCATCCAGAGCAGGTAGCCGACGTTGGCCGGGGTCAGCGGGTCGAGGCCGATGCCCCGAAAGATGGCCGGCAGCGAGATGAGGACGATCGAGGAGTTGATCGTCGCCATCAGCATGCCCAGGGTGGTGTTGGAGAGCGCCACCCAGCGATAGCCGTCAGGACGTTCGGTGGCCGCCGACATCAGGGCCTCCGTGGGACGGGACGTGGACGTGCAACCCCGCCCGGTTCGATTCTAGGCTGGCCCCGACGGGCCGGCCGGCCGTCGCTTCGCCCACCCCCGGGCCGTCCCGCCCCGGGCCGCGGCCCCGGCTACGAGCCGGGCGGGGCCGGGATGGCGGCCTCGGAAGGAAGCACCGGCGGCAGGGCGAGCAGGATCACGAATCCCAGGGTGCCGACCGCGAAGCCGGCGGCCATGAGCATGGAGCTGACATCCTCTCCGTAGTTGAGGAAGCTGCCCCCGTTGAACCCCGCCGCCAGGACGCCGACGGCGCCGAGCCCGGCCCCCGCGATCGCCCCCCGGCGGCGCCCGGCGATGGCCTGCCCCAGCACCACGAAGGATCCGAGCACGAGCAGGAGCCCCAGCCCGGCGTGCAGCGTGAGCCAGGGCCGGGGCCCCTGGAGGATGGCTCAGGTCACGCTCTGCACCACTCCCGAGAAGTACTCGGGCGGGTTGGCGCCGGGGTGGTGACGGGTCACCTCGACGAAGAGGTTGACCGCCATCCCGAGGAGGAACTGGAGGAGGAGGCCGACGAGCATCACCAGGGCCGAGCGCCGCCAGGCAGGGGCCCTCCCCTCCGGCGCGACCGTCCGCATCGGACCAGGATAGCCGCCCCCCGCCGACGTCCGAGACGCCTCAGGCCGGATAGGTGAGCAGGATCCCCAGCGCCTCCTCGGGCCGGGTGTCGAGCAGCCGGTACGCCTCCGGCGCCCGCTCGAACGGGAATCGATGCGTGACCGGGGTGTGGAGCCAACCCTGGCGAAGGAGGTCGAAGGCCACGTTCGTGCGCCGGGCAAAGGACCACCGGGGCTGCAGCCCGGACCCGATGCTGCTGACCTGCGCGCTCACGATTCGCTGTCGCCGGAAGTGGAACTCGGGAGAGAGGACGAGCGGCACCACCCTGGTCCCGAAGAACGAGATGGCCACGATCGTGCCCTCCTGGCCGGTGCACCGGATGGCGGCCTGGAGCGCCGACGGCGCGCCGGTCGCCTCGATGGCGATGTCGGCGCCCCGGCCCTCAGACATCGCCTCGACGCCGGTCAGGGCCTCGCCGGGGGCGAAGGCGCGGTCGGCCCCCCAGCGTAGGGCCTGCTCGCGGCGCGCGGGGACGGGATCCACCACCGCCAGGCGACCGGCGGTCCGTCGTGCCAGCTGGGCGCAGAGGCTGCCCACCACCCCCTGGCCGAAGACCACCACGCAGTCGCCGGGCCGCGTGGGCACGTCGAGTTGGGAGGTCAGGGCGACCTCCAGCAGATTGGCGAACGCGGCCCGTTCCGGGCTCAACCCCTCGGGCACCCGGGCCAGGAGCCAGCCCCCGCCAGGCAGGGTGAAGACGTCCTGGTGGGGATGGCGGCAGAACACCATCTCTCCCACCCGATGACTCGACCGCTCGCCCACGGCGATCACCTCACCCACCGTCTGGTAGGCGTACTTGACCGGGAAACCGAAGCTGCCCCTGGCCGTCTCCAGCCCGAGGTCGGCCTCGGGGTTCGCCTCGCCCCGGTAGATGAGCATCTCGGTCCCGGCGCTGACCAGGGACACCAGCGCCCTGACCATGACCTCCTCGCCGACTGGCTCGGGGACCTCCTCTTCGCGGATCTCGGCTTGCCGCGGCCCCACGAACCAGAGGGCCCGGCCCATGCGGGCGCTCGTACGGGTCACGCCGTCACCTCCTGGCTCCTCGATCCTCTGCATCGTCCTCCTTCGCTCCGGTGATCCGCCGCGCGCAGCCCGACGGCCGCATACGCCGGGCTCAAGATCGCCACTCCCGGCTCCTGGCCAGCCCGACGGCGACGATCAGGGCCAGGCCGTTGAACACCGAGGACACCCAGTAGGGCGCCCCCAGCTGCTGGAGCCCCGTCACCAGGACGGCCAGGAGGAAGATGGCCACGATCGAGCCCCAGACATTGAAGCGACCGGGCTGGATCGCGGTCGCGCCCAGGAAGGCGGCGGCGAACGCCGGCAGCAGGTACTGGTCGCCGACGTCGGGATGAGCCGAGCCGAACAGCCCCAGGGCCACGAAGGCGGCGAAGCACGAGGTCGCGGCGGAGACCATGAAGGCGAGCACGACGAGGCGGTTGGTGGGCACCCCGGCCAGCCTCGCCACCTCGCGGCCGCCGCCGACCGCGTACAGGAAGCGTCCGAACTGGGTGTGACCCATGACTACGGCGAAGACCACCACCGCGATCAACATCCAGATCACGGGCAGGCCGATTCCGAGGACGTCCGTCTGCCCGAGCCAGAGCAGCTGCCCGGGCAGCCCCTTCTCCGCGCCCCCCACCTGCACGCTGGCCGCCCCGATGATCTGGCCCTTCGAGATCCAGTTGGTGAGGCCGGCGAGGACCGTGCCCATCCCGAGGGTGGCGATGAAAGAGTTGATTCGCGCGTAGACGATGAGCAAGCCGTTGGCGGCGCCGACGGCGAGGGCGAGCGCGAAGGTGAAGAGCGACGCGGCCAGCGGGTTCCAACCCTGGAAGGCCGTTAGGGCCCCGACCACCGCCGTGCAGAAGCTCATCACAAAGCCGATGGAGAGGTCGAACTCGCCCGCGGCCAGGGGCAGCAGCAGGCCCAGGACGAGCAACGCCAGCACGCCCTGCGAGACCAGGATGGCCTCGGCGTTGACGGCGGTCGGAAAGGTGTCCGGCCGCAGCACGGAGAAGACGGCAATGGCCAGCAACAGGATGCCCAGGGCCCCGAAGCGTTCGAGCAGCCGGCTGAGCCCGACCGTGGCCGCGGCCGACTGCAGACGGCCGCCGGCCAAGCCGGGCGACGTCGCGGGCCGGCCGCCCGGCTTCTCGAACTCCGGGGACGACACCGACCCTCGCCCCCCCGTTTCGGTCACCATCGGGCCTTCCGGTAGCTCCTCTTCGACGTGGCTGAGGTCTCGATCGTTCACGGCGAGGGCGCTCCTGCATCGCTGTGATCGACGTGCCCGTAGGCGGCAGCAACGATGTTGTCCAGGGTGCGGGCCGGCCCGCTCAGCTCCGCGACGATGCGGCCGCGGTCCAGGACCACGATTCGATGGCAGATCCTGGGCAGGTCCTCCCATTCACTGGAGAGCAGGAGGATCGCCGCCCCCCGGGCGGCCTGCTCGCGGACGATCTGGTAGAGGTCGGCCACCGACCCCACGTCGACGCCGCGGGTGGGCTCGTCGAGAACGAGGACCCGAGGTGAGAGCCGGACCCAACGGCCGTAGACCAGCTTCTGCTGATTACCGCCGCTGAAGGCGTCAAACCGCTGCCGGGGGGATGGCGGCACGACCCGCGCCCGCATCATCCAGTCGAGAGTCGCCGCCTCCTCCGCCCGGTGGTCGAGCAGGCGGAGGAACGGCCGCAAGAACGAGCGGAGATCGGGCAGGGTCAGGTTCTCGGTCGCCGTCATGTTCAAGAGGCCGCCCTGGGCCCGCCGATCCGGCGGCACGTACCCGATGCCGGCCCGGACCGCGTCGCGCGGATGCCGGAGAGCAAGGGGCCGACCGTCGATCAGCACCCGACCGGTGGAGGCGGGCTGGGCGCCAGCCAGGATCCGCCCCAGCTCGCTCTTGCCGGAGCCGAGCAGGCCGGTGACGCCCACGATCTCCCCCTCGGCGACGCTGCAGCTAAAGTCGCGGAGGAGACGACCGCCGAGTCCCTGGACCTGCAGCCTGGGCGTGCTCCTCAGAGGTCCACTCTGCGGAAGGGCGACGATCCGCTGGAACTCGCGTCCCAGCATCAGTGCCAGGAGCCGGTCGTGGCTGAGTCGATGGCGCGGCTCGTCGGCGACCAGCCTCCCGTCTCGGATTACCAGTACTCTGCCGGCCACCTGCAGCACCTCGTCGAGACGGTGGGAGACGAAGATGACCGCTCCGCCCCGCCCGGCGACGTCGGCGACGGCGGTCAGGACCCTTCCCACCTCCGCGTCGGGCAGGCTGGCCGTGGGCTCGTCGAGCACCAGCAGGGGAGTTCTGGCCGCGTCGACCACCCCCAGGGCCCGTCCAATGGCGAGCAGGGCTCGATCGGCCAGGGACAGGTCCCGAACCGGCGTCCCAGGCTCGGCGGGGATGCCGTGCTGACGCAGGATGGCGCGCGCCTCCGCTTCGGCCCTGCCCCAGTCGATGAGTGTGCCCCCCAGATGCCGAGGGTAGCCACGCCCCAGGGCCAGGTTCTCCACCACCGAGAGCGACGGGACGAGGCCGAGGTCCTGGTGGACGAAGGCGATGCAGGGCTGGTCGTGGTGGAGAAGCCCGGAAGGGGGATCGACGTCCTGACCCTCCCGGGCGACGAAGCTTCCTTCATCGGGCCGGTAGAAGCGAGCGAGCATCTTGAGGAGCGTCGACTTGCCGGAGCCGTTCTGGCCCACCAGTCCGACCACCTCTCCGGGCCAGACGGCGAAGCTGACGTGGTCGACGACCACCACGCCGCCGAAGGATTTCGTCAGCCCATCCACGCGCAGGACCGGCTCCGCCCCGAGACGCCCGGCACCCATCTCCGGCCCAGTCTCCCCAACGCTCCCTATCCGAGCCCCCACGCCTTCCGGTAGGCGGCCCGGTAGTCCAGGTTGTCGACGTCGTAACCGATCGTGAAGGGATGCTTGATCTGGTTCATGTTGTCACTCGTGAAGAGCTGGGTGGCGACCTTGTCTCCACCGGGTGGCTTCCCCTGCATGGCCCGGCTCAGCTCGTCCACTGCACCCCATCCGGCCTGTACGGATGCGTAGGCATCACAGATCTCCCTGAACGGCTTACGAGCCGCCATCCGCGAGAGCTGATCGGGCACGCAATCGGTCGAGAGGATGGTCATGTTGCTGGCCAGCGACCTGACGGTGGACATGCCCTGGACGACATAGGTCACCCAGGGACCGACGTCCATGAAGATGTAGTTGATATCGGGATGGGCCTGGATCAACGAGGAGACGCGGGAGGGAAGCTGGTTGATGGTCTGGATCGTATAGGAAAGCGGAGCCTCGACCAGGCTGCACCAGCCGCAAGCGTTGATCTGGGCCACGAAGCCCTGAGCACGGAAGAGGTTCACGCCGGCCAGCGACAGGTAGATCACCGCCGCCCGGACCGGCTTGCCGTTCTCCTGAGCAATGGCCCAGGCGGCGTCGGTCCTGCCAACGTAGAAGTCGGGAGCGTCGACGCTGGCAAAGAGGTCACCGCCGGCCGTGTTACCGCTGATGGAGGTCACCACGGGGATGCCGGCCCGGTGCGCGTCAGCCAGCGCGGTTGCGACCGTGTTCCGATCCACGACCGCCATGTAGACGCCATCGTAGTGCTGCGCTATGGCCTGCTCGATGGCGTTCGACTCGACCTGGGCACTTCCCTGTCCGTCAACCTCGGTGTACGTCCATCCAACAGCCTGGGCGGCCTGCTTGCCTCCCTCGCCCTGCAGCACGCAGCCCTGACCGCTCGCCGTGCAGATGATGATCATGATGCGCTTGTTCCTGGCGATGGCGACATCGGGCTTGCCGGCGAAGGAATCGAAAGTAGCCGGTTGTTGCGCTTTCCGTGCCCAGCTTT
This sequence comes from Bacillota bacterium, assembly GCA_021323605.1. Classification (GTDB taxonomy): domain Bacteria; phylum Chloroflexota; class Dormibacteria; order Dormibacterales; family Dormibacteraceae; genus CADDZO01. Next base: position 19,805 of record JAJPKS010000326.1, on the reverse strand, counting down.
TGTAGTACTGGAGCTGCGCCGCCTTGTCGCCAGGAGGCGGCTGCACCTGCTGGCGGAAGAGCGAACCGTAGTCCGGGATCTTCTTGCTCGTTGACGGAGCCGACCCGCCCCCGCAGGCCAGGAGAGGCAGCGTCAGCGCAAATACGGCTGCGAGCAGCCGCCAGGTTCTGCCGATCTTGGACCTTCGGGGCATCATGACGTCCCCACCGTTGGCCATGCCATCATCTTCATCTCCCTGATCATCCTCACCTTGTGCCTTGCGCCGATGTAAGTCCTCTTCGAGGCCGCCCTGGGAGGCTATTGTCCGACCGCACCCAGGGCACGTCCATGGCAGATCTGCCAAATAGCGATCAGCAAAGCTGTCAATTCATCCAATCTTCGCGTCGTTCCCGGGTGCGTTCGACCACGGACACATCGCGACCAACGGCTGCGTGAAGATCGTGAACGAGGGTTGGCCATATGGCCAATCACGGCCATCATCTCCTGGCCGATCTGCCATCGACCTCGATCAGCCTTGCTGCTAGCCTGGCCTGGCGACGTTGCGCCGAGGTCGAGGACCGTCATCGGTGATCCGAGCAGAGAAGAGGAATCACATTGAGCTATCCCAAGCTGTCGATCAGCCAGTGCACGACGTACCTCGCCGACATCAGGGAGGACATCTCTGTCTATCGTGCAGCCGGTGCCGACGGGATCGGGCTCTGGGAGTTCAAGCTGCCGCGCGGCCAGGAGGCGGCCGTCGGCGAGCTCATGGCGGAAGCGGGACTGCGCGCCACGCTCTGCGTGCCCGAGGTCGCCTCCATCGTTCCTGACCCGTTCTTCACCGAGCCCAGGGACCACCGCCAGCGACGCGCGGCGCTGCGCGCCGCCATCCACCGCTTCGCGCCCTTCGACCCGGTGGCGGTCATGGTCCTCACCGGGGCCCCCGACGGCCGCGACCCGGCGGAGTTGCGCCGGATCGTCGTCGAGGGGCTGAGGGCGGCTGCGGACGCAGCCGGCGAAGCGGGGGTCACCCTCGGCCTCGAGCCCCTCCGGCGAACGTCGGGCACCCTGGTCACGACCCTACCGGAGACGCTTGAGCTGATCGAGGAGGCTGGCGTCCCCGAGGTACGGGTGATCTACGACGTCTGGCACCTGTGGGACGCGCCCAACGGCCTCGACGACCTTCGGCGATATGCCGATCGACTGATCGGGGTCCAGGTCAACGACTACCGGGAGCCAACCCGGAGCTGGTGCGACCGCCTCCTGCCCGGCGACGGCCGGGCGGACGTGCCGGCCATCTTCGGGACGCTGGAGGCGGCTGGCTACGACGGCTGGTACGACGTCGAGATCTTCTCCGACGACGGCCGCTTCGGCCACGCCTACCCTGACTCGCTCTGGAAGCTTCCCGCCGAGGAGCTCGCGCGGCGGGCGGTGACCAGCTTCCGGAGGCAGTGGGACGCAAGGCGACCACCCCGTCCACGATTCACCTGAGCCGGCGGCGATGGAGCGCGGGAGTCGGACGGCGAAGTACGGGTACGGCCGGCGGTCGGCCACTCTGGCGGGAAGGGGAGTCTTTTCCCGCGGCCGGGGCCATCTCTCGCTCCGGCCGCGGCAGCTCCGGCTGGGATGAGGCGACAGGCCACCGGCACCCGGCTGACGGGCAAGGTCGCGCTCGTCACCGGAGGCACGCTGGGCATCGGCGCGGCCATCGTCCGGCTGTTCGCCCGGGAGGGGGCCCAGGTCGCCTTCTGCGCACGGCGTTCCGCCGCCGGCCTGCAGCTCGAGGCCGAGCTGGCCACAGAGCACCTGAGCGTGTCGTTCTGGCCCTGCGACGTGGCGGTGGAGTCGGAGGCCCGATGCTTGATCGAACGCACCGTGGAGCGCTACGGACGGCTGGACGTGGTCGTCAACAACGCGGGAGTCTCCGCCTCCGCTCCGCTTGAGGCGACGAGCCTCGAGGAATGGCGCCGGGTGGTGGAGAACAACCTGACCAGCATGTTCTTGATCTGCAAGCACGCCATCCCCCACCTTCGACGCTCGGGGTCGGGCAGCATCGTCAACCTCGGCTCCACCTACGGGGTGGTCGGTGCCCCGCGTTCGGCCGCCTACGCGGTGACCAAGGCGGCGGCGATCAACCTCAGCCGGACACTGGCCGCGGAGCTGGCCGCCGACGGCATCCGGGTGAACGCCCTCTGCCCAGGGGCCACCGACACCCCGCTCCACCGGCGGTGGCGGGCCTCTCAGCCGGACCCTGAGGCGGCGTGGAGAGCGCTCGTTGACCGCCATCCGATGGGCCGGCTCGCCACTCCGGAGGAGGTCGCCATGGGTGCGCTCTACCTGGCTTCCGACGAGTCGTCCTTCGTCACCGGCCACGCGCTCATGGTGGACGGCGGCTACACCGCGATCTAGGCCACGATGAGATCGCGGTCCTCGGCCGCCGTGCCCGAGATCGGGACGCCAGGGGATGATGGCAATCGTGAGCAATTCCCGACCATGGTTTTGGTCACTTTGCCATGGACCCTCCCGGTCCAGCGATGTTATGCGTACAGACACAGATGGAGATGATGCGTTCACCGCCGAGTTCGAGAGACAATCAGGGAGCGGGGATTTGTGCGTGCTGTGATTTCGCTGAGAAGAACGGCGGAGAGCGCCAACTCGACGCAGGCCAGGAGGATGGAGGAGGAAGCATGTCGTGAGGTTGACGAGATCGAAACGTGCCCCGAAGGGAGTCGGGCGATGGCAGGCGCTGATACTGGCGATAGGGTTGCTGGCGGCCGCCTGCAGCACCGGGCAGTCTGTCCCCAGCAACGGCAACGTCGGCGCCGACTTCGTCCTGAAAGGGTGGCAGACACCGAAGTGGCTTCACGTGCCGACCGTCCAGGAGCTGAAGAACTATCCCGGTGACCTCCCTGACTACTACGGTGCTTACACGCCAACCAACTACAGCGACCTGAAGATCACCCAGGCTGAAGTTGCCGCCATCCGCGCCAAGCACTGGAAGGCCGTCTTCCTCAACTGGAGCGGGGTCCCCTACAACCAGTCCTTCACCTTTGGCATGCGCCGGGCCTTCCAGGAGCTGGGAATCGACCTGGTGGCCACCACCGACTTCGAGTTCGACGCGGTGCAGGCCAACGCACAGGTGCAGGACGTCCTCCCGCTCTACCCGGATATCATGATCACCGGGGTTCTCGACCCCACGCAGTGGCCGGGGATCCTGAAGCCGGTCCGAGATCGTGGCATCACCATCACGATGTGGAGCCAGGGCGTGCAGGGCTGGGGCGTCGGACCGGGTCAGCCTATCTGCAACATCACCTCTTACGACCCGGCCTACGTCGGCGTCACCGTGGCCGACGAGATCCACAAATACTATCCCAATGGTGCCAACATTGGCGTGATCCGCTGGACCTTCAACCATCCCGTGGTCAAAGGTCGTGACGCCGGCTTCCTCAATGAGCTCAAGAAGTACCCGAACCTCAAGGTGGTGGCCGACCTTCCCATGCCAGACCCCAACCACGCGGACGTGGTGGCCGCAGCCATGCTGACCCGCTACCCACAGATCAACGTCATCTACGGCCCCTGGGACAGTCCCCCCTCTGAAGGCATCGAGGCGGCCATCCGGGCCTCCGGGCGCAAAGACGTCAGAATCGCAACCATGGATCTCGGATACACCGGCGCTCACGACATCGCTCACGACGGAACGATCTTCGCCGACAGCGGTGAGTCGGTGTATGAAGCCGGGCGCACCATGGCCATCGCATCGGCGCTCTGTCGGCTGGGCAAGCCGGTGCCTCCATTCATGATCGTTCCCACGTTCGGGGTCGACAAGAGCAACCTGGACAGCGCCTGGCTCTACATGCACGGGCCGAACATTCCCCTGCCCAAGCAGGACCAGCTGCCGGGGACGTAGGCCACGACCCGATGGATTTCGTGGAGACGCCCGGCCCACCCTTGGGGACGGGTCGGGCGTCTCCCGGCGGGACTGAGGTTGCGATGAGTGACGACAGCGACCACGCCCTCGACATGACGGCAATCAGCAAACGGTTCGGCCCAACGCTCGTGCTCGACGACGTCACCTTCCGCGTGCGCCCGGGCAGGATCCACGGCCTGGTCGGGCACAACGGGGCGGGGAAGTCGACCCTGATGAAGATCGCGCTCGGAGCCGTTCCCCCGAGCACGGGTACGGTGTCCGTCGGGGGACGGCGGCTGACCTTTTCCCGCCCGGCCGAGGCGAGAACCGCGGGCGCGGGCATGGTTCTGCAGGAGCTGAGCCTGGTCCCCACGCTCTCGGTCGTCGACAACATCTTCCTGAACGCGGAACGGACCGGCCCCTTCGGGACCATCGCGGGGCGGGCGGAACGGCGCGAGGCGCGATCGCTCCTCGAGGAACTCGGTATCACCGGGGTCCCGCCGAGCGCCCTGGTCGGCGATCTGAGCATCGCGCAGCAGCAGATGGTCGAGATCGCCAAGGCCTTCCGGCTCGGGCGCCGTCTCCTCATCCTCGACGAGCCCACGGCACCGCTCTCCCGGCAGGAGGTGGCCAGGTTGTTCGAGCTGGTCCGGCAGGCCGCCGCCCTCGGGACCGGGATCGTCTTCATCACCCACCACCTGCGCGAGATCTTCGAGGTCTGCGACGAGGTCACGGTCCTTCGGGGAGGCCGTGAGGTGCTCTCGGCCGGAACCTCGGAGACGAGCCTGGACGAGGTGGTGGCCGCCCTCGTGGGCGGCAGCCTGAGAGTGATCGAGGCCGGCGGCACCGGACCATCGCCCTCGGGGCGGCCGCCCGTGCTCGAGGTCGAGGGCCTCACCGTACGGGGCAAGCTGGAGGACATCTCCTTCAGCCTCGCGCCCGGCGAGATCGTCGGCGTCGCCGGCCTGGCGGGCAGCGGCCGCACCACGCTCCTCCAGGCCCTGTTCGGCGCCATTCGTCCCGACCGGGGCAGGGTACGGCTGGACGGAGCGCGCTACCGACCCCGCGGGCCGGCCGGCGCCATCGCTCGGGGGGCCTTCCTGGTCCCAGAAGACCGGCACGTCCACGGCGTCATCCTCGAACACACGATCGAGCAGAACGTCGTGCTGCCGGTCCTGAGAGAACTCAGACGGCTCTGCTTCTTCAGCGCCCGAGCAGCCGGGCGAGCGGTGGAGCGGATCCTCGCCACCCTCGACGTCAGGGCCACCGGTCGACACCAGGTGGTCCAGGAGCTCTCCGGGGGCAACCAGCAGAAGGTCGTCTTCTCCAAGGCCCTCCTCTCCCGCCCGCGCGTCCTGCTCCTCGACGAGCCCACCTTCGGGGTCGACGTCCAGACCGCAGCCGAGGTCATCCGTCGTGTGCGCCAGGAGGTGGCGACAGGCCGAGCAGCGGTCTGGGTGTCGTCGGACCTCACCGAGCTACTGCAGGTCTCGGACCGAATCCTGGTCCTGGCCGACGGTGGCATCAGGCGCGTGTTGCGACGCGGGTCTGTGGACTTCACCGAGGAGGCGCTGCTCCACGCCATGCAGCGTGCCGGAGGGAGGTCCGAGCGGGGGCAGGGGGAAGCGACATGAAGGCACGGATCTCCCGGCGGCGGGCACCGGCGGACGGGGTCTCGGGCACGGTCTCTGCCGAGTTCTCCGCCTGGCTCCGGACGGCATGGATCAGGGCATACCGGGGGCAGAACTCAGCCGTCCTCATCGTCGCCATGCTCGCGACCATCGCCGTCTTCGCCGTGCTGCTCCACGGCACGGGTTACCTGACGGTCGGCAACTTCGTGGGCATCGTGCGGCAGACGACCGTGATCTCGATCATGGCGGTGGCCACGGTCTTCGTCATCTCCGCGGGCGAGATCGACCTGTCGATCGCAGCCGTGGTCCCGGTCGCCGGCTACGCGCTCGGGCTGCTCCTGCCCAGGTTCGGCCTGATCCCGGCGGTGGCGATCGCGCTCGCCTGCGGCGCGGCCATCGGTCTCGTCAACGGACTGATCACGGTTCGCCTGCACATGCCCTCGTTCGTGGTCACTCTGGGCATGCTCGGGCTGCTTCAGGGCGTGGCCCAGGTCCCCACCAACACCCTGGCCGTGATCGTCGACGACCGCACCTTCACCTTCATCTTCGGCTCCGGAAGCCTGGGGCCGATCCCGGTCCTGGTGCTCTGGACGCTCGGCACCCTGGTGCTCGGATACCTGGTCCTGGTCTGGACGCCGGCCGGGAAGGCGGTTCTGGCCACCGGCGCCAACGTGAACGCGGCCCGTTTCTCGGGCATCCGGACCGACCTGGTCAAGGTCGCGGTCCTGGTCGCCAGCGGGACGGCGGGGGCCCTGGGCGGGCTGCTCTACGTCGGCCAGTACCACGGCGCCCGCTACGACCTCGGTTCCTCCGACCTGCTGACCGTGATCGCGGCCGCCATCATCGGCGGCACCGCGCTGTCCGGCGGCAAGGGCAGCGTGGTCGGTGCCGTCGTGGGCTCGCTCCTGCTAGGAGCCGTCAACAACGGGTTGATCATCCTCGGTCTCAGCGTTCCCCAGCAGTTGATGTTCCGGGGCGGGATCATCATCGCCGCGGTGGTCCTGAGCTCCCGGGCCAGGCGCCGACGTCGATGACCGCCTATCCTCGCCGGCCGCGTTCCAGCCGCCGGGTCGACGGGCCGCGCTGGCCCCGGGCGCGGCCCGAGCGCTATTCCCGTCCGTCATCCGAAGCCAGTGGAGGAACGGAACGATGAAGGCACTGCGGTTCCACGGACACCGAGACGTCCGCCTCGAGGAGGTGGAGGAACCGAGACCCTCGGCCGGCTGGTCGATCGTGGCCGTGGACTGGGCGTCCATCTGCGCCAGCGACGTCAAGGAGTACCTCGGACCGCTGTACATCCGGCCCCACCGCCCGAACCCGATCACAGGTGTCTCCGTCCCGGTCACGCTGGGCCACGAGTTCTCCGGCCGGATCGTCCAGACCGATGGCTCGCGGCCCGACCTTCGGGTTGGAGATCGGGTGACGGTCGACGGCTGCATCAGCTGTGGCGTCTGCTGGTACTGCCGGCATGGGAACTACGTACTCTGCGACCGGCTGGCCATCCTCGGCTTCGACGCTCACGGCGGCTTCGCCGAGCGGGTGGCCGTCCCGACCTCCTCCCTGCACCGTCTGCCCGACGCCATCAGCGACGAGGTCGGCGCCCTGATCGAGCCGCTCTCGGTGGTGGTACACGCCGTGCGCCGGGGCCGGGTGGCGGCAGGCGATGTCGTGGCCATCGTGGGGGCGGGCATGATCGGCCTCGGTGCCCTACAGGTGGCCCGAACCGCCGGGGCGGCCGCGGTCTATGTGGTGGAGCGGCTGCCCGAGCGCCGGGAGCGGGCCCGGCGGCTGGGCGCCACGGCAGTGATCGATCCCGAGCTCGGCCCCCCCGGGGAACAGCTGCTGGAGCTGACCGCCGGATACGGAGCGGACGTCGCCTTCGACTGCGCTGGCACCCAGGACTCGCTCGACACCGCCCTCGACCTCGCCCGCAAGGGCGGCCGCGTGACGATCGTCGGGGTCTTCAAGACGGCGCCCGTGGTCGACATGAACAAGGTTGTGCTCCAGGAGCGAGAGATCGTAGGTTGCCTGGCCTATGTCGACGACTTCCCCCGCGCCATCTCCCTGGTCGCGGATGGCCGAGTCGACGCCGGCGCGCTCATCACCGATCGTATCGCCCTGCGCGACATCGTAGAACAGGGCCTCCAACGTCTGATCGACGAGCCCGACCGACACGTCAGGATCATCGTCGACGCGCACCAGGTGTGAAGGTGAGTCCGGCCGTGGGAGCGAGATACGCAAGGTCGAAGCGTCGAACCGATTGGGTGGCGGCAAAGCACGGACCCATCGAGCCACTGTCGTACTCCGATCTCGGCGGCCGTCCGGGGTTCAAGATGGCCCTCCATGTGAACGGCGGCCGCACCTACCTGTACGTCGCCCATCTCTGGCATCCGGGCTGGTCGGTGCTCGACGTGACCGATCCCATGACGCCGACCCTGGTCAACTCCTGGGATGGTCCCACCAACACCTGGACGCTGCAGGTGACCACCAGGCAGGGTCTCCTCGCCACCTCCCTGGAACCGATCCAGGACGGATGGGGCAACGACGCTCATGCCCCTTTCGAGGAGGGCGTCGTGCTCTGGGACCTCTCCGATCCCATCCGGCCGCGGAGGAGGGGGACCTTCCGCACCGGGCATCGGGGTACCCACCGCAACCTGTTCGACGCGACCGGTCTCCTCCACCTGAGCGCCCGTATGCCCGGCTACCGCGGGGCCATCCTGGTCCTGGTCGACGTCTCAGACCCCGATCAGCCGTGCGAGGTGGGTCGTTTCCACCTGCCCGGACAGCGGGCGGAGGCGGGGGAGCACGACCAGCGCGAGTGGTTCGACCTCCACGGCCCCTCCATCCGGGCGGGTGACCTGGCCTACCTCCCCTACGCCGCCGCCGGCCTGGTCATCGTCGACGTCTCCAGGCCCGAGCGCCCGGAGCTGGTGGGCCACCTCGACCTCCATCCCCCCCTCGCCAGCGGCATCGCAGCCCACACCGTGGTCCCCATCGCCGGCCAGGACCTCGTGATCGTCAACTCCGAGGCCCTGGCTGAGCGCTGCCGCGAACCGGTCGGCTTCGCCGGGTTCGTGGACGTGCACGATCCCGGCCACCCCCTGCTGATCTCTCTCTTCCCCACCCCGGCTCCCCCCCGGGGAGCCGGGTTCCACTCCTTCTGCTCACGTGGTGGACGCTTCGGTCCCCACAACCAGCACATCCCCACTGGCGAGCCACATCTGTTCTCGGATCAGGACGTGTGCTTCTTGACATACTTCAACGCCGGACTGCGTGTCTTCGACGTGCGCGACCCCTATCTGGTGTAGGAGATCGCGTACATCATCCCCCACGATCCGGTTCACCGATATGGACCGCTGCCGACCGAGCTGGTCGTGCAGGTGGAGGACGTCCTGGTGGATGCCCGCGGTATCGTGTATTTCACGGAAAAGAACAGCGGCCTCTACGTGGCGGAGTGGAAAGGCCTGTGACATTGACACCCGGACGGGAGGCTGCCAGCATGGTCAACATACGTCAATCGATGCACGGCGGCCGGCCGGTGAGGCGATCGCAGACGACGGTGACTGACCTGGACGCCGAGGAACGTCTGGCACGGCTCACCAGGCTGCTCGAGGTCTCGCGCATGCTGACCTCGGAGCTCGACCTGTCGGAGATCGTGCACCAGGTGCTGGTCCGGGCGATCGAGGTCATCCCGGCCGCCGACGCCGGCACGCTCTACCTCGTGGACCCCACCTCGGGCAAACTCGTGGTCACGGACTCCGTGGGCTTCGGCCCGTCCATCTTCGCCATCGCGCTGGAGCCCGGAGAGGCGGCGGCCGGCAGGGCCTACTACTCCGGCCAGGGTGCGATCTACCCGGACCGTCAGGCCGTGCAGGACGTCCTGGCCGACGCCAGTCCGGAGACGTACCGGAACTTCGAGGCAGCCACGCAGGGACTTCGCGCCCCGCAGGCGGCGATGAGCGCCCCGCTGGTCTTCAAGGGCAAGGTGCTGGGGGCCCTGGTCGTCGATGCCCTCCAGAGCCATCGCACGTTCGGGCCGGGCGACCTCCAGATGCTGGAGGACTTCGCCCAGATCGCCGCCATCGCCATCGCCAACGCGCGCCTCTATGACTCCGAACACACCAGTCGCCTGCGCCTGGAGATCCTCATCGACGAGATCACGCGGCAGCGCGACGAACTCGATCACCGTCTGCGCGCCCTCGACTCCATGTCCCAGATCGCACGGGAGGGCCTGAGCCTGCAGGCCCTGGCCGGACGACTGGCCTCGCTCTCGTCGGGGAGGGTGCTGATCCTGGACGGCCTCCACCGACAGCGAGCGGCCGAGCCCCAGGACGACGACGCCCAGCGTCTGCCCACCCGCCCCGAGCTGAGGGAGCTCCTCCGCCGGGTGGAGCGCGACCGCACGCGCCACTCGACCGTGAGTGACGGCGTCCACCTGGCGGTGGCCCCTATCGTGGCCGGTGCCGAGCCGCTGGGCTACATCGTGCTGGAGTCCACAGGCTCCGACTCGCGCGGCCTCGAGGAGGGACTGGTGGACTCCGCCGCCCTGATCGCGTCCACCGTCTTCGTCCAGGAGCGTGCCCTCGAGGAGGGCAACGTCCGCCGCCGTGCCGACCTCCTGCACCGGTTGCTGGAGGGCGACGTCCCCAAGAGCGCCGCTTCCTTTCGTGCCCTTCCGCCTCCCCTGCAGCTGGCGGTCGGGAGGCTGCGGGCTCGGGACCAGAAGCGGGAGGGGTTCACCGATGAGAGCAACGTACTGCGCGAGGTCAGGACCACGACCGAGCAGATGCTGCGCGGCCAGCAGGCGGCGAGCGTCGTGGCCCTCCGCGAGCACAACGTCGTGGCCGCGTGGAGCTGCCCGGGCGACCAGCGCCTCTTCGACCCGGTGGAGAAGCTGGAGGCGGTGGTGCGCCAGGTGCGCGACGCCACCGGCTGGCACGTCTGCTTCGCCGTCACCGAGCCGGTGGCCGACCCCCAGGTGCTCACCCACGCCTACCATGAGGCACGGCTGACGGCCGAGATCCGGCAACGGCCGGATGAGGGCGTCATCCAGGTCGGCCATCTCGGGGCCTATCGGCTGATCATCGGGGCGGCCTCGGGCCCCAGCGTGGTCGAGTTCAGCCGTCGAACGCTGGCAGCAGCCATCGAGCACGACGCGAGGCGCGGAGGGCGGCTGCTCCCGACCCTGCGCACCTACCTGGCCAACGGCGCCAGCCTCACGGCGACCGCCAGGGCGCTCAACGTGCACGTCCACACCATCCAGTACCGCCTGGCCAGGCTGGAAGAGCTGACGGGCCTCAAGCTCCACGACAGCGAAGATCGCCTGACCCTGGAGCTCGCGCTCCGGATTCTGGACCTGACGGGGTCTCCGCCAGCCTCGACCGCTGAGCTGGCCGAGGATGGTCCGGCGGCGCCGTGACGACCGCTCACACCTGCGACCGGGAGGGCCGGCCCGCGAACGACGGTGGGGCGGGAGCGTGAAGAACGGCTGACCGGCGCGTCGAGCGTCCGGCCGGCACGAACCGTGCGCTCCGCCCGCGGCTCAGGCCGGCGGGGCGGGGCCCTCGCCGGCGATCGGGCTCGCCAGCCGGTGGGCGAGCCCGGCCGTGGCCGGGTAGAGCTCCCGGTACAGGCCGTGGAGCCGCTCGTAGGCCGCCACCCGCGCCGGGTCCGGCTCCACCACCTCCGGCCGCAGGGCGACCAGGGAGCAGGCCTCTCCGAGGTCGCGGTACACGCCGGCGGCCACGCCGGCCAGGAGCGCCGCTCCGTAGGCGGCGCCCTCGTCGACCAGGGGGCGGAGCACGGGCAGGCCGAGGACGTCGGCCTCGAGGCGCAGCCACAGGGGGTGGCGGGAGCCCCCGCCGGTGGCCCGCACCTCGGCCGGCTCCAGGCCCAGGGAGCGCATGGCCTGGAGCGCGTCGCGAAGGGCGAACAGCGCCCCCTCCATCACCGCCCGGGTGAGGTGGGCGTGGGTGTGGCGTGAGGTCAGGCCGAAGAACTGGCCCCGGGCCAGGGGATCCAGGTGGGGCGTCCGCTCGCCGTCGAGGTAGGGGAGGAAGAGGAGGCCGTCGGCTCCCACCGGCACCTCCGCCGCCGCGGCGGTCAGTCGGTCGTAGTCGCCGGCTCCTCCCGCCCCCCGCAGCAGGTCCCGCCACCAGCGCAGCGAGCCGCCGGCGGAGAGGGTGACGCCCATCAGGTGGTAGGCGCCGGGCACGGCGTGGCAGAAGGCGTGGACGCGGCCCGAGGGGTCGGGGGTGAGACCGGCGGTGGGGGCGAAGAGCACGCCGCTGGTCCCGATCGAGCAGCTGAGCCGGCCCGGCTCCACCACCCCCGTGCCCACGGCCGCGGCCGCGTTGTCGCCGGCGCCGGCGGCCACCGGGACGCCCGGCCGGAGCCCGAGGGACGAGGCCACGACCGCGCGCACGCCGCCGGCCGGCTCGGGGGCCTCGCGCACCGGGGGCAGCCAGTCGACCGGGATCTCCAGCGCCTCGAGGATGGGCCGGGCCCAGTCCCGGCGGCGCAGGTCCAGGAGCAGAGTGCCCGAGGCGTCGGAGGCGTCGGTGGCGAGTTCGCCGGTCAGGCGCAGGCGGACGTAGTCCTTGGGCAGCAGGACCCGGGCCAGGCGTCGGAAGCGCTCCGGCTCCTCGTCCCGCAGCCACAGGATCTTGGGCGCCTGGAACCCGGTCAGGGCCGGGTTCCCGGCCACCTCCAGCAGGCGCCGCTCGCCGACCAGCTCGGTGATGCGCCGGCACTGGGCCGAGGTCCGCTGGTCGTTCCAGAGCAGGGCCGGCCGGAGGACGCGGTCGGCGGCGTCCAGGAAGACGGCGCCGTGCATCTGCCCGGCCAGCCCGAGGCCCACGACCTCGCCCCCGCCGGCCGCCTCCAGCGCCCGGCCGAGCGCGACCTCGGTCCCCCGCCACCAGTCCTCCGGGTCCTGCTCCGTCCACCCCGGCCGCGGCTGATGGAGCGGGTAGGAGGCCGTGGCCGCGGCCCGCACCCGGCCGGACTCGTCGACGACCACCGCCCGGACCCCGCCGGTGCCCACGTCGAGCCCGGCCAGGAGCCTCACCGTTGGACCGCCCGGTGGGCGCTCCGCCGGCGCACCACCTCGGCTTCGAAGTCCTCGTCCAGGCCCAGCGCCCGGTACACGGCCCGTTGCCCGCCCAGGGCGTCGGCGCGCCCCCGGGCCTCCTCCAGGGCCCGGCGGTCGATCCGGGCCGCCAGGTCCCAGATGAACTCCCACTGCAGGACGGCCCGCCGGACGGCCTGTACCTGGTCCTCGGTGTACGGGTAGAGGTCGTAGCCGAGCAGCTCGCCGTTCGCGCCGTAGTCGACGTCCTGGAGCACCACGGCCAGCTCGAGCGCCTGCATGAAGAAGTTGGTGCCGACCACGTTGTCGTCGTCGAAGACGCCCCAGCCGTCGTTGGCGTGCTGATGCCCGAGCCTGCCCTCGGCGGCCAGCAGGGCGGCGTACTCGGCCAGGTTCTCGCCGTTCATCAGCAGGTGCTGCCAGTCCATGTTGACCAGGAGGTTGGAGACGTCCACCCCCCGCTGGCGCACCTTCTCGATGACGTACAGCGTCATGCCGAGGTTGCGCATCAGCACCTTCATCGCCGGCTCGCTGTTCTTGTGCTCCAGGTAGACCTTCACGCCCCGCCCGGCGGCGTGGGCGGTGATCCGGGCGATGCCCTCGACCAGCCACTCCCAGGCTCGGGCGTAGTCGCGCTGGAAGGGATAGTTGTAGCCCTCGGCCCCAGGCCAGATGACGAAACCGGCCCCGATCGACGCGGCCAGGTCGACGGCGCGGAGGTTGACCTCCAGCGCCCGCCGCCGCAGCGATGGATCGGGGTTGACCAGCGAACCCAGAGCGTAGGTGGGGTCCGGATGCAGGCCCGAGGCCAGGATGGGGATCGACATGCCGTGCTCTCGGAGCACGTCGAGGATGGGGCCCGCGCTGTCCTCGTCGAGCTCCCCCGGGTAGTGGTACTCGAGGCCGTCGACCAGGTCGTGCAGCGCCGCCGCCACCCGCCGGGTGCGCTCCAGCATCGACTCCCCGGCCGCCTCCGGGTGGTAGCCGGCAGGCACGAAGCGGGTCACGTTGGGACCGAAGGCCCAGATCCCGACCGAGTTTCGCAACGTCCTCACGCCTCACCTCCAGCCCATCCCTCCGACCCCTGCGCGGCCGGCTGGTCGAGCACCTCGGCCCCGGTGATGAGCCGCACCACCTGCTGCATGTCGGTCTCGGCCGTCCTCACCACGCCCACCCGGCGCCCGTTGCGCAGAACCATGATCCGGTCGCTGATCTCGAGCACCTGGGGGAGGTTGTGGCTGATCAGGATCACCGAGAGCCCCCGGCGGCGGATCAGCTGGATCAGCTCGATGACGCGCCGTGACTCGCGCACGCCCAGGGCCGCGGTCGGCTCGTCCATGATCACGATGTGCCGGCCGAAGGCCACCGCCCGGCCCACGGCGACGCCCTGCCGCTGGCCCCCGGAGAGCGTGTCGACACGCTGGCGCACCGAGTGGATGCCCACGTTGAGCGCCCGCAGGTGCTCTGCCGCCTGCCGCCGCATGGTCCGCTTGTCCAGGGCGCGAAGCACGCCCAGGGGGCCACGCCGGCGCACCTCGCGCCCCAGGAAGACGTTCTCGGCCACGTCCAGCATGGGGACCACGGCCAGGTCCTGGTAGACGGTCTCGATGCCCGCCCGCCGGGCATCGATCGGGCCGCGCAGCGACACCGGCCGGCCGTTGATGCGGATCTCGCCGGCGTCGGGCTGCAGGGCGCCGGCGAGGATCTTGACCGTGGTCGACTTGCCGGCCCCGTTGTCGCCCATCAGCCCCAGCACCTCTCCCGGGTACAGGTCGAGGTTGACGTCGATCAGCGCCCTCACGCTGCCGAAGGACTTGCACAGCCCGCGCGCCTCCAGGACGGGGGCGGGCGACCGCCCGCCCCCGTCCTCGTCCGGCTCTCCGTTCATCCGCGCAGGGGGCCGGTGGCGTCCGACGGCCCGGGGGCGGAGAAGGGCTTCTCGCCCCAGACCTTCGCCGCCGCCGACGCTCCCTGGTCGACCGCCGCCCAGCGCTGCTGCCACGCCTGCCACTGGTCCGGCGTGACGTTGTTCGAGGGCTGGGGGATGAACTCGTGCCACCGGTTGCCCTGGAGCAGGCTGTACAGGATGGTCACGGACTGGTAGCCCCAGCCCCAGTAGTCCTGGGTCCACACCGACTGCACGATGCCGTCGCGCAGGTAGTCGACCACCGACTTCAGCGGGTCGAAGGAGACGACCTTGATCTGCCCCTTCTTCTGGTCGAGCAGCGGCGTCGCCCCCTCGTTGGAGAACAGGGCCCAGCCGCCCACCATGACGATCCCGTTCAGGTCGGGGTAGGTGCGGATCGCGTCCTCGGTCTTCTGGATGGCGCTGGGGATGTCGTCGTTGGTGTAGAGGACCTGCAGCACCTTGATCCCCGAGGGAAGGGCGGACCTCACCCCCTGGATGCGCTGGTTCAGGTTCAGCGCCGCCGGGTCGCCGCTGATGATGACGATGTTGCCCTGCCCGTTGAGCAAGCGGGTGATCTCCTGGCCCATCCGCTTGCCGACCGCGGTGCTGTCCACGCCGTAGAAGACCGCCCGCTTGCTGCTGGGCGCGTCCGAGTCCCAGCACATCACCTTGATGCCCGAGTCGACGGCATGGTTGAGCACCGGCACGTAGGCGTTGGGGTCGTTGCAGCTGACGCCGATGGCGTCCACCTTCTGCTCGATGAGCCCCTGGATGACGTTGACGTCCCCGTTGGTGTCCGTGGTGCTGCTGGCGGTGAAGATGAAGTGGACGTTGCCCAGCTCCTTCGCCCGCACCTGGCCGCCCAGGTTGGCGAGCGCGAACACCGGGTTGTCCAGGCCCTTGGGCACGATCGCGATCGTGTACGTCTTCTTCCTGCTGACCACGGTCGGGCCGCCGCCGCAGGCGGCCAGGACGCCGCCGATGCCACCGCCCACGGCCAGCGCGGCCGCGGCCCCGGTCGCCCGGCCCAGGAAGTCACGCCGCGAGATGCGCCCGGAACCCGTCTCCCCTCTTCTCTCCCTACTCATGTGACACCTCCTCGCAGTCTCGGATCGTTCCCGATCCACTCCCCCTCGTCCCGTCACGTCCTCCGCAGGCGCCGCCGGACCTGGTCGACGCCGATCGCGCCCAGGATCACCAGCCCGACCACGAGCGTCGTCCAGTACCCGGGCACGCGCTCCAGCAGGAGGACGTTCTGGATCTCCTGGATCAAGGCCGCCCCCAGCACGGTGCCGAACAACGTCCCCTCCCCCCCGAAGAGGCTGACCCCGCCGATGACCGCGGCCGCGATCACGTCCAGCTCGTACCCGGTCGCCGCGCCCGGGTTCGCCGAGCCCAGGAACGACATCAGCAGGATGCCGCCCACCGCCCCCAGCAGCCCGGCCAGGACGTACACGAACACCTTGACCCGCTCCACCTCGATGCCGAGGAGGCGGGCGGCGTCCTCGTTGCCGCCGACGGCGTAGACGTGCCGGCCCAGGGCGGTGCCGCTGAGGAAGGCGGAGAGCAGGACCGTCAAGCCCACCAGGATCACGAACGGGTTGGGGATCGGCCCCAGGTGCCCCTGGCCCAGCGCGGTGAAGGAAGCCGGCGGGTAGAGGGTGAAGCCCTGGCTGTAGACGAGGGCGAGGCCGCGGAAGACGCTCATCGTGCCCAGGGTGGCGATGAACGGCTGCATCCCGGCCACGGTGATCAGGAGGCCGTTGAGCAGGCCAGCTCCCAGGCCCAGCGCCAGGCCGATGGCCACCGCCGCCACCGGGTGCAGGTGGAAGCGGGACAGCAGCGTGGCCGTGATCAGGCCGGTGAAGGCCATGTTCGCCCCCACCGACAGGTCGATGCCGCGGGTCATGATCACCATCGCCCCTCCCAGGGCGGCGATGGCGATGTACGAGAACTCCTGGGCGGTGGTGAGCAGGTTGTCGCCGGTCAAGAAGCAACCACAGGGCGCGGTGTAGGTGGCGATGGCCCCGATCACCACGATCCCGGCCAGGACCCCGATCCAGGAGATGGCCATCACCTGCCGGGCAGCCGCGGCCCGAACCGCGGCCAGGCGGGTCCGCCGCACCGGGGGGACGGTCTCGACCGGATCGTCAGCCACGGGACGCCGCTCCCCCCGCCCCGCCCCCGGGCGCGGCCGTGGAGCCGCGCACGACCAGCGAGGGACGCAATCGCTCCCTACGGGCAGGGCCGCTCCGCGGCGCCGCGCCCGACCGGATCAGACCGAGCAGCCGCTCCACCGCCAGCCGGGCCATGCGCCGGAGCGGCTGGCGCACGGTGGTCAGGCCGGGCACCGCGAACCGGGCCATGGGGATGTCGTCGAACCCCACCACCGACACGTCGGCCGGGACCCTGAGCCCGGCCCGGGCGGCGGCGGCCAGGACTCCGAGGGCGACCTGGTCGGTGGCGCAGAACACCGCGCTCGGCGGCGAGGACAGCTCGAGCAGG
Organism: Bacillota bacterium; assembly: GCA_021323605.1. Lineage (GTDB taxonomy): Bacteria > Chloroflexota > Dormibacteria > Dormibacterales > Dormibacteraceae > CADDZO01. Next base: position 2,784 of record JAJPKS010000326.1, on the reverse strand, counting down.
GCCCGGAAGGCGCTCAGTCCCGCGTCCGGATGGTTGCCCGGCAGCCGCTGGTGGTAGCCCTCCAGAACCGGCAGCCCCCGCTCGGCCATGAAGGCGTGGTAGGCCAGGCGCCGCTCCTCCACGTCGCCCAGCCAGCCCGCGTCCAGAAAGGCGATCCGGCGATGGCCCAGCCCGTGGAGGTGTTGCAGGGCCATGACCGTTCCCACCCGGTTGTCGCAGTCGACGGTCGGGATCCCCGGGGCGCGGCCGCCCTGGCACACGGCCACGACCGCCAGCTCGCTGCCCTCCAGCTCCGCCCAGAGCCGGGGCTCGTCGCGCAGGTCGCCGAGCAGGATGGCCCCGTCGCAGTGGCGCGTCTCCAGGACCTCGGCCAGCACCAGGGCCTCGCGAGCGCTGCTGCGGGCGTGGCCCAGCACCAGGCTGTAGCCGTGGCGGCGGCTCTCGTCGGCGATGGCCTCGATGGCCGCGGCGAAGAAGGGATCGGCCACCTCGCGCACGATCAGCCCGAGCAGGGCCGTGCCCCCGCCCCGCAGGCCCCGCGCCAGCGGGTGCGGTCGATAGTCCAGCTCCTCGATCACCCGCAGGACCCGCTCCCTGGTGGCGGCGGCGATCGGCACCGCGCTGTGGCGCCGGTTGAGGATGCGCGAGACCGTGCTCTGCGACACCCCGGCCAGCTCGCTCACCTGCTTCAAGGTGACGCGGGGCCGCGCCCCGTCTCGCTCCGCCATACCCCGTCCTCGAATGAAAAGGATTGCGTGCAAAGGTTTGCAGGTCAAGCCCGCGCTCGCCCGGGGGCCGGCGGGTGACGCCCGACCCGGCGCCCCACCGGCCCCGGCGGCGGCAGGGCCTCCGGACGCCAGTACTCGACCCCGGCTGTGGGGTCGGGGGCCGTGCCATGCTGGAAGCAGGGAGCGCCCGCGCGATCCCGTGGCCGGGCCCCGGGCCGGCGCGGACCGGGTCGGCCTCACCCGTGATCACGAGGTGAAGCAGATGCTCGATGAGGCCCACCGACCACCTCTCGCCACTGAGCCGCTCGGGGCCGGCGAGCTCCGGCTGATCGACGCCTACTGGCGCGCGGCCAACTATCTCTCCGTCGGCCAGATCTACCTGCTCGACAATCCGCTGCTGGAGGAGCCCCTGCGCCCCGAGCACGTCAAGCCGCGGCTGCTCGGCCACTGGGGCACCACCCCCGGGCTCAACTTCATCTACGCCCACCTCAACCGGGTGATCAGGAACTGGGACCTGAACGCCATGTACGTGATCGGCCCCGGGCACGGGGGCCCCGGCCTGGTGGCCAACGCCTACCTGGAGGGGACCTACAGCGAGGTCTACCCGGAGATCACCCGCGACCGGGAGGGGATGCGAAGGCTGTTCCGGCGCTTCTCCTTCCCGGGCGGCATCCCCAGCCACGTCGCGCCCGAGACCCCGGGCTCGATCCACGAAGGGGGCGAGCTCGGCTACTCACTCGCCCATGCCTACGGCGCCGCCTTCGACAACCCCGACCTCCTGGTGTGCTGTATCGTCGGCGACGGCGAGGCCGAGACCGGGCCGTTGGCCGCCAGCTGGCACTCCAACAAGTTCTTGAATCCGGCCCGGGACGGGGCGGTGCTGCCCATCCTCCACCTCAACGGCTACAAGATCGCCAGCGCCACCGTGCTGGCCCGCATCCCGGAGAACGAGCTCCTGGCCCTGCTCGAGGGCTACGGCCACCGGCCCTACGTCGTGGAGGGCGACCATCCCCCCACCGTCCACCAGCGGATGGCGGCGACCCTGGACCGGGTGGTCGAGGAGATCCACGACCTCCAGCACGCCGCCCGCCAGGGCCGGGGTGGGGGCCGACCGCGCTGGCCGATGATCGTGCTCCGGACGCCCAAGGGCTGGACCGGGCCAAGGGAGGTCGACGGCCGGCCGGTGGAGGGAACCTGGCGGTCGCACCAGGTCCCCATCCCCGAGGCCAGGACCAACCCCGAGCACCTCCGGCTGCTCGAGTCCTGGATGCAAAGCTACCGCCCTCAGGAGCTGTTCGACGAACAGGGACGGCTCGTCCCCGAACTGGCCGAGCTTCCCCCCCGGGGACACCGTCGCATGAGCGCCAACCCCCACACCAACGGGGGAACCTTGCTCCAGGAGCTATCGTTGCCCGACTTCCGCGACTACGCGGTGGCGGTCCCGAAACCGGGGGCGACCACCTCCGAGCCGACCCGGGTGCTGGGGGCCTTCCTGCGCGACGTGATGCGACGCAACCCGCGCAACTTCCGGCTCTTCGGCCCCGACGAGACGGCCTCCAACCGACTCGAGGCGGTGTTCGAGGCCAGCGGCCGGACCTGGGAGGCGGCGACGCTCGCCACCGACGAGCACCTGGACCCCGACGGCCGGGTGATGGAGGTCCTCTCCGAGCACCTCTGCCAGGGCTGGCTGGAGGGGTACCTCCTGACCGGCCGGCAGGGCCTCTTCAACTGCTACGAGGCCTTCATCCACATCGTCGACTCGATGTTCAACCAGCACGCCAAGTGGCTCAAGGTGACCCGGGACATCCCCTGGCGGCGGCCGCTCGCCTCCCTGAACTACCTCCTCTCCTCCCACGTCTGGCGGCAGGACCACAACGGCTTCTCGCACCAGGACCCGGGCTTCATCGACCACGTGGTCAACAAGAAGGCCGAGATCATCCGGGTCTACCTCCCGCCCGACGCCAACTGCCTGCTCTCGGTGGCCGACCACTGCCTGCGCAGCCGCCACTACGTGAACGTGATCGTGGCCGGGAAGCAGCCCTCGCTCAACTGGCTC
>JAJPKS010000077.1 GCA_021323605.1 Bacillota bacterium | reverse complement strand
TCCTCGTCCAGGCCCAGCTCGCGCACGCAGGCCACGGCCTGGGCGGCGAAGGCCTCGTTCAGCTCCACCAGGCCGAGGTGGCGCACCTCCAGCCCGGCGGCGGCCAGGGCCCGGCGGGTGGCCGGCACCGGACCGATGCCCATGTAGCTGGGGTGGACGCCGGCCGCGGCGGCGGCGACGAAGCGGGCCAGGGGCCGCAACCCCCGCGCCCGGGCCTGCTCGGCGCTCATCAGCACCATGGCCGCCGCCCCGTCGTTGAGCGGGGAGGCGTTGCCGGCGGTCACGGTCCCGCCCTCCCGGAACGCCGGCCGGAGCCGGGCCAGCGCCTCCAGCGAGCTGTCCGGGCGGGGACCCTCGTCGGCGGTCAGGACCAGGGGCTCCCCCCGGCGCTGGGGCACGGTCACGGGCACGATCTCGGCCTCGAACCGGCCCTCTCGCTGGGCGGCGACCGCCCGCCGGTGGCTGCGTAGCGCGAACTCGTCCTGGGACCGCCGGTCGACCCCGTAGCGCTCGGCCACGCACTCCGCCGTCTCGCCCATCTGCAGGGTGCCGTACAGCTCGGCCATGCGGGGATTGACCAGTCGCCAGCCCAGGGCGGTGTCGTGCAGGGTCTGCGGCCCCCGGGGGAAGGCCCCGTCGGGCTTGGCCACCACCCAGGGGGCGCGGGTCATGCTCTCGACGCCTCCGGCCACGATCACCTCGGCCGCCCCCACCTGGATCTCGCGGGCGGCGGTGATGGCGGCCTGCATGCCGGAGCCGCAGAGCCGGTTCACGGTCTGGCCCGGGACCTCGACCGGGAAGCCGGCCAGGAGCAGACCCATGCGGGCCACGTTGCGGTTGTCCTCGCCGGCCTGGTTGGCGCAGCCGAAGACGACGTCCTGGACCTCTCCCGGCTCCACCCCGGCCCGCGCCACGGCCTCCCGGATGACCAGGGCCGCCAGGTCGTCCGGCCTCACGTCCTTCAGCTGGCCGCCGTAGCGCCCCATCGGGGTGCGCGCGAAGGAGACCACGACGGCGTCGCGCAGCTCGGTCATCGGCTACCTCCCCTGGAAGCGAGGCGCCCGCTTCTCCAGGAAGGCGCGGACGCCCTCCCGGAAGTCCTCGCCCTGCATCTGCACGCCCTGCAGGTGGAACTCGAAGTCCATGGCCTCCTCGAAGGTCGAGTCGAGGGCGTGGTTGACCGAGCGCTTGATGGCGCCCAGGGCTCGCGTCGGACCCGAGGCGAGGCGCTCGGCCAGCTCCCGCACCTCCGGCTCCAGCCGGTCGGCGGGGACGACCCGGTTGACCACCCCCAGACGCTCGGCCTCCTCCGCCGGCAGCGGCCGGCCGGTGTAGAACAGTTCCAGCGCCCTCCCCACCCCGATCAGCCGGGGAAGGGTCCAGGAGACCCCGCCGTCCACGGTGAGGCCGATGTTGACGAACGCCTCCACGAACCGGGCCTCGGGCACCGCGTAGCGGAGGTCGCAGGCCAGGGCCAGGGAGGCACCGATGCCGGCCGCCACCCCGTTGAGGGCGGCGATGGTGGGCTTGGGCATGGTCCGCAGCCGCGTCAACAGGGCCTCGTAGTCCTGCCGGATCTCGGGCATGGTGCCGGTCCGGTCGGCGAACTCCTGCACGTCGGCGCCGGCGCAGAAGGCACGGCCCGCCCCGATCAACACCACCACCTTCACCTCGGGGTCGCGCTCGGCCCGCTTGACCGCCTCCACCAGCGCCCGGCGCAGCCCGGCGTCGAGCGCGTTCATCCGCTCGGGCCGGTTGAGCCGAATCCAGGCCACACCGCCGGCCACCCGCTCCTCGACCACCTGGTTCATTCGCGTCTCGGCCATCTGCCTCACCGTCCCTTGAACTCGGGCCGCCGCTTCTCCAGGAAGGCGCGCATGCCTTCCTTCTGGTCCTCGGTGGCGAACAGGAAGTAGAAGCTCTTGCGCTCCGCCGCGAGCCCCTCGGAGAGCGGCGTCTCCAGGGCCCGGTTGACGGCCTCCTTGGCCAGGCGCAGGGCCAGCGGCGCCCTGGCGGCCAGCTGCCGGGCCAGGTCCACGGCCACCGCCACGGTGACCTCGGCCGGCACCACCCGGTTGACCAGGCCGAGCCGGTAGGCGCGGCGGGCGTCGATGGGCTGGCCGAGCAGGTTGATCTCCATGGCCACGTACTTCCCCACCGTCCGCGGCCAGCGCTGGGTCCCCCCCGCGCCCGGGATGATGCCGAGGTTGATCTCGGGCTGCCCGAAGCGGGCGGTGTCGCCGGCCACGATCAGGTCGCACATCAGGGCCAGCTCGCAGCCCCCGCCCAGGGCGTAGCCGTTCACGGCCGCGACCAGGGGCTTGGTGAACGCCGTCACCGCCTGCCAGCGGCCGGTCTGGTCGCGCAGGAGCTGGTCGACGGCCGTGCGCTCGGCCATGTCGGCGATGTCGGCTCCGGCGGCGAAGACCTTCTCGCCACCGGTCAGGACGGCGGCCCCGACCCCGGGGTCGGCGTCGAGGCGGTCGAGCGCGTGGCCCAGCTCGGCGATCAGCTCCGGGCTGAGGGCGTTGAGGACCCGGGGCCGGTTCAACGTGATCACCCCCACCGGCCCGTCCCGCTCGACCAGGATGTGCTCGTACTCCATGCCACGTATCATCCGGCATATGAGCCGGGTGCTTCGGGACAGCTACGGTCGGGTGGCGGACGACCTGCGCATCTCGGTCACCGACCGTTGCAACTTCCGCTGCATCTACTGCATGCCGGCCGAGGGCCTTCGCTGGCTGGCCCGGGACGACATCCTCAGCTTCGAGGAGATCCATCGCCTGGCCCGCATCTTCGTGCAGCGATACGGCGTCCGCACCATCCGGCTGACCGGCGGTGAGCCCTTGGTCCGGGTGCGGATCGAGGAGCTGGTGGCCATGATCCACCGCCTCGACCCCGACCTCGACATCACCATGACCACCAACGGCGTGCTCCTGCGGCAGAAGGCCAGGCTGCTCAAGGAGGCGGGGCTGAAGCGGGTCAACGTCTCCCTGGACACCCTCCACCTCGACCGGTTCCGGGACATCGCCCGCCGCGACGCCTTCGCCCGGACCATGGACGGGATCGAGGCCGCGGCCGAGGCCGGTCTCTGGCCGATCAAGCTCAACATGGTGGTGATGAAGGGGGTGAACGACGACGAGGTGGTCGACTTCGCCCGCCTCGCCCGCGAGCGGGGCTTCGAGGTCCGCTTCATCGAGTTCATGCCTCTCGACGGCGACCACATCTGGTCGAACGACCTGGTCGTCCCCAGCCGGCGCATCCAGGAGCAGATCGAGGACCAATTCCCCCTGGTGCCGGTGCCGAGCCGCCGTCCCGGGCCGTCGGTCAACTACCGCTTCGCCGACGGCGCCTCCGGCGGCATCGGCTTCATCTCCTCCGTCTCCCAGGCCTTCTGCACCACCTGCAACCGCATCCGCCTGACCGCCGAGGGCGGGCTGCGCACCTGCCTCTTCTCCCTCCGCGAGACCCCGCTTCGCGACCTCCTGCGCAGCGGCGCCTCCGACGACGACCTCGCCCGGGTGATCGAGCGCGCGGTCTGGCTGAAGGAGGAGGGCCACCTCATCAACCAGGAGGGCTTCGTCAGGCCGGCCAAGAGCATGTCCCAGATCGGGGGATAGGCCGGCCGAGCGCTCGCCGGCGGCCGGGGGCCACACCACCTCCCCGTCGCCGCGGCCTCGGGTCGCTCGCGGCGGCCGACCAGGCGTTACCCTGACCCTCGATGATCGAGGCCGGACCCATCCACCCCGAGGAGGAACGGCGCCCGCTCAGCGTGAGCGAGCTGGCGGAGGAGATCCGGCGCCAGCTCCGGCCCCTGGCCGCGGTGCTGGTCAAGGGCGAGGTGACCGGTCTCAAGCAGACCAGCAAGGGCAACTACAGCTTCTCCATCCGCGACCCGGGCGCGGTCCTCCAGGCCTTCCTCTTCGGCAACGTCGCCCGTCGCCTGGGGCTGGTGCCGGAGGACGGCCAGGTGTTCGTCTTCCGGGGCCGGGTCGAGCTCTGGCGGGAGGGAAGGCTGAGCCTGGTGGTGGACTACGTCCAGTACGACGACGTCGGGCAGCTGCGTGCCCAGCTCGAGGCCCTGCGGCGCCGGCTGGAGCTGGAGGGCGCCTTCGCCCCCGAGCGCAAGCGTCCCCTCCCCTTCCTGCCCCGGGCGGTGGCCCTGGTGACCTCGCCCACCGGCGCCGTCATCCACGACCTGCAGGAGACGATCCTGGACCGGTACCCGAACATGGAGATCCTGGTCTACCCGGCCCAGGTGCAGGGCGTTGCCTCGCCGGGAAGCGTGGCCTCGGCCCTGAGCCGCTGCAACGCCGAGGGGCGGGCGGAGGTGGTCGTGGTGGCGCGGGGCGGTGGCAGCTTCGAGGAGCTGTACGCGTTCAACACCGAGCCCGTGGTCCGCGCCATCCTGGCCTCGCGCATCCCGGTCGTCACCGCGCTCGGTCACACCCCGGATCGGACCCTGGCCGACCTGGTGGCGGACGCCGAGTGCCGGACCCCCACCGAGGCCGGGGCACGCGTCGTCCCCCGCAAGGCCGAGCTCCTCTCCCAGCTCCAGGAGCGACGGCGGCGCCTGCAGCGGGAGGCGGCGCGGCTCGTGGCCGCGCACGAGGAGCGCCTGGCTCGACGGCGCGCACGGCTGCTGGAGGTGGTACCGGCCCTGGTCCGACGGCGGGCCGAGCGCCTGGGACGGCTCGAGGCCGAGCTGTCCCGCCTCAGCCCCGTCCACCAGATCGGCCAGCGGCGGGAGCTGCTGCGCTCCCTGGGCGGACGGCTGGAGGCGGCGGCGGCGCGCGTGCTCCGGCGGCGGGCCGCCGAGCTGAGAGGACGTGAGGTCCCGGCTCGCCTGGAGCGGACGCTGATCCGCCGTCTCCAGGCGGCGGAGACGGCGCTGGGTCAGCGCCACCGGCGCCTGGAGGCCCTGAGCCCGGAACGGGTCCTGGCCCGCGGCTATAGCATCACCTTCGACGAGGCGGGCCGCGTCCTCACCTCCGCGGCCGATACCGCCCCCGGCCGCACCGTCTCGGTGCGACTCGCCCGGGGAACGCTCGCGGCCAGGGTGTTGCAGGCGACGGCCCCCTCCCCCTCCTCACCCCGGCCGGCGGGCGGGGACGGGACCAGCCCGCAGGAGAGTCGACCATGAATCAGGAGGCCCGACAACCGGATCAGGAACTCAGCTACGAGCGGGCGCTGGAGCTGCTCGACCAGAAGTTGAAGGCGCTCGAGGACGACGATCTCTCCCTGGAGGAGGCCCTGGCCACCGTCGACGAGGCCAGGGTCTACCTGCGCATCTGCGAGCGCCGGCTGGAGGAGGCGCGGCGCCGCATCGAGGTCCGTCCCGAGGTGACGGAGCCGGTAGAGCCGGTAGAG
>JAJPKS010000450.1 GCA_021323605.1 Bacillota bacterium | reverse complement strand
GGAGGGGGATGCTTCTCGGGCAAGGATCCGACCAAGATCGACCGGGCCGGCTCCTACGGGGCCCGTCACGTGGCCAAGAACGTGGTCGCGGCCGGCCTGGCCAGGCGCTGCGAGATCCAGATCGCCTATGCCATCGGGGTGGCCAAGCCGGTGGCGGTCCGGGTGGACACCATGGGCACCGGGAAGGTGGCGGACACGGAGCTCGAACGTGCCATCCTGCGCCTCTTCGATCTGAGCCCCCTGGGCATCATCAAGGAGCTGAACCTGCGCCGTCCCCTCTTCCGCTCGACCGCCTGCTACGGGCACTTCGGGAGAACCGACATCGAGGCTCCCTGGGAGGACACCCGGCGGGCCCCCGAGCTGCTGGCCGAGCTGCGATCGTGAGCCGGACCGAGTCGCTGGCGCCTCCCCGAGCTGCCCGTCCCGCGGGCGAAGGCGGCGGCTGCCCGGCGCCGGGCGCCGACCGGACCGGAGGCGGCCGGTGAGCGGCCACCTGTACGCGGTCATCCCGGCCGGAGGCGCTGGCACCCGGCTCTGGCCCCGCTCCCGACGGGGGGCGCCGAAGCACGTGCTGCCGCTGTCGGGCACGGGCAGGCCGCTGGTCCGGGAGGCCTGGGAGCGGGTCCAGCCTCTCGCCCGGCAGGTGTTCGTGCTCACCGAGGAGCGTCAGGTGGCGGTCATCCACGACCTCCTCCCCGACCTGGGCCCGGAGGGGCTGATCGTGGAGCCGGTGGCGCGGGGCACGACCAACGCCCTGGGCCTGGCGGCCATGACCCTGCTGGAGCGCGATCCCGAGGCGGTCATGGTCTCCACCGCCGCCGACCACGTCATCCGCGGTCTGCCCGCCTTCCACGACGCCATCCGGCGGGCGGCGGCCCTGGCCGAGCGCTCCCACCGGCTGGTGACGATCGGCCTCCAGCCGCGCTACGCCGCCACCGGCTTCGGCTACATCGAGGTCGGCGACGAGGTGGAGTTCGAGGGCCTCCAGGCCCTGGCCGTGCGGGGCTTCGTGGAGAAGCCGGACGCGGAGACGGCCCGTCGCTACGTCGAGGGGGGACGCCACCTCTGGAACCTCAACCTCTTCTGCTGGCGTTGCGACGTCTTCGTCGAGGAGCTGCGCCGGCACGGTCGGGAGCACCACGACGGGCTGCGCGCCGTGCTGGAGGCCAGGCGGGCCGGCGACGAGCGCCTGGCCGCCGAGCGCTACGCCCGGCTGCCGGTGGAGGCGGTCGACTACACGGTCATGGAGCGGACGGACCGGCTCCTGGTGGTGCCCGCCGGCTTCGAGTGGACGGACGTCGGCTCCTGGAGCGAGCTGGCCGGCCTGCTGGAGCGGGACGAGGCCGGCAACGTGGTCGAGGGCCCGGCCGTCCTCCTCGACGCCCGGGACTGCTTCGTGTCCGCTCCGGACAAGCTGGTGGCGGTGATCGGCATGGAGGGGGTGGTGGTCGTCGACACCGCGGACGCCCTCCTGGTGTGCCCGCGGTCGCGCGCCCAGGACGTCAAGCGTGTGGTCGAGCAGCTCGAGCGGCAGGGGAGAACCGAGTACCTTTAGGCGTCGGAGACCATGGCCGAGATCGGACGAGCGAACGACCACCGGGTGGACAAGCCCTGGGGCTACGAGCTGCGCTGGGCGGTCACCGACCGGTACCTGGGCAAGGTGCTGCACGTGAACCGGGGCGAGGCGTTGTCGCTCCAGTACCACGAGCGGAAGGACGAGTGGATCATGCTGGTGAGTGGCGTGCTCGACCTGGAGCTCGACGGCCGGGTGCACCGGCTGCGGCCCGGGGACACCGCCCACATCACGCCGGGCACGCGGCACCGGATGACGGCGGTGGAGGACTGCGACGTGTTCGAGGTCTCGACCCCGGACATGGACGACGTGGTCCGGCTCGAGGACCGGTACGGGCGGGCAGGTGTGCCCGACCGTGGAGGGGAGGCGCGGTGACGGCCAGGCCGCACCGATCTTCGGCGGTGGAGCCGGCCACGCCCTCGGCCGGGCCGTCGGCGCCCTCACGGCTCGGGCCGCGCTTCGTGGCCTTGAATCGGGCCCTTCGGGTCGCCGACGAGCCGGATGCCGTTCGAGCCGCCGTGGCCGGCATGGACGCGTTCCTGGACGAGCTGGCCACCCTGCTCGAAGGCGACGCCGGATCGTGGCCGCGCTCCGAATGGGCGAAGGTGCTCTCCATCCTCCTCACGCTGATGGCGGAGGCGCCACAGTACCGGCACGAGCAGGCCCCGGCCTCCGCCCCCCTGCGGGGCGAGCTGCCGCTGGTAAGCGGCCTTCGTCGGCGGGCGGTGGGGCTGGCCAGGCGCTACCTCCGTCTGCCCTGCTTCCGCCCCCTCGCGCCCTACGTCGAGCAGGAGATCGACCCCATGCTCGACGGCATGGACCCCGACCTGGCGCCGGATCGGTTCATGCCGTTTCGGGTCGTCCAGGTGGGGAACATCGTCGAGCGTCTGTGGTCCTTCCGGCTGCGCAGCGCCGATCCTTACCTCTCCGGCGGCGACGGGGAGCTGGGGCTCCTGGCCGAGATCTACGCACGCAAGTACCCCCGGTTCGGGACCTCCGGCATCCGGGCTCGCTGGAACGTCGACTTCACGGAGACGCGAGCCAAGCAGGTGGTGCAGGCCATCTGCGCCTTCCTGAAGGGCACCGAGGTGCCGGCCTACGTGGGCGCCGAGCCCCTGGAGGGCCGGCGCGTCGTCGTGGGCTACGACAGCCGGCGGCACGCCGAGACGGTCGCCGAATGGGTGGCCGAGGTCTGCCTGGGGAACGGCTTCCTGGTCGACCTCGCCAACCGCGACACGCCCACCCCGGCCCTGGTCTACTACCTGACCGAGCGTCTGGACCCGGACGAGGTCGCGGGTCTCGTCAACTGCACCCCGAGCCACAACCCTCCGGAATGGCAGGGGATCAAGTTCAACCCCCGCCTCGGCTACCCGGCCCCGACCAACGTGACCGACTACATCGCGGCCCACGCGAACGACCTCCAGCTGCTCGACCAGGGCGCGCTGGTGGGGTCGATCGCCGAGGCCCGCGCCGACGGCCGGCTCAGGGGCTTCGACCCCATCTCGCACTACACGACCTGGATCCTGAGCGCCGGCGTCGACGACGAGCGGATACCGGTCGACGTCGAGCGCATCCGGGGGTACTTCAAGGACAGCTTCGTCGTCGTGGACGAGATGCACGGCGCCGGCCGGGGGTACCTGCCGCGCCTGCTGGGCGAGATCGGCGTCCGGCATGTGGTGATCCACGGGGAGCGCGATCCGGGCATCCCCGGCCTGGATTACGCCAACCCCGAGGAGCCGTACATCGACGCCCTCAAGGAGGCAGTGCGGCGGTCGGGGGCGGCCCTCGGCATCGCCCTCGACACCGACGCGGATCGCTTCGGGGTGGTCGACCGGGGTGGCCGGTACTTCCGCCCCAACCAGGTCCTGCCCATGCTGGTCAGGTACCTGAAGGTGGACCGGGGGCTGCAGGGCCGGGTGGTCTCGACCCAGACCGGGTCGCCGCTGATCGAGGTCCTCGCCGGGATGGTCGAGGGCGGGGAGGAGTGGAAGCCCGACCCCGGAGCGCTGCCCGCCTACGTGAGGCATCCCTTCTACCGGCTGCTGGTCGGCGAGCAGTCGGACCGCCGCTACGCCAGCACCTTCCTGGTCCCGGTGGGCGTCAAGTACATCGAGGAGATCCGGCGGATGGACCGGTCCTACCGGGCGTTGAAGGAGCTGCCCGAGGGCTGGCGGAACGCCCTGCTGATCGGCGGCGAGGAGAGTTCCGGGCTCTCGACCCGGGGCCACGTCCCGGACAAGGACGGCATCTGGGCCGACCTGCTCCTCCTCGACATGGTGGCCTACTACGGCACCGTCCACGGGCTGCGCTCGGTCGAGGAGATCTGGCGCAGCACGACCGCGCTCCCCGGCTGCTGGGTGAGCTACGGCGGGCTGGAGTGGACGGGGTCGAACACGGGACGGGCCGACGTCGACGCCGTGGTCGAGGCCAAAGAGGGCCTGATCGACTACTTCCTGGACGGCCTGCGGGAGGATGGCGGGAGGGGGTTGGCGTCTCCCGATCGCTTCGCCGGCCTGCGGATCCGGTACCTGGGCGGTGTGCGCTACGACGTGGTCGAGCTGCAGCTCCGCGACGACGACGGGGATTGCCGCCACTACCTGAGGATCCGGTCGTCGGGCACCGAGCCGATCAGCCGGATCTACGTGGAGTCGAGCAGCCCGGAGGTGGCGCGACGCCTGAGGGAGGAGGCCCTCCGGACCCTGGAGCGGCTGTGCGTGCGGGAGGTGCAGAGGGCAGAGTCCGAGTGGCGGCTGGCGGAGGTCCTCGCTTACACGTCCCTGAGCGATGGGCTGCTCCAGGCGGTGCGACAGCGGGTCGGGGGGGAGAATGGCTTCACCCTGAACGGCATCGCGGACAAGCTGGAACGCTTGCGCCCCACCCTGGAGCGGCGGAGCCAGCGGACGGCCACGGCCTGGCTCGAAGCCCTGCGGCGCGCGGACGCGGCCGGCGGCGAAAGGGCCTGAACGAGCCGGCGACTGCGACCTGACCGCGGCGCGACCCGGGGTGGTGGCTCCGCCGAGCCCGGCCAGAGGGGACGGGGGAGGCCGGGGGCGTCGTGCTCCTGGGCACCGTCACGGCCTTCCTGCGGGATTCGGGCGACCGATCTACCCGCCGTGCGCTGCTGGTCCTGGCTTCGTGGTCGGCGGTGGCAGGGGCTGACAACTGCTGGCCATCAAATGATCGTGAGCGAGATCTGGTGATTTACAATGACAGCTCGTGAACCTGAAGCGGTGGGCCGAGCAGCAGGGCGTGTCATATCCCACCGCCCGTCGCTGGTTCCAGACCGGTCAGCTGCCGGTACCGGCGCGGAGGGTCGGCCGGCTGATCCTGGTCGAGGCTCAGCGCGACCGTGGCGATGCTGGCGGCAGGACCGCCGTGTACGCCCGCGTGTCCTCGGCCGACCAGGCGGCCGACCTGGACCGGCAGGTGGCGCGGGCGACCACCTGGGCCGCCGAGCACGGGCTCGCGGTCAGTGGGGTGGTGACCGAGATCGGCTCGGCGCTGAACGGGAGGCGTCGGAAGTTCCTGGCCCTGCTGCGGGATCCGTCCGTGACCACGATCGTGGTCGAGCACCGGGATCGCTTCGCCCGGTTCGGGGCCGAGTACGTGGAGGCGGCGCTGGCGGCCCAGGGCCGACGGCTGCTGGTGGTCGACCCTTCCGAGGTCGATGACGATCTGGTGCAGGACGTGACCGAGATCCTGACCCGCCTGTGCGCCCGGCTCTACGGACGGCGCTCGGCCGCCCATCGCGTGGAGAGGGCGATGGCGGCGCTCCAGGGAAAGCCCACGAAGGGGCTCCCCATCGAGGGGTCCCCATCGGAGCGAGCTCCGATGGGGTGCCCCGG
>JAJPKS010000268.1 GCA_021323605.1 Bacillota bacterium | reverse complement strand
TCGCCGTCGCGCAGCCGGCCCCACTGCGAGGGGTCGCGCACCACGCGCACCGGCCCCTCGGCCAGGCCCGGGCTGCCCGGCGTCCCCCGCAGCAGGACGTCGGCGCCCTCCCCGGGCCGCCGGAAGGGCCGGGGGTCGACCAGGGGGACCCCCTCCAGGGCGGCGCGGCGCTCCCGCCGCCGCCGCGCCAGCGATCGGAGGTGGGACACCAGGGAGGCCGGCGGCGGCCACGCCCCCTCCACCCCCTCCAGGTCGGACCGGGTGAGGTGGAAGACCTCCTCGGGGGCGTCCAGGGCACCGGCCGCCACCAGCCGCCGGCCGAGCTCCAGGAAGGTGCGCCGCAGGACGGGCATGGGCATGGTGGCGAAGAAGTGGGTGTCCTCGCGCACCTGGACGAGCCGGCGGGCCCGTTCGAGCGAGGCGAGGAAGGCCCCGCGCAGGGGGGGCTTCCCCAACAGGGGATGGAACAGTAACTGGTCGCGGGCCAGCTCCCAGGCCGGCGGACCCTCTCCGGCGGCCGGCACCGCACCGGCCAGGCCCTGGAGGAGACCCAGCACCGTCTCCGGCGCATCCCTCCAGGTCGGCATCGAGACCAGAGAGACCGCGGCCTCCCGATGACCGTATTCATCCAGGAAGGTCTGGAACTCGCCCAGGAAGGCCCGACCCGACGGCCGTCGCTCCAGCACCGACCACAGCTCGGAGGCCTCGTGGGCGGAGAAGAGGGCCGCCAGCTCGGGGTCGGACCGGATCCGGGCGGCCAGCGCCTCCAACCGGCGGTTGGTCTCGGCGGTCATGGTCTCGACCCCCGACAGCAGGTCGCCGAGCCGCCTCCCTCCTCCCGCCAGCGCCAGCAGCAGCCGCAGGCGCACCAACCCCGAGATCCCGGCCGGCAGGTGACGGAGCCGTGGCTCCCGCGCCAGCGGCCGGAGCAGCGCCAGCGCCTCCCGCGCCGTGTCCAGCAGTTCCCTCCAGGAGAGCGCCGAGGGGTCGCGTCGCTCCAGCGTGCGGATCCGTGCCCGAGCCCACTGCAGGTCCGGATCCTGCCGCCAGTCCGCCGTGGGCAAGCGCCGGCCGGCCATCAGCAGTCGCCAGGGTGCGAGGAGTAGGGCCGGCGTCGGCCGAAGGGGAACCCCGCCTCGGAAGCGGACCACGATGTCGTCGTCCACGACGAACAGCGTTTCCACCGAGGGTGGCACCACCCCGGTGAGATGGGAGGCGAAGGCCAGGGCCTCGGTGAGCAGGGCGGGGAACCAGGAGGTCGCGTCCAGCGGATAGGGCCGCACGGGGACGATCTCGGCCATCAGGGCGGCGAGTGTTCGCCCCATCCGTCCGGCGCGGGGAGGCGGCTCGGGCAGGGCGGTCATCGGTCGCGCTTGGAGGATGAGCGAACGGCCGTCGGCCCGCGCCCATTCCACGTCCTGGGGCGAGCCGAAGTGGCGCTCGATCGCCCGACCCAGCCGCGCCAGCCGGCGCGCTTCCCGGTCCGAGAGCCGGAACCCGCCGCGCCCGGCGGTGTCGAGCGGAACCGGCTCGGTGCCACCGCCCTCACGCGGCCGGATCAGCACCTCCCATCGCCCCGGGGTGCGGGCCACCACCCTCCATCTCCCCCAAGGCCGTCTCCTGAGCAGGAGCCGGTCGGGGGTGACCAGGCCCGAGACCAGGGCCTCGCCCAGGCCGGGGACGGCTTCGATCACGACCTCCTCACGAGCCCCCGTCACCGGGTTGGCGGTGAAGAGCACGCCCGCCGTCCGCGCCTCGACCAGGCGCTGCACCACGACGGCGAGCCTCAGGCCCCGCGGGTCGAATCCCCGGCGCTCGCGGTAAGCCACGGCCCGGTCCGTCCACAGGGAGGCGAAGCAGCGCCGTACGGCGGCGAGCACGGCCTCGGGGTCGACGAGGTTGAGGAAGGTGTCCTGCTGGCCGGCGAAGGCCGCCCCGGGCAGGTCCTCGGCGGTCGCGCTCGAACGGACCGCCACCGGTCCCCGGCCGAGCCGCCGGTACGCCGTCCGGATCTCCCGTTCCAGCTCGGGCGGCATCGGAGCCCGGGCCAGGGCCTCCCGGACGGCGGCGCCGTCCTCGGGCCGCAGGTCGAGCATTCGGGAGATCGTGACTTCCAGGCCGGCGTGCGCCACCAGCCGGTCATAGGCGGCGGTGGTCACCACGAAGCCCGCCGGGACCGGGAAGCCGGCGCGGAGCAGCTCGCCCAGGTTGGCGGCCTTCCCGCCCACCAGCGCCAGGTCCTCCCGCCCCACCTCCTCCAGGGGGAGGATCAGGGGGGTGATCGCGTTCGAGACCGGACGCCGGTTGCCGACCGGGTGCTCAGCGCCTTCCGGCATGGCCTTCCTCCTCCACCACCCCACCCCACGAAGCAGGCTTCGTGGCACCCCCGGCCGCCATGGCCCGCAACCAGGCCTCGACCATCCGGTCGATGACACGCTCTTCCGGCTCGGCGAAGCCCAGCAGCGACTCCGCCAGCGGCCGTGTGAGCCGGTGGACCACGATCGGCCCGATCAGGAGCTGAAGGGCGATCACCGGATGCACCGGCCGCAGCTTGCCGGCCGCCATCTGCACCTCCAGGTAGCGGATCAGGTCGGGCAGGCCGCGGCCCATGGTGCGCTTCACCCCCTCGAGCGTGTCCGGGTCGCCCTCCAGGATCTCGTGCACGATCCGCAGCACCAGGGCCGTCCGTCCCTCCAGCGCAGCCGCCACCGCCCGGCCGACCGCGGGCACGACCTCCTCGGGCGGACCGTCGGGCGCCGCCTGGAGGACCTCCGCCACCGCCTCCCAGGGAGAGTAGGTCCGGACCAGCGCCCCGAAGAGGGCCGCCTTGCCCGGGAACAACCGGTACAGGGTGGCCCGGGACACGCCGGCGGCGCCGGCCAGCTCGTCCATCGAGAGCGCCGCCAGCCCGCGGCGGCCGACCAGCTCGAGCGCCGCCTCCAGGATGCGTTCACGGGCGCCGCGCGGCGGCGGGCACCCGAGCTCACGCAACAGGGCCGACCGGCCGCCGAAGAGGCGGTAGAGCGTCCGCACCGAGACCCCGGCGGCCA
Source organism: Bacillota bacterium (assembly GCA_021323605.1). Taxonomy (GTDB): domain Bacteria; phylum Chloroflexota; class Dormibacteria; order Dormibacterales; family Dormibacteraceae; genus CADDZO01. The sequence goes on along the minus strand of JAJPKS010000268.1, from coordinate 2,235 downwards.
AGGCCAGCTCGCCCATGGTCGACCGGCCGCCGGTGGGGAGCGACCGCATGGCGGCCAGGACCTCTTGCTTCGACCGTCCCCCGGGCATGTCGTAACATTGTACGAGACATATTGTCTCATGACACGACAAAAGTGGAGGCGCCGTCGTGGGCAGGGAACGCGGAAGAGTGGCGACCGGGGGAGGGAAGAAGGGCCGGCGGTGGAGGGTGATCGCCCTGCTCGCCGGCAGCGCGGCCACCGGGGCCGTGCTCTGGCGGCGAAGGGGCGACGACCCGGAACGGCCAAGGTGGTACGCGCTGGTGTACCAGGCCGTCTACCTCCTGGGGCTGAGGATCTGGGACCGGGCCCGGCCCCTCCCCGACCTGGTCGAGTTCATCGAGGGCGAATCCGCGCCCGCGCCCGGGCGTGCGCTCGATCTCGGCTGCGGGACCGGAACCGACAGCGTCTACCTGGCCGGGCGGGGATGGGAGGTGACCGGGGTGGACATGGTGCCGAGAGCACTGGCCCTCGCCCGCCGGAGGGCGGCGGCGGCCGGGGTCTCCCCGCGCTTCCTGCGGGGAGACGTGACCCGCCTGCGAGAGCTGGGGGTGGGAGAGGGCTACACGCTGCTGCTGGACTTCGGCTGCTTCCACACCCTTCCCCCCGACCGGCGGGAGGCGTACGTCCGGGGCGTGTCCGAGGTCGCCGCTCCGGGCGCGACCTTTCTCCTCTTCGGCTTCGCGCGGCCGCCCCGGCTGGCGCCGATGCGGGCCGGCGTGACCGGGGAGGAGGTCCGTGAACGCTTCGCGGAGGGCTGGGAGCTGGTGGACGCCGCACCCACCTCCGTGGACGGTATCGAGCTGGCGGGCAGGCCCGCCGACCGGCTGTTCGACCTCTGGCGCTTCCGGCTCCGCCGCCTCCCCGCCTAGCGAGGACGCCAGGCGTCGAAACGGCGCTCGAGGCGCTGGAGGAGGATCTGGAGGATGACGCCCGCTCCGGCGATGATGATCAGGGCGGCGAACACCTTGGCGGTCTGGAAGGTCGAGCCGGCTGTGGACATGGCCAGACCCACCCCGTGCTGGGCCGCCACCAGCTCCCCTACCACCACCCCGATCAGGGCGTGCCCCACCCCGAGCCGCAGGCCGGTGAGGATGAACGGCACCGAGCCGGGCAGGGCGATGGTGCGGAAGATCTGGGCGTCGGAGGCCCCGAAGGAGCGCGCCGCCCGGAGCAGGGTGGCGTCCAGGCTCCGTACGCCGGCGAAGGTGTTGATGGCGATGGGGAAGAAGGCGCCCAGGTAGATCACCGCCACCTTGGACCAGATGCCGATCCCGAACCAGATGATCAAGAGTGGCAGCAGGGCGATTCGGGGCGTGCTGTAGAAGAAGCTGATGAAGGGGTCCAGGGCGTACTGGAGACGCCGGTACCAGCCCATGAGCAGGCCCAGGGGCAGGCCGACCACGATGGCCAGGCCGTAGCCGATGGCGAGCTCCTGTCCGCTGGTGGCGGCGTCGATCGCGAACTCGCTCGAGGTCACGTAGGCGACCAGCGCGGCCACGATGTCGGTGGGGCCGGGCAGGAAGAGTTCGGGCACCACCCGGGCCATCGCCACCACCTGCCAGGCGACCAGGAAGACCACCACCGAGGCCACCCCGATCAGCCAGGGCTCAAGGGTGGCCAGCCGCCCGCGCGGCCGCTTCAGCGCCGGTTGGGCGGTCGGCTCCGCCTGCGCCGAGGCCACCTCGAACGCGACCTCCCCCTGTGGCGTACGGGCGCTCATCTCACCGCTGCCCGGGCCATCGTGCCCTCCTCCTCGATCAGGTTCCAGACCCGGTCCTCGTAGGCGAGGAACCGGGGGTCGCGTTTGATCCGTAGCTCGCGGGGTCGGGGCAGGTCGACGTCGATCTGCTCCTTGACCCGGCCCGGCCGAGCGGTGAACACCACCACCCGGTCGGCGAGGTAGATGGCCTCCTTGATGTCGTGGGTGATGAAGATGGCCGTCTTGCGGGTCCGCCGCCAGATCCGGAGCAGCTCGAGCTGCATGAACTCGCGGGTCTGGGCGTCGAGGGAGGCGAAGGGCTCGTCGAGCAGCAGCATCACGGGATCGGTGGCCAGGGCGCGGGCCAGGTTGACGCGCTGCTGCATCCCTCCCGACAGCTCCAGCGGATAGGAATCCTCGAAGCCCTCCAGCCCCACCAGCTTGATGTGCTCCCGTGCCCGCTCCCGCATCTCCCGGCGGCTCAGCTGGCGCTCCAG
>JAJPKS010000431.1 GCA_021323605.1 Bacillota bacterium | reverse complement strand
GAGCTCAACCAGCGCGTCTCCACGGCCTTCACCGCCAAGTACGGCGAGGGCGGCCCGGCCCGGACCATGGTCAGCCCGGCGGTGGCCGCCACCACCCTGCGACTGGCCCCGGCGGGCTGAGCGGCGCCGGGAACGCCGACCGCCGCGGCTGCGGGCGGCTCGAGGCGCCGGAGGACACCGGCGCTCCGCGAGCCGGGCCGGCCGGCCGAGACGGAAGAGCCCAGCGCCTTCGCCGGTAGCAGATGCTGACGCCAGACGGAGGCAACCGTCGCAGCACGACATCGAACGGGGAGGATTGGGATGGACCTGGGTCGGATCGGCGTCTGGAGCTGGTCGTTCGGCAAGGAGCCGGCGGAGGTGGCCGAGGTGGCGGCCGAGCTGGAGGAGCTCGGCTACGGCGCCCTCTGGTTCCCCAACCGCCCGCAGATCTTCGAGCTGGCCGGGCAGATCCTCGGCGCCACCCGGCGGATCGTGGCCGCCACCGGCATCGCCAGCATCTGGACGCACTCGCCCGAGGACGTGGCCCGGGCGCACCGCGAGCTGACGCGGACCTATCCCGGACGCTTCCTCCTCGGCCTGGGCGTGAGCCACGCCCACGTGGTCGACCGCGAGCAGCCCGGTCGCTACTCGCGTCCGCTGACCAGGATGCGGGAGTACCTGGACCGGCTGGATCGGCTCGCGGAGCCGGTACCGCGGGAGGAGCGGGCGCTCGCCGCGCTCGGGCCACGCATGCTGGAGCTGGCGCGGGACCGCACCGCCGGCGCCCACCCCTACCTGGTCACGGTGGAGCACAGCCGGCGCGCCCGGGAGCTGCTCGGCCCCGGACGTCTCCTGGCCCCCGAGCAGTCGGTGGTCCTGGAGACCGACCCGGCCCGAGCCCGGGCCGTGGCCCGGCAGCACCTGGCCATGTACCTCCAGGCCCCGAACTACACCAACAACTGGCTCCGGCTGGGCTTCATGCCCGGCGACCTGGAGAACGGCGGCAGCGACCGGCTGGTGGACGAGGTGGTGGCCTGGGGGGATCTGGAGGCGATCCGCAACCGCGTCGAGCGGCACCTGGAGGCCGGCGCCGACCACGTGTGCATCCAGGTGGCGACGGCCGCCGGTCGGGCCACCCCACCGCGCGAGGAGTGGAGGCGGCTGGCCGCCCTGCTGGGGTGAGGCCGGTACCCCGCTGGTAAGATTGGCAGCGTCGAGCGGGAGTAGCTCAATCGGCAGAGCGCAACCTTGCCAAGGTTGAGGTAGCGGGTTCGAAGCCCGTCTCCCGCTCCACCCTCCCGCACCCGAATGTTTGCGGGCCAGGCTTGCCCAACGCAGGGCGGCCGGTGCTCGAGGAGCGCCGGTTGGGACGGTGGTGGCCCCGCCCCTCGGTCGCCACAGGTGGGCGGCGGCGGACGGCCTGCCGCAGGACGGCGTAGAGAGCCCGGCCGTCGCCTGGATCGACGATCACGTCGAGGCCGGGGTGGTCGCGCCTGACCCGAGGATGGCGAGGCGATCGGACACGTTCAGGGAAGCCGCCGCGGCGGCTCCCTAGCATGGGGGTCGGCCCATCACAGCTCGTGGAAGGAGAAGTCAGCCGATGGCCGAGAGGGAACCCGGAAAGAAGGCCACCCGGAGATCCGCCAGGGGCACCACCGGGGCTGCCAAGGCGTCCGAGGTGTTCACGGCCGAGGAACGAGCCGCGATGAGGGAGCTCGTACAGGAGCGGAGGCGCGCGAGCTCGGGCAAGGCCGATGGGGAAAGCGACGTGCTCGCGAAGATCGCCGAGATGCCGGAACCGGATCGCACCATGGCCGAACGGCTCCACGCGATCATCAAGGCCAGCGCGCCGGACCTCTCGCCCAAGACCTGGTACGGCATGCCCGCCTACGCCAGGAACGGCAAGGTGGTCTGCTTCTTCCAGAACGCGCAGAAGTTCAACGCGAGGTACGCGACGCTGGGCTTCAGCGACGCGGCGAACCTCGATGAGGGCAACATGTGGCCGACCTCCTTCGCGCTCAAGGAGCTGACCGCCGCCGAAGAGGCGAGGATCGCCGCCCTGGTGAGGAAAGCGGTGAGCTGAGGTCCGACCCGCCACCGACCCGTGGCCGCCGGGGCGCGATCAAGTCATCGCCGAGATCGAGCGGAGTCTCCCGAAGGGCTCCGAAACGTTCGAACCAGCAAACCGCGTGGTGCCCCATCGCCCCGACCTCGGCCCTCCCAGCTGAGGCCGGATGGGCACTGGCGTCGAATGCGCTTGCCAACTCCGGCCGCCCGTGCCATCATGCAGAGGCCCATGGTCGCCACCCCCGACGGGGGTCTGGCCGGTGCCTTCGCCCTCCTCGATCGGGGAGCGTTCGCCGCCGCCCGAGCCGCCTTCGAAGAGGCGCTGGCAGACGAGGAGACGGCCGTCGCACACGAGCAGCTGGCGGTGCTGTGCACGGTCCTCGAGGACCTGGAGGCCGGTCGGCGTCACGGCGAGAGGGCGTACCAGATGTACCGGCAGGCAGGCGAGCCGCGGCGGGCGGCGATCGCGGCCGTGGTCGTGGCCCAGGTGCACATGTTCTTGGGCAACGACGCTCCCATCCGGGGCTGGCTCGACCGTGCCGCCCGCCTGCTGGATGAGACCGGCCCCTGCCTGGAGCGGGGCTACCTGGAGCTGGCCTGGGTGGGCTGCGAGGTCCGCGACGTGGCCACCCTGGAGCGCCGGGCGGCGACCGCCCTCGAACTCGCCCGGCAGTTCGAGGACACCGATCTGGAGGTCCGGGCCCTGGCCGACTACGGCCTGGCGCTGGTTCGCTCGGGGAAGGTGAACGAGGGCATGGCCCACCTCGACGAAGCCATGGCCGCCATCGTCGCCGGCGAGGTCCGCAACTACGTGGTGGTGAGCATGAGCTGCTGCGCCATGCTCCACGCCTGTGTGCACGTCGGCGACCTGGAGCGGGCGACACAGTGGAGCGACGCCGTCCTGGAGCACGCCCGCGATCGTTTCGGCGCCCCCCGCCCCCCGTGCTCCAGAGTCACTGCCGGCTCGTCTACGGGACGGTGCTCTGCGAGACGGGCCGGGGGACGGAGGCGGAGAGAGAGCTTCGCCGAGCCCTGGGTCTCACCCGCTACGTCTCCAGGCGCGCCGAGATCGTGTCTCGGCTGGCCGACCTCTATCTCCAGCAGGATCGGTTGTCCGAGGCCGCCGACGCCCTCGCCGGATGGGAGGATCGCCTCGAGGTGGCGGGCTCCCTGGCGCGTCTGCACCTGGCCCGCGGCGAGATGGACCTGGCTGCGACCACCGCGCGGCGGGCGCTGCACGGACTCGAGGACGACCTGGCCCACAGCTGGCCCCTGCTCGACCTGCTGGTGCAGATCGAGATCGATCGGGGCAACCTTCCCGCCGCCAGGCGGGCCGCGGCCCGGCTGCGCCGCGCCGCCGCGGCCATGGGCACGCCGAACCCGATCGCGCTGGCATGCCTGAACGCCGGGCGGGTGGCCCTGGCTGCGGGCGAGGACGCCGTGCCCCACCTCCAGGCCGGGCTGGCCGCGATCACCGAGGGCGAATGGCCCTCGACCTGCGCCGAGCTCCGCCTGGAGCTGGCCCGGGCCCTGAGCGGGATCGATTCGACCGCCGCCGTCACCGAGGCGCGGGCGGCCCTCGCCCTCTACGAGCGCCTGGGCGCTCGCCGGCGCGCCGACCAGGCCCTGGCCCTCCTCCGCTC
>JAJPKS010000265.1 GCA_021323605.1 Bacillota bacterium | reverse complement strand
GGTCGAGCTGCAGGCGGTGTTCGAGCGGCTGATCCCCCGCTTCCCGACCCTGCGCCTGGCCGTCCCCCTCGAGCGGCTGCGGACCCGTGAGGACGTGCTCACCGGCGGCCTGGAGGAGCTGCCCGTGACCTGGTGAGGACGAGATCCTCCCGCTCGACCCGACCGCCGGTTCAGGCCCGGCCGGCAACCGGCGTCGCCGAGACGGCGTCCGCCGTCATCGTCCAGCGAGCCTGGTACGGTTCGAGCACCGTCTCCGCGCTCCCCCGGGGCACCCGGAGCCCCACCCGCTCCCGGGAGAGGTTGTGCAGGCAGAGCGCGGACTCGCGTCCATCGGGCGAGGTCCGGACCAGGGCGAAGACGCGGGGATCGAGGTCCAGCACCCGCTGCCCGGCGGCGGGATGGAAGGCGGCGCTGGACCGGCGCCTCCGCAGCAGGTCGGCGAGGCCGCGCAGGACCATGGCGCGCCGCGATCCCGGCTCGGCCAGCTCCCGTTCCAGCTCCGCCCGGGCCAGCTTCTGGCGGTTGACGCGGCGGGGGATGCCGCTTGCCACCGCCCCGGCCCGGTCGCCCCGAGACCCGAACAGGGAGTGGAAGTAGATGGCCGGCACCCCGGCCAGCGCCAGCATGGCGGCGTGGGCGACCAGGAAGCGGTCGACCTGGAGCCGGAGCGGCTCGGTCGCACCCGGGTCGGAGAGGGCGTCGAAGTAGTTGACGTTCAGCTCATACGGACTCCGTGAGCCCCGGCCGTCGTCCTTGTAGGAGACGAAGCCGCCGTGGGCCAGGGCCCGCTCGACCAGGGCCTCGATCTCGGCCTCGGCGAGGATGCCGCGCACCGGGTTGAGACCGATGCCGTCGTGCGAGGCCAGGAAGTTGAGGAAGGCGGCGCCGGGCGGGACCTGGAGCGATGCCGCCCAGCGGGAGAGACGGCGCGCGTCGCCGGTGGCCAGGGCGTGCAGCACGAGCGGGGGCAGAGCGAAGTTGTAGACCAGCTGAGCCTCGTTGCCCCCGTCGCCGAAGTAGGACACGTTGTCGCGGTGGAGCACGTTGGTCTCGGTGACCAGGAGCACGTGCGGTGCCACCTCGTCCAGGACCGACCGCAGGAGCTGCACGACGCGGTGGGTCTGAGGCAGATGGATGCAGGGGGTGCCGACCTCCTTCCACAAGTAGGCGATGGCGTCGAGCCGGATCAGGCCCGCTCCCCGGGCCACGTAGAAGAGCAGCACCTCGATCAGGGCCAGGAGCACCTCCGGGTTGCGGAGGTCGAGGTCGACCTGGTCGGCGCTGAAGGTGGTCCACACCCGGCGCGGGCCGAGCGCGGTCTCGAAGGTCGTGAGGAGCGGGAGCGCACGCGGCCGCACGACCCGGCTCAGGTCGGGATCGCCCTCGACGACGATGAACCAGTCCCGGTACCGGGGTTCCCCGGCCAGAAACCCCTGGAACCAGCGGCTACGGGCGGAGACGTGGTTGAACACCGCGTCCACCATGAGGTCGAAGCGCCGCCCGATGCGGCGTACGTCCCTCCAGGTGCCGAGGGCGGGATCGACCGTCCGGTAGTCGATCACGGCGAAGCCGTCGTCGGAGGAGGAGGGGAAGAACGGCAGCAGGTGCACGCCGCTCACGACACCGTCCAGGTGGTCCTCCAGGAACGAGGCCAGGGTGCGCAGCGGCGGCTGACCGGGGTGGCGGACCTGGTCACCGTAGGTGATCAGGATGGCGTCGCGCTGGGTCGGCTCCCGGCGAGCGGCCGGCTCCCCGCCGCCGAGGCGCTCGACGTGCCGGGCGAGCAGGCGCCGCAGCCGCGGCTCGAGCTCCCGCGCCCGGTCCCGGCCGTAGAGGAAGGCGAGGTGGTCGGCGATGTCGTGCGGCATGGCGGCGTATTTTCGGCCGCCGGTCCTCGACCTCGCCACCGGGCTCGGGCCCCGGTGCCCGGGGATTCGTCTCGGGACCGGCCGGCCGCGCCGCCCGGCCCTGCGCCCGGCGGTCTACGGTCGTTCTCGGGCCGACGCGCGATGCAATGGCGATGACCAACCGGCGCAGGGGCGTTCGGAGGCATGCGCTCCGGCTCCACCGCCTGTGGGCGCCGGACCGCTACCTCGTGCTGCTGCTGTCGATCGTGCTCGCCATCCTCTCCTACGGCCTGTTGGGAGACCAGCGCTGGGGGCGGCTGGTGAGCCTGGGCCTGGTCGGGGGCGTGGTCCTGCTCGCCCTCAAGGTCTCCGCCGTGCCCACGCACTGGTTCCTGGCCTTCGCCACGCTGGTGGTGCTCATGCTGCTGGTCGCCGTCTCCTCCAGCCCCGAGCAGTCCGACCGCCTCTCCCGCCTGGTGTACGAGTCGGCTCTGGTGCTGCTGCTCCTGACCGCGCCGGTCGCGATCTCCCTGCGGGTGGTGCGACAACCCCTGATCCGTGCCTCCAGCGTCGCCGGCGCGGTGTGCGTCTACCTCCTGGTCGGATTCCTGTTCGCGTCCGTCTACGCCCTGGTGGCGTCGGCCGAGTCGGCTCCCTTCTTCGCCTCCCACCCCACCGCCACCGGCATCGACTACCTCTACTTCAGCTACGTCACCCTCACCACGGTCGGCTACGGAGACTTCACCGCCCGCGGCGACCTGGGCCGCATGCTGGCCGTGACCGAGGCGCTCCTGGGCCAGATCTACTTGGTCACGGTGATCGCGTTGCTGGTGGCGAACGTGGGACGTGAGCGCTCGCGGCGGGCGTGACCGTCCCGCCCCCGGGCTCTCAGGCGGCCGCCCCCTCCAGCTCGTACCTGATGAACAGGTGGGAGCCGTGCCGGCGCAGGCCGAGGAGCCTCGCCTGGGCCGGAGGACGAAGGTCGGGCCGACCTCCCTCGACCAGGCCGAGGCGAGCGGCCCCCGGCCCTCGCCCCACCAGCCGGGGCGAGACGGTGAGGAACAGCTCGTCCAGCCCCCCGGCCCCCAGCAGCGAGCCGAGCAGGTGCGGGCCTCCCTCGGTGAGCACGACCCGGTGACCCTCGGCCCGGAGGGCCTCCAGCAGGCGCGCCCCGTCCAGCTCCATCCCCTCGCCGAGGACGACGAGGGAGGTGGCCGCCGGCAGTCGGCCCCGGAGCCGGGCGCCCCCGACGGCGCCGGCGAGGACCAGGCCGCCGGCCTCCAGCCCGGGATGGGATGGATCCAGCTCGCCGCGGCCGGTGACCACGACCAGACGTGGCGCCGGCGCCAGGCCCAGCCGGCGCCTGAGCTCGGCGAAGGCAGGGGCCCCGGCCGGGTGCGCGTGTTCGGGCGTCCAGCGGTGGCCGGGAGCGGCGCGCAGGGTGCCGGCCCCGACCAGCACCGCCTCCGCGCAGGCGCGCAGCAGCCCCATGACGAAACGATCGGCCTCGCTGTCGCCCCCGATCGTGGAGCCGGGGGAGCGATCCTCCCGGTGCATGGCCACCACCCCGTCGATCGAGGCCACGAAGTTGCCGAAGAGGCGGTGCTCGGGGAAGCCCAGGGTGCCTCCGTAGACCCGCGCCAGCGCCTCGGGAAGGGCGTACGCCGGCAGGCCGGGAACCTCGTAGAGCAGCTCCAGGCGGAGCCCACCCGGCCCCTCGACGGGCCCCACCTTCAGGCCCGCAGCCGTTCCTCCAGCACCGAGCGCAGCACCACCGCCTGGTTGTGGTCCTCGTCCGCGGCGCCGAAGAGCAGGATCAGGGGGCCCCGGCGGGCCAGCTCGACCAGCTGGTCGAGCAGGGCACGGCGCGAGGGCTCCTCGAGCTCCTCGCGGTAGCGGCGCTGGAACTCGGGCCATCGCTCCGGACGATGCCCGAACCACTTCCGCAGCTCATCGGACGGCCCCAGCTCACGAAGCCAGTGATCCAACCGGAGGTCGTCCTTCTTCACGCCACGCGGCCACACCCGATCGACCAGCACCCGCGTGCCCGGCGCTGCCACGTCCGAGCCGTAGACGCGCTGGAGCCTGATGTCGGCCATCTCCACAGAGCATGCCACAAGCCACGGCCGGGGTCCGCCTTCGAGTCTCTCGGCATCCGAGTCCGCCCTTGCCCCGGACGGTTCCGGCCGGCTGGAGCCGATCGGCCCCGCCGCGTTGGCGTCGGGAGCGGCGACTTCTCGCGCGGCAGCCGGTCTCGGAGCGCGTCGGGCCGCTCCATGCCGGGTCCAGCGGCCCGGGACCTCCAGGACCAAGCGCTCTGGCCGGACGAGGCCACCGGCCCAGGCTGGAGCCATGACCAGAGCGAAACCACACGTGGCGGTCCTGGGGGGCGGTTTCGGCGGCCTGGAGGCCGCCTACCTCCTGGCCATGCGGCTGGGGGATCGCGCCGACCTCACCCTCGTCAGCGACGAGCCGCGGTTCCTCTTCAAGCCCAACACCATCTACGTGCCCTTCGGCCTGGATCCGGAGCGGCTGCGGGTCGACGTCGCCGGGCCGGCGCGGCGCCGTGGCATCACCTTCCTCGGCCGCGTCCGCGAGATCGACTCCGAGCGACGGCGGGTGCGGGGCGAGGGCCTGCGTCTCTCCTACGACTTCCTGGTTCTGGCCACCGGGGCGACCACCCGGCCGCAGGACGTCCCCGGCCTGGCCGAGCACGGGCACACGATCTGGACGGTGGCGGACATGCTCCGGCTGCGCG
>JAJPKS010000137.1 GCA_021323605.1 Bacillota bacterium | reverse complement strand
TTCTACATCGCCATCATGCCCATCGTCCGCACCGATCTCGTCCAGCAGTACGGCTTCAGCCTGGACAAGCTCAAGACCTGGAACGACTACATGAACATGGCGGCCGTCGCCAAGAGCAACGGCCACGCCGCCGGGCTCGCCATCTCCCACTGCAACGACTCCAATCACAACTGGCGCGCGATCATGTACAGCTTCGGCGCCAGTATCGTCGAGGCGGACGGCAAGACGATTGCCGTGGACAAGCCCGAGTTCCGGCAGTTCCTGGAGTTCGCCCAGGAGTTCTACACCCGGGCCAACACCCCGGAGGTGTTCGCCTGGGACGACGCCTCCGACAACCGCTGGCTGGACTCGGGCCAGGGCGTCTACATCCATGACGCCATCAGCTCCATGCGCAGCGTCGAGTCCACCAACCCCGACCTCTACAAGAACCTGGCCCTGATGCCGCCCGAGGCAGGCCCTGCCCATCCCGACGGGCTCACGGTGGTCGATCCCAACTGCTACATCATCTGGAAGTGGTCGAAGAACCAGCAGGCGGCCAAGGAGTTCCTCAAGCACTACATCGACAACTACCACGAGGCCTTCATCCAGTCCCAGCTCTACAACATGCCCACCCACGCCAATCCCTGGAAGAACCAGCTCTGGACCGACCCGGCCTACGGTGGCAAGTGGGCGGAGCCCAAGCTGGCGCCGTTGCAGCAGGTCCGGGGTGACCGGATCGCGGTCTTCGGCTACCCGGGCAATCCCAACTACGCGGCCAACCAGGTGCTCGCACAGTACATCCTGCCCGACACCGTGGCCACCGCCGTCAAGACGCCGGGCAGCGCCGGCATCGACGCCGCCCTCAAGTTCATCAAACAGAAGCTGAACACCATTTACGTCAGCTGAGGGCGGGCCCGGCGACCGACTCGAGGGGCCTGGCCGCGAACCGCGGTCAGGCCCCCTCCAGCAGGGCGGCCCGGAGCCCCTGCACGTAGTACCGACCCAGGGTCGCGCAGAGGGCGATGATGGGAAGCGTGGAGAGAATGACGGCGGCGTTGGTGTTCGCCCACTCGTCCAGGCTCAGGGCGTTGATGCCCAGCCCTACCGGCAGCGTGGTGGTGCCGTTGGTCAGGGAGAAGAGGCTGCCGTAGAGGACGTCGGAGCCCATCATGCCGATGCCGAAGAGCGCGACCGCGATCACCACCGGCCAGCACATGGGCAGCACGATGCGCACGAAGACCTGGGGGCGGCTCCCGTCCAGCCAGGCGTGCTCCTCGACCTCGCGGTCCAGCCCCAGGAAGTAGGAGTAGAAGAGCCAGGTCGCGAACGGCACCATCAGGGTCAGGTAGATGAGCACGATCCCGGGCAGGGTGTCGTCCAGGCCGACCGTGGCGTAGATGCGGTAGAGGGGCAGGATCACGGCCATCTGGGGGACGAAGTAGGTGGCGAACATCAACCGGGCTACCCAGCGGGCACCGGGCGGGTCGAAGCGGGCCAGCCCGTAGCCGGCCATCAGCGACACCACCAGGCCCACCATCAGCACCGCCCCGAAGATGATCACGGTGTTGCGGCCCCAGATCAGGAGCTGGGCGTCGTGGAGGGCCTCGCCGAGGGTGCCGAAGTCGGGGTGATAGGCCCAGAAGATCTGGCCCTGGCGGTACTCACCGACCGGCTTCACCGCCTGGATGGCGGTGTAGTAGATGGGGAAGAGGTGGAAGGCGAAGACCGCCAGCGCCGCCAGCACCCCGGCACCGACGAGCACCCGGCGCCGCCAGCGCCGTAGGCGCCGGGACCCTCGGCCGTGACGGGGCGGGGCCGGAGGCTCCGGCGGCCGGGCCGGCGGGGAGGACGTCCCCAGCCTCCAGCCGTCGCCAGCCGGGACCGGTTTCGGCCGTGGCTCCCGTTCGACGAAGCGGAGGGCGACGACCGCGAGCAGGGCCGCGACCGGGATCTGGGTCAGGATCAGGGCGGCCGAGTATCCCACCCGCGAGCCCATGACCAGGTTGGCGTAGGCCAGGGTCCCGATCAGCGGTACCGTGATCCGGCCGCCGGTGGCGGCGTACATGGACACGAAGTCCATGTAGGTGATGGTCAGGGCCACGGCCAGGGCCAGGACCGTGATGCGCCGGTTGAGCGGCATCACCACCCGCCAGAAGTACCGCCATCGGCTCCGCGCCTCCAGACGTCCGTACTCGAGCAGCTCCTCGGGGATGGCGTTGAGGCCGGCGAGCAGGAAGATGGCGATGATCGACGAGCCCCGCCAGACGTTCATGACCCCGACGCTCACCACCTGCCAGGTGCCGATCCCGAACATCCCGTCCAGCCAGAACTTGGCCTGGATGGCCTGCAGCGTGTAGAAGGAGTGGAAGGGGGGGACGAGCAGCCAGTACCAGGCGAAGGCGGCGAAGGAGCTGGGGACCGCCCAGGGAACGAACACGGCCAGGAAGACGATGGCCCGTCCCCAGAACCGCCACCAGAGCAGGAGCGCGGTGACGAGGCCGAGCCCGAACTCCACCGCCGCCGTGGCCAGGACCATGATCGTGGTGTTGCGCGCCGCCGCCCAGAAGACGGGGTCGGCCAACAGCTGCTGGTAGTTCTGCAGGCCCACGAACCGCCCCGCCGTCCCGTTGGCGGCGTCGGTGAAACTGACCGCGACGTCGTAGACGAGGGGAAAGGCGAGGAGCCCGAAGACGCACAGGAAGGCGGGCAGGCAGAGCAGATACCCGGTCTCCCATCTGCGGCTCCGGCTCCTGGGTCGCAGGGCCAGCCCCGCTGGCCGGGGGATCGCCGTCCGCTCGACCGCGCTCACGACCTCGCCGCCCCCATCTCTCCCTGGCCTCATGGTAGATGGCCGGCTTGTGCGATGGGGCGTCCTCGCCTATGCTGGCCCGAGGAGGGGCGACGAGGGGAGGGTTGCGCCCCGGTGGACGGAGAGAGAGACGAGGAGATCGATGGCGCAGTTCAGCATCGAGCCGGCCGTTGCCGCCGAGCCCATCCCTCGCGCGCGCCGGTTCCGGATTCCGGGCGAGACCCTGGCCGGCTACGCGCTGGTCTCACCCGCCGTGCTCTACATCCTGGTGCTGGTCGCGTACCCCTTCTTCCTGGCCCTGTACTTCAGCCTCAGCAACGTGACCGTGAGCGGCGGGTTCGGGGGGTTCGTCGGCATCGCCAACTATCTGCGGATCATCCACGATCCCGTCTTCATCAAGGGCCTCGAGAACTCGCTCTCGTTCACCTTCTTCGCCGAGATCGGCAAGTCGGTGCTGGGCATCGGACTGGCCTTCCTGCTCCTGCAGAGCCTGCGCGGGAAGAAGCTGATCCGTGGACTCCTCATGATCCCGTTCACCATGCCCCTGCCCCTGGCCCTGCTCGGCTGGAAGTGGATGTACGACCCGCAGTTCAGCGTCATCAACCGGGTCTTCGGCGACATGCTCCACCTCATGCACCAGCCGTACCCGGTCTGGCTGGGCGATCCCGTCTTCTCCTGGTTCGCGATCCTGATCGTCAACATCTGGCGGGGCTTCCCCTTCGCCGCCGTGATCGTGCTCGCGGGCCTGATCTCGATCCCGAAGGACATCCTGGACGCGGCCAGGGTCGACGGCGCGGGCTTCTTTCGAACCTGGCACTTCGTGATCGTGCCCCTGATCGCCCCCATCCTCTTCATCGGCCTCATCTACGACATCACCTTCACCCTCAGCGACATCACGATCGTCGCCGTGCTCACCCAGGGGGGCCCGAACAGCGCCACCGAGACCCTGCCCATGCTCGCCTACCAGACGGGCATCGCCGGGGGAAATCTCTCCACCGGGGCCGCGGAGGCGCTCATCCTGTTCCCCTTGCTGCTGGCGGGACTGATCCTGTTCCTGCGCATGCTCTTCAGGAGGGCGGTCGAAGAATGAGCACCACCCTGGCGAGGTCCGAGCTGGCCCGCCCGCACCAGCGACGGTTCAACGGGCGCCGGGTCCGCAACCGCGTCCTCCTCTATGCGGCCCTGGCCTTCTACCTGATCGCCTCGTGCTTCCCCGTCTACTACATGCTGGTGTCGACCCTGAAGGCCGACTACGACCTCATCGATCCTTCGGTCAACCCCTTCTGGTTCAAGCGCCCGCTCGGCCTGGAGCACTTCCAGTACCTCTTCACCCGGACCAACTTCCCGGTCTGGGGCATCAACACGGTGGTGGTGGCGGCCTGCGTCCTGGGGATCACGCTGGCCATCTGCATCCCCGGCGGTTACGCTCTGGCCCGTCTGCGGGTACCGGGCGGGCAGCACCTGGCGGTGGGCGTCTTCCTCACCTACCTGATCCCGCCCATTCTGCTGTTCATCCCCCTGAACCAGCTGGTGGCCAACCTCTTCAACCTGGAGAACTCGCGCTGGGCGCTGGTCCTCGTCTACCCGACCTTCACCATCCCCTTCTGCCTCTGGCT
>JAJPKS010000150.1 GCA_021323605.1 Bacillota bacterium | reverse complement strand
GCTCCCGACGTCAGCGCGTCCCGGTCGCCGTGCTGCATCACCCAGTAGTAGTAGGCCTGGGAGAGCTGGAACGCCCGTCCCCACCGGCGGGCCGTCTCGTCGCTGATGGCACCGCCGGTGGCGTTGCGGATCGTGGTCGGCGGCAGTCTCATCTGAGAGGGCAGGGGTGGGCAGGGGGTGAAGCCGAGCTTCGCCAGCCTGGCGCACCGCGCCACGTCGGGAGTGGCCGACACGGCGGGGCTCGGACGACGGGACGGAGATGTATGCGAGGCGGCCTGGCCGTTGCCACATCCGGCCAAGCCGACCAGCAGGATCACGACCAGATACGCATATCGACGAACCATGCGCATCCTCATTGCTCTCGGCAGAAGCGTAGTTTGACAGAGCGGACAGGTTGCGGACAATTCGTGTCAAGGTTCGGTGACATCGTTTGACAAGAGCTGTTGACAGCGGACGATCCGGCCCTCCGGCGGCGGCCGGCACGGCCGCGATCGGGGTGACACGGGGCGGCTGCTCGCCTACGTCCATGGCCTCGGGCCGGTGGCACGAGCGCTGAGCGGGGGCGCGACCGAGGCCGACCTCGGGCTGGACGTCATGCGCGAGCTGGTGGGCCGCGTCCTCGGCCCGGCCACCCCCTTCGGGCGGGGCTACCGCGTCCGGCCGGGCATCGCCTGATCGGCGCCCGTCATGATCTCGGCCGCCAGTGCCTTCCCGGCCCGGCGACGGTCCGGCGGATGACGGGGGCCGGGGGCAGAGGCGCCGCCGCACGACGCCGGCGTCGAGCCCGCCTTCGACCGCGGTCGAGGGCGGTCGAGCGAGCGCGCCCCGGCCGAGGCGCAGGCGGCACGAGGAGATGCCGACGGGGAGGGATCGGGTCGCCGCGGCGGGGAGGCGGCAGGATCCGGCTTCAGTCCCGGCGCGGCGGCGGACAGAAAGGGAACGCCGAGCAGCGGCGCGGACCCGGGGCCCGCGCCGTCCGGCACCGCGAACGCGGGCGGAGCGGCCGGGGAGCCGCGTGGGGAGCCCTGGCCCCACCGCATCGCCGCCTCGCCGGCGAACAGGGTCGCGAGCACGATCGCCAGGGCCGCGGCCAGCGCCACCAGGATGGACCGGGAGGGACCGACCGTGATCCGCCTCGCCCAGGTGACGGGAGGTCGAGGACGCCGCGGCCTCCGGCGCCGCATCGAGCGCACGAGATCGGCCACGCGCTTCGCGTTCGAGGGCAGGTTGGCGAGCTCGAGGGCGGCGACGAGGACCCAGGCCGGGAAGGACCCTCCGTCCTCCCAGGCTTGAAGCTCCTCAGCGCTGATGGACCGGCCGGCTCGGGCGGAGAGGTTGGCGGCGAACCGCGCCAGGTCCTCGTCGCGAACCCGGCGCGCGTAGCGAAGGATGAGCGACGCCTGGTCGCGGAGCGCCCTGGTCCGCGGGGCATCGTCTCGATCCTCCCGACGCGAGCGGACGACGTAACTCCTCGGCATCGAAACCGGCAGTACCCCTCCTCACCGTTGAAGGCAGGCCCGATCGCGAGGGGAGGACCCGCGGGCAATGCCCGGCCTCGATCGCGCACGACATCTCCGCCAACCAGTCCCGGCCACGACGACCGCCACGAGCCAGACGCCCTCGCAGACCGGTTCCCACCCGGGAGGTGACGATGCCCCCTCCGGGCGGGGCCGCAGCCGCCACCCGGTCCTCGCCGGAGGCACGCGCCACGGGATGGAAAGCCCCCCCGCGCACCCCCGACTTCGAGCCCGCCTCCCCAGCGCCACGCCGCGCGGGCACCGCCGCCGAGGAGCCGGACATCCTCGTCGTCGACCACGAGATGGGCTTCCTGGTGGCGATCATCGAGCTCCTCATACGGCGCCCACGGAAAAACGTCGTTACTATACATCAAGCAACCTCATCCGCCATCGGCAGGCCGGCGCAATTCGGACACACTCCGTCGGCGGCGGACGGGTAGCGGCACCGACCGGTGCAGCGCGATCGACACCCCGATCCGCTCGTCGCGGACGGGCGTCGCGGCGGCCGGACCGGGCCGCCGCGGCGCGTGGACGCTCGCCTAGTCCTCGCCCTCCACGTCGTCGTCCCCGGCGACCTCGTCGTCCTCCAGGGACTCACCGCCCCAGTTGATCACCCAGTCGTCCATCAACGCGCCCAGGACGACCTCGAAGGTCTCGTCGCGGAACTCGGACGGGGCCGAGCCGGCGGCGGAGGCGGCCTGTTGCACGAAGCGGGTCAGGGTGGCCACGTCCTCGCCCTCCAGGGTCGTGTCCCCGTTGTCGACCCAGTCCCGCAGCACGCCGGACAGGACGGTCCGGTAGGCGATCCGGCTCCAGCCCGGGGGCGAGCCGGCGGGGAGGCCGGCCGCGACCTGGCCGGCGACGGCCACCACGCGGCCCAGCCAGACATCGTCGTTCGTGGAATACGCCTGCTGAATGGCCATGCTCAACCCTCGCTGCGGATCGCACCCGGCCTCCCGGACGGTCTCACGGCCGCACGGGTATGCCGGCGGACCCGTTCCATCTCGATCACCGAGGTCCCCCAGGGTATCACGGACGCCGGCGGCCGCCGGCGTCCTCGATCGAGTGAGGCTCGTCCGGCGCGCACCCGGGGGCCGACCGCGGCCCTTCCGGGAGCGGCTGCGACCGGCCCCGTCGTCGCCGGCGCTCCACGTCCGCGGCCTCGGCCAGCCGCTCGAACACCGCCTTCATCACCGCCCGCTCCCCGGGGTCGAGATGGCGGCCGAAGTGCTCGTGGATGCCCGACAGGTGCACCGGCGCCGCCCGACGCAGGGTCGCCCTCCCCCGCTCGGTGAGGACGGCGAACACCCCCCGCCGGTCCGACGGGCACGACTCGCGGCGGACCAGACCGGCCCGCTCCATGGCGTCGATCCGCCTCGACAACCCGCTTCGGCTGAGCAGGACGCTGTTGGCCAGCTCCCGCATTCGCAACCGGCCCCCGGGAGCGTGACTCAGATGCAACAGCACCTCGTACCAGACCAGCGTCAGCCCGCGCTGTGTCGCCATCTCCCGCTCCAAGCGCTCCAGCACCCGCGCGTGCGCTTCGAGGAAGGCCTGCCAGACGGCGAGGCTCTCGGCGTCGGGCCTCGGCACGACGCCATCGTACCTGCCCCCGGTGCAGGATCCACCGGCGCGACGGCACGTCGAGTCCGACGGGCCGACGCCTCAGCCCGCCGGCGACATCGATTGCTGGTGCTGGATCGCCGGCGGAGGCGGGACCTGGGGCGCCTGGTACCCGTGCCCGATCGCGAGCGCCATGCACACCACCGCCGCGACCAGGGTGACGCCGACCCCCACCCGACGCGGGAGGGAGAGCCGGGGCTGCGGGACCAGCCCCGCGGCGGCGGTGCCGGCCCTGAGCAGGACGACCGCGTCCTCGAGGCGCGCCGCCGCGGCCGCCGAGATGGAGCGCACCGCGGCGGGGTCGAGGTGGAGCCCGAGCCGGTCGAGGCCGCCCGCCCGCAGCCGGCGAACGGCCAGGACGAGCACGATCCCCTCGGCGAGCCGTTTGAGCGCGTAGGCCCTGACCTCGCCGGGGCGCATGGCCCGCCGCAGCAGCAGGGCCATGGGGAAGCACAGCATGCTCAGCCCCAGGGCGACCCAGAAAGCGTCGTCGAACCCTCGCGCCACCTGGGTCAGCAGGTAGTGCTGGAGGGGAGCGGACAGGTGGGCGCTCGCGATCCCACCCCCGCTGGCGGCCGACACGCCGGCGGGCAGGGGGGGCAGGTTGGCCGTGATCCGGTTGCTGAGCACGGTCGCCATCACCGCCACGCCCAGGGCACTGGCCACGCGCTGGACCACGTTCGAGACCGAGGTCGCCCTGGCGATCTGGGCGGGTCGCAAGGTCACGTAGGCCGCCGACATGATCGGCATCATGGTGAAGCCCATCCCCGCCCCGCGCACGGCCAGCATCGCCACCAGCTCCCGGGAGGAGGTGCCGGGGGCGATCGTGGTCAGCCAGAGGGTGCCGGCGGCCAGCAGGGCGAGCCCGAAGGGCACCACCCGGGCCGCTCCGAAACGGTCGGTGAGCATGCCCGAGACGGGCATGACGATGCCGGCCGAGACGCCCTGGGCGGCCAGGATCAGGCCGGCGTCGAAGGCGCCGTAGCCCTGGACCTGTTGCAGGAACAGGGGAAGGAGGAAGATGGCACCGAAGAGGGCCAGGCCGATCAGGAAGTTGAGGCCGATGGAGGCGCTGAAGGCGGCGTCGCGGAACACCCGAATGTCGATCAGGGGGGCCGGCTGCCGTACCTCGTAGAGACAGAACGCCGCCAGCAGGACGGCGCCGGCGATCAGCGGAGCGACGGTCTGGACCGACTCCCAGCCGTACGTCCCCGCCTGACTCAGGCCGTAGACGAGCCCCACCACGGCCGGCGTGACCAAAAGGAAGCCGAGGAGGTCGAGGCGCTCCCGCTCGGCGTGCGGCTCCCGCTGATCGCGGAGGAAGAACGCGGTCATGAGGCAGCCGACGATGCCGATGGGCAGGTTGATGTAGAAGATCAGCCGCCAGCTGACCGACTGCACCAGCCAGCCGCCCAGGGTGGGCCCCAGCACCGGCGCGACCAGCATCGGGAAGCCCAGCACCGCCATCAGCCGCCCTCGCTCGTCGGGCCGCGTCACCCGCATCACGGTGGCCATGCCCACGGGCATGATCAGACCGCCGCCGAGCCCTTGCAGGATCCGGAACCCGATCAAGGCCGTGTCGCTCCAGGCCAGCCCGCAGAGCGCGGAGCCCACCGTGAACAGCGCCTGGCTGGTGAAGAACACCCACTTGGACCCGAAGCGGTCGGTCAGCCAGCCGCTCGTGGGGATGACCGCGGCCAGGGCCAGGGCGTAGGCGGTGACGACCCACTGGATGTCGGTGAGCGAGGTGGCGAAGTCCTTCTCCAGGGTGGGCAGGGCGACGTTGACCACCGTCTGGTCCAGGATGGCCATGATCGCCCCCACCAGCACCACGCCGGCCGCGATCCACTTGTACTCCAGCCCACGGGTGGCGCTCGACGGCATTCCGACCCGGGGCGCCGAGGCCAGGGGTTGCCCGAGGCGGGGCACGACCTCAGGTCGCATCGGGGCCCGGATGACCCTCGGCTCCGCCCCGCCGCCGCCCGGTGTGGGCCATCAGGGCCAGCACCGTCACCAGGGCCGCCGCGCTGGTGACCGCCACCACCGCGCCCACGATCACGTTCGACCAGATGGGCCGGGTCCATGCCACCGCGCCCGCGCCGGGGTAGCCGAGCGCCCAGGGCGCGACGAAGGTCCAGATGCCGGCCGCCAGGCCGATGGCGAGCAGGACCGCGAGCTGCAGGTGAGCGCGCACCCCGCTCATCGCTCACCCCTCCAGCCGGCATCGGCCCTGGCCGTGGGGCCCACGGGTGGCGCCGGCGCGCCCGGCACCTCGGCCGGCGGCACCGGCCGCGCCCCCTGCTGCTGGCGGTTGAGGTCGGCGGCCAGCGCGCTGGCCAGCGAGACCAGCACCTGCTCCATCTCCTGGGTCGAGTCAGGCGAGGCGGCGCCCGTGGCCGCCGTCCTGGCGACGGGACGGCGGAGCACCCCGGATTCACGCAGGGCACCGACCACCTGGGTCACGACCACGGTCGCCCCGATGCCACCCAGCACCGCCAGCCCGAGACCGGTGCCGAACTGGGTCCGGGTGACCATCGTCCAATCCCCGTTGTGCTGCTCGCCCAGCGTCCACGGGCTCAGCAGCAGCCAGACCCCCGCCAGGCCGCTGATGAACGACCAGGACAGGCCCACGATCGTCCGCATGGTCATGGCAGGCACCTCCTCAGCACTCATCGAGCGTCTGCGTCCGTTCCATTCCCGTGGGAACCTGCGCGCCGCAGGAGCCGCCGGCCGGCGCCACCGCCGCCAGCGCCTCCAGCCCCCGCATCAGGTGGGCCAGGGAGACCGCGTCCATCCGGCACATCCAGCCGCGCAGCACCTCGCGGCGCCCCTGCTGCCAGCGCACCACCAGCTCCTCTCCCGCGCCGGAGGCCCGAGCCAGCGTTCGACGCCGGTCGTCGGCGTCCTCCTGCCGCTCGGCCAGGCCCCGGCGCACCAGCCGCTCCACGAGCACGCTGGCGGTGGGCAGCCTCACGCCCAGCTCCGCCGCCAGCCGCCCGATCGACATCGGCCCCCGGTGCACGAGCGCGAGCAGGGCCCGGAACTGGGCCATGGTGAGATCCCCCCGATGCCAGTCCACGTCTCCGCTGCGGTGCAGGGCGCTGACGACCCGGGCGAACAGAGTCAGGCAACAGTCGACGTCATGATGGGCGGTCATTCTCTTAGGCAATTTCTAATTATGTGGTATTTCCTATGCAATCTCCGCCGGCGTGTGCCGTCCCGCACGCGTAGCATGACGGGGCCAGAGAGGCCATGACCACGATCCGTGCGGCCGGCAGGGCGGACGTCCCGGTCCTGGTCGGCCTTTTGTGCCGCGCCTTCGACGCCGATCCGGTGACCAACTGGCTGCTCCGGCAGGACGGGCACCGCGCCACCGCCCTGGCCTCGTACTTTCGGCTCTCGCTCGAGCTCACCATCCCTCACGGCCACGTCTTCATCACGGCCGACGCCCGGGGCACCGCCGCCTGGGCGCCGCCCGGCAAGTGGAAGGAGGGCCGCCTGCGACAGGTCTGGCGGCTGCCGGCCTTCCTCCACGCCGTCGGCCTCCGCCGAGCGCCGCACGTCCTCCCAGCCGTGGTGGCGCTCGACGCCCGGCATCCCACCGCCCCCCACTACTACCTCTTCGAACTGGCGGTGGAGCCCTGCTGCCAGGGCCGGGGGATCGGCAGCGCCCTGCTCCGCCACGGGCTGGAGCGGTGCGATCGGGAGGGGACGCCGGCCTACCTCGAGAGCTCGAACCCCCGCAACAACCCGCTCTACGAGCGCCACGGGTTCAGGGTGGTCGAGCGCCACACCCTGGGCGGGGACGGGCCCCCGGTCTGGCTGATGTGGCGCGAGCCCCAGCCCTGGGTCGGGAGCGCAGCCGGAGAGGACTGAGCTCGTGACGACCCGGGGCCAGCGCCCCGACCAGGTGGTACCCTCGCCGGCCGAGCGCCCTCGTCGATCGGGGGGATGACCAGGAGGAGATGACCGTGCCGCTCGACACCCAGGTCCAGACCATCCTCGAACAGATGCAGGCACCCGGGCAGCCCGCCCTGAGCGATCTCGGGGTGAACGAGGCCAGGACCCTGACGGAGCAAATGGCCGCGCTCGTCCGGGAGCGCGAGGCGGTGGCGGAGGTCCGCGACCTCACCGTTCCCGGGCCGGCAACCGAGATCCCGGTCCGGGTCTACCGCCCCACCGCCGGCACCCTGCCCGGGCTGGTCTGGTTCCACGGTGGCGGCTGGGTGATCGGCAACCTGGAGTCCACCGACCCCATCTGCCGGTCGTTGGCGGCCCGGGCCGGCTGCCTGGTGATCTCGGTCGACTACCGGCTCGCCCCCGAGCACCGGTTCCCGGCGGCGGTGGAGGACGTGTACGCCGCCACCCGCTGGGCCGCCGAGCACGGCCCCGAGCTGGGCCTCGACGTGGACCGCCTGGCCGTGGGAGGCGACAGCGCGGGGGGGAACCTGGCCGCCGTGGTCGCCCTCCTGGCCCGGGAGGGCGGGCCCCGTCTCGCCTACCAGCTCCTGGTCTACCCGGTGACCGATCTCCGCGGCCAGTACCGCTCCTACGAGGAGAACGGTGAGGGGTACCTGCTGAGCACGCGCGACATGCGATGGTTCGAGGGCCACTACCTCGGCTCCGAGGGGGACCGGGACGACCCCCGCGTCTCCCCCCTCCTGGCCCCGACCCACGCCGGCCTGCCCCCGGCGCTGATCGTCACCGCCGAGTACGATCCGCTCCGCGACCAGGGTGAGGCGTACGGGGAGAAGCTGCGCGCCGCGGGTGTGCCGGCGGAGGTGCGGCGGTACGAGGGCATGATCCACGCCTTCCTCGGCCTGCCGGTGGACGGCGCCAGAGTCGCTCTCCAGGAGATCGCCGGCAGGCTGCGGTCGGCTCTGGCCGCCCCGCCGGGCCCGACCGGCTGACGGCCGATGCACGGCGGACGCCGGGTCCAATTCGATTCCAGCCGGCTCGCCCGGGAACGGCGCACACTCATTTAGAAGAGAGGCCGCGGGTGACCGCCGGCGTTCCCATCGCCATCTTCCCTTCCCCCAGGGCGGGTGGTGCCACCCGGCGCCACCCGCCTCCGGTTGGCCAGCCTCATCTCACCCCGCCCGTGGACCGGGACGGTCGGGCACGCCGGCCGGCGGGCACGAGCAGGAGGCCGAGGGCGGTCAGGAGAACGGCCAGCACGGCGAGGTGATAGGCGACGTCGCCGATCCGGCCATCGCGGGCGGTCACGGTCAGGCCGTAGGCCACGCCCAGGGTCGCGAACAGCGTCGTCCCCAGCGCCACCCGACGGCCCGTGGACCGGCCGCCCAGCACGCTCACCGGGCCGCCCGTCAGGACGGCGGCGATGATCGCCTCAGGGACCGCGGCGTCCCGGAAGGGGTCCTCGACGGTCACGACCCCCAGCGGAACCGCGACCCCGAGATGGACCGCGGAGGCGGCGGCCAGGGTCAGAACCGCGACCACCAGCGAACCGGCGATGGCCACGGCCATCGGCTGCAACCGGGTCGGAGCACCATCCGGCCGCATCCTCTCCCCGTCAGCGCCCCCGAGGGCATCGCTCGTTCCTCGAAGGTTCACACGGCCATCCTTCCACCGCCGTGCCCACCCGGTCGTCCGCCCGGTGACGTGACCTCGGATACGCGCCTCGGGGTACGAAGGGCTCGCGCCTACGCGCGGCAAGGTACCAACGGGGCCCTCCGGGCGGCTCCGCCCCCCAGCGACAACGCCGCCGGCGCCCATCGCCCCGGCCGGCACGGCCCCTATCCGGCCCGCTCCCGACCCAGGGCGAGGGCAAGCGCCTGTACCAGGGCGACGGCCGCTATCGCGCCGGCGAAGGCCAGCGCCGGGCCCCCCGACACCAGCAGCAGGCTCAGGGCGAGAAAGAAGGCCCCGAACCCGTACAGCCCGGTGAGCAGGCCACGCATCACCGCCGACGCCGATTCCCGACCGTCGTGGAGGTGGGCGAACACCCCGAGCACGGTGGCGTAAAGGGGAAAGGGCGTCAGCAACCCGGTGAGCCCCGGCCCCAGCCGGCTCGCCAGCGCGGTGATGACCAGCACGAACGCGGTGGCGACCAGCATCCGCGCCGGCAGATCCCACGCCGGTGGTCGCCCGCCCCGCTCCGGCCGGGCCGGAGAGGGCGTGACCGCGAGCGCCAGGCTCAGCCCGGCCACGACCAGCCCCGCCGCCACCGGCGGCGAGGCGCCGACGTGCGCCAGCGCCAGCGTGCTGCCGGCGAAGGCGAGTGTCCCGGCGGCAAGACAGGCCGGCCAGCCGAGCCGCCGCGCGACCCGGACGTACGCGACGGCGAACGCCGCCTGGGAGAGCACCCCGAGCAGGGTCCCCACCGCCGCGGCGGCGGCGAAGCGACGCCCATGGTCGAGGACGAGGACCAGGGCCACCGGCCCCGAGGTGAAGGGGAAGCCCACCAGCCAGCCCGCCACCCGGGCACCCCAGCGGCGTGCCACCAGCGAGGCGGCCGCGATCAGCGCCGGCGTGAGCAGGAGCTTGACGGCGAGGCTGGCGGTCACCGGACGAAGTCCACCACGCTCAGGCCACCGCCGCGACCCACCGGGCCGATCATACCCGGCCGTCGGCGGCCGCCAGACCATCACCCGCCTCCGGAGCTGCACCCGGTCGGAGGTGAGCCGCTTCCGGCCCGTAGCCGAAGGCGGTGCCGATCTCGCATCATTGCGCCGTGGTTCCAGCCTGGAGTGCAGCAGCGACGTTCGTGGTCGGCGTGGTGATCGGAGTGGTGGCCTGTCTCGTGACCACCCGAAGCCGTCGGCGCCCCGAGTCCTCGACGACGCAGGCGGCGACCGAGGCACCGGCGGCGACCGAGGCATCGGCGGCG
>JAJPKS010000328.1 GCA_021323605.1 Bacillota bacterium | reverse complement strand
CCGACGATCGGATCCTGGAGGCGGTCCAGGCCGTCTTCGACCTGCGGCCGGGCGCGATCATCAGGGACCTCGACCTGCGCCGCCCCATCTTCGCCGCCACCGCCGCCTACGGGCATTTCGGACGTACCGACATCGACGCGCCCTGGGAGCGGACCGATCGCGTGCAGGCACTGCTCGAGCGCGTGGAGGCCGACCGGGCGCCGGCGTCCAGGGCGGGATAGGAGGAAGGTGAGATGTCGACGAGCGTGCGGACGTCTGCTCCGACCCGAAGCCGGGACGATGGTCCGGAGGTCGCCGCCGGGGGCGTCCACCTGGTGGGCAGCGTCCCGCTGGCCAACCCCGAGGAGGTGTTTCGCACCGTGGCCGCCTCGCTGGGTGACCGCCTGCACCGGATCCCCGACGGGGAGACGGGGCCCCGCTCGGACTGGATCGTCTGGCAGTACCCGGTCCTCAGCGCTCTACCTCAGTTCGAGGTGGGGCCTCCAGGGCCGGGCCACTATCGGGCCCTGCCCAAGCTCCGGGTCCGCGACGGCGAGCGGGTGGAGGGTATCCGCTTCGGCAGCCTGGGCTACGCCCAGGCGGCGGTGGCCTCGTACCGGATCTTCGCCCGCCTCAAGCGCGACGGTGTGATCCCCAGCGAGTGCCGCTTCCAGGTCTCGCTGCCGACGCCGCTGGCCCCGATCAGCGCCTTCGTGGCGGCCGAGAACCAGGCGGCCCTGGAGCCGGTCTACGAGGCGCGCATGCTGGAGGAGCTGCGCGAGATGCTGGGCGCCATCCCGCACGAGCAGCTCGCCATCCAGTGGGACACCAACGTCGAGATGGGCATGATCGAGGGCCTGGTCCCGGTGTGGTTCTCCGACGTCCGTGCCGGGATCCTGGAGCGGCTGCTCCGCCTGAGTCGTCACGTCCCGCCCGAGGTCGAGCTCGGGTACCACCTCTGCTACGGCGACGTGCGCGGCCGCTCCTTCCGGGAGCCGGCCGACGCCGGCAAGCTGGTGCAGATCGCCAACGCGCTCGCCACCAGCCTGGATCGGCCGCTCAACTGGGTACACCTCCCCGTCCCGCGTGAGGCCGACGACGCCTACTTCGCGCCGCTGAGCGAGCTTCGCCTGCGGCCGGAGACGGAGCTCTACCTGGGCGTGGTCCACCGGGCCGACGGGGTGGAGGGGGCCCGGCGACGCATCCGGGCCGCGCTGCGCCACGTGTCCGAGTTCGGCGCGGCCAGCGAGTGCGGCTGGGGCCGAGAGGCGCCCCAGGCGGTGGGCGAGCTGATCGAGCTGCACCGCCTGGTGTCGGCGCCGCTGGCGGCGCCGGTGGAGGAGCGGCCAACGGTCTTTCGGTGGCCGGCCGGCTTCGAGCGCGTACTGGACGAGGACTGGACCCGCCAGCCGGTCGACAGCTTTGGACTCGCCTACGACACGGTCGAGCAGCATGGCTGGTACCGCAACCTCGACCCCACCGTCGAGGACTTGGCCCGGAGCCTTCGCGACGGGGACGTCCTGGTCGACTACTCGGGTGGGACCGGCATCCTGCTCGACCGGCTCAAGCTGCGTGTGTTCGACCGGCAGATCGGGGTGGTGATCGCCGACAGCTCGGCCAAGTTCCTGCGCGTCGCCCTGGACAAGTTCCGAGACGACCCCCTGGTGGCCCTGCGTCTGCTCCACTATCGCAAGCGGGAGAAGCGGCTGGAGCACCTGGACGAGGTGCTCGGCCCGGAGATGCTGAGACGGGGCGTGGACGCGATCGTGTCCACCAACGCCATCCACCTCTACTACGACCTGCCCGAGACCCTGGCCTCGTGGGTGCGGGCCCTGCGGCCGGGGGGCCTGGTCTTCATCAACTCCGGCAACATCCGCAATCCGCGTGCCCGGCCCAACGAGTGGATCCTGGACGAGACGGTATGGGTCATCAACGAGGTGGCCGAGGGACTGGTGCGCACCGATCCCCGGTACTCGGCCTATCGCGCTGCGCTGGAGGACCACGACCGGCTGGCCGCCCATCACGCCTACCGCGATCGGGTATTCCTCGCCCCCCGTCCGCTGCAGTACTACCTGGACGCCCTGGAGGAGGCCGGGCTCCGAGTCGAGCGGGTGCGCGAGGAGACGATCGAGGCCGACGTCGACGACTGGTTCGAGCTGATGAGCACCTACCACGACGCCGTGCTGGGCTGGGTCGGCGGCACCGAGAAGGTGGACGGCCGCCCCCCCACGCCGGAGGCCGTCCAGGACCGCCTGGGCCTGATCCGCCACTCCATGGACATCCTGTTCGGCGGACGCAAGGAGTTCCGCGCCTGCTGGACCTACATCACCTGTCGACGGTGAGCGCTCCGGGCAAGGGGAGGTGAGCCGGTGCCGGACGTGAAGGACGCCTACGTGGCCGGGGTGGGCATGACGCTCTTCGCCAAGCAGCCCGAGCGCACGCTCAAGGATCTGGCCGCGGAGGCGGTTACCGCCGCCCTGCAGGACGCCGGGCTGGAGGCGCGCCAGATCCAGGCCTGCTACTTCGCCAACGCCGTGGCCGGGTCGATCACCGGCCAGGAGATGGTGGCCGGCCAGGTGATGCTCCGGCCTCTGGGCCTGGAAGGGATCCCCCTGGTCAACGTCGAGAACGCCTGCGCCTCCGCCTCCACCGCCTTCCACCTCGCCTGCCAGGCGGTGACCTCGGGCTACTGCGACGTCGCCCTGGCGGTGGGGGCGGAGAAGATGACCCATCCCGACAAGCGGCGGTCGTTCGCCGCCATCGGGGGGTCGGTGGACGTGGAACGCATCCCGGCCCAGCTCCCCTCCGACCGCTCCTTCTTGATGGACATGTACGCGCAGGCGGCGCTCGACTACATGGAGCGCAGCGGGGCCACGGTCGAGGACTTCGCGGCGGTGGTGGTGAAGAACCAGCGTCACGGCATGCTCAACCCGCTCGCCCAGTACGGGTCGGAGCTGACGGTGGAGGACGTGCTGGCCTCGCGGCCCATCGTCCATCCTTTCACCTTGCTCATGTGCTCCCCCATCTCGGACGGCGCCGCCGCCGCGGTGGTGGTGAGCCGTCGACTGGCCTCGGGGAACGGCCGCCGGGTCAGGGTCGCGGCCTCGGCGCTGCGCTCGGCCGGCGCCTCGGCCAGGGTCTCCGAGCTGGCCGCCCGGGCTGCCTACGAGACGGCGGGCCTGGGGCCGAGTCGCTCGACTGTGCCGAGCTGCACGAGGCCGCCGCCTCGGCCGAGCTGGCGCTGTACGAGCAGCTCGGGTTCGCCGAGCCGGGCGAGGGCCCGGCCCTGATCCGGAGCGGCACCACCCGGCTGGGCGGGAAGCTTCCCGTGAACACCAGCGGCGGCCTCCTGGCCCGAGGGCACCCGATCGGGGCCACGGGCCTGGCCCAGATCTACGAGGCGGTGTTGCAGCTGCGCGGGCGGGCCGAACGGCGCCAGGTCGAGGGCGCCCGCGTCGCCCTCACCCAGAACGCCGGCGGCTGGGGGGACGGGGACAACCTGGTGGCGACGGTCCACATCCTGGTGGCCGAGTAGTCGGCCGGGCCGGTCACGCCCCCGCGGGGTCGGCGTCGTCCGCGTCGACCCCGTCCGTCCCGTCCTGGCGCAGCCATTCCACCAGCGCCTCGGCGACCTCCCGTGGCCGCTCCATGGTGGAGAGATGGCCGCAGCCGGGCACGATCACCAGCCGCGCTCCCGGGATCGCGGCGGCCATCTCCCCAACCTGGTCCGGAGGCGTCAGCCGGTCGCCGTCCCCGACCAGGACCAGCGTCGGGCAGCGGATGCCGGGCAGGTCGGGCCGGGAGTCGGGGCGGCCCATGATCGCCTTTTGCTGGCGGATGAACGCCTCCGCGCCGACCTCCTCCGCCATCAGCCGCACCGCCCTTTCCAGATCCCGGTCCTGGAGCCGCGAGGGGTGGACCAGGAGTGGGAACTGCAGGTCGCAGACCTCGGCCAGCCGTCCCTGCTGGGCCAGCTCGATCTGGACGCGCCGGCGCTCGGTTTGCTCGGGACGCTCGGGGTGGGCCACGGTGTCGAGAAGGGCCAGCCTGGTCACACGCCGCGGGGCCTGGCGCAGGATCTCGAAGGCCAGGTAGCCGCCCATCGAGAGCCCTGCCAGGGCGAACCGGGGCGGGGCGGAGGCGAGGATGCGGCCGGCGATGTCGCGCAGGTTGTCATCCCGGGTGTGGTCGGCGACGGTCACCGGCCCGAACCGCCAGAGGACGGGGATCTGTTCGACGTAGAGGCGGGCCGAGCAGAGCAGGCCGGGGATGAGGACGATGGCCTGGGACCGACTCATGGAACCCCCTCCTGGAACGGCGCGGACGTCGATGCTCGACCTGGATGATGGCGCGTTTCCGCCCCGGCCGGCGGAGACGAGCCGGCCGGCGCCGGTCGACCGGACTCCGGGTGGGGCGGCGGTGGCGGTGGAGCCCATCGAACGCCGCGTGGCGACGAACCGGGGCGGTCATCGCCGCCGAGCTGGGCCCGGCCACGCCGGGCCGCGTCCCCGGGGCGCCGCTCGGTCGATGCCGGGCTCGACGATCTCCTCGGCGGGACGGTCGAGACCGGGCCCCGGGCGAGCGCACCCTCGTTCCCGCACCGCTGCACGGCGCCGGGCGGTGCGGCTGAGCTGGTTCGTGATCGATCCCTCCGGCCCGTCGCCGCGCGGCGAGAGATCGAGATCGACGAACGGCTCTTGGTCTCGGCTCACCGGCCTCGGGAGCGGCCGGCGTGGCCCCGGGGCCCTGGAGGCGGGGCGGTCGTGCCCCCGGCGGGGGATGTCCGCCCGTGCCCGGACGCCGGGCCTCCGCCGGAGCGTGGCCGGTCCGGGTCTTCGCACGCCGGTTCGGCCTTCGATCTTCCGGACGATCGCCAGCGTCTACGGGCGTGGCTTGATGTTCTGGTTGAAGTGGAAGAGGTTCCGCGGGTCCCACCTGGCCTTGAGCGCCGCCAGCCTGGCGTACTTCTCCGTCCCGTAACCGGCGCGCATCTCCTCCTCGTCCCCGTCCGGCTCGAAGTTGAGGTAGACGCCGCCGGTGGTGGCCGGCCGCAGGGCGGCCGAGTAGCGGCGAATCCAGTCCAGATGGCGATCGGTGTCGGCCGGGTTCTCCCAGGCCGCGATGGGGTGGGCCAGGTACGCGTCGGCGCGGTGGCTGAAGGCCGTGGCACCGTCGGGGACGCGAGCCACGGCGCCGCCGTGTCGGAAGATGATCGTCTGACTCCAGGGCGAGGAGGAGGAGATCTCGGCGCCGTAGTCGAGCATGGCGTCGATGACCTCATCGGTGAGGCCGGTCAGATGCTCACCACGGGCGTACACGTGGAGTCCCCAGGGTGCGGTCGGGTCGAGGATGGCCTGGAAGGCGACGTAGGGCATGGGCTGCACGAGGTCGACGGCCGGCGGCCCGAGACGCTTGAGCGGTCCCACCACCCCCTCGGCCTCGCCGGGCGGGCCGGCGTACAGCACGGCGATCCCGAACACCGGCTTGCCCTGCAGATGTTCGGGTACGAACGGCTCGGGTGGCCCCGTCAGCACGGCCAGGGCGGTTGCGAGCTCGTCGGGCGCCTGCTCCACGTACTCGCGATAGGCGCGGGCGACCTCCCGTCCCTGCTCGATGGAGTAGATGAGCAGGCCACCCAGCACGATCGGACCGAGCGGATGCAGCCGGAACTCATATGAGGTGACGATGCCGAAGTTGCCACCTCCACCGCGCAGGCCCCAGAAGAGGTCCGCGTTCTCTCGCTCGCTGGCCGTCACCAGCCGTCCATCGGCGGTGACCACGTCGGCGGAGACGAGGTTGTCGCAGGTCAGGCCGAACTTCGGCGAGATCCAGCCGTAGCCGCCCCCCAGGGTGAAGCCGCCCAGTCCGGTGGTCGTCACACGGCCGCCCGGCGTGGCGAGCCCGAAGAGCTGCGTCTCGCGATCGAACTCGCCCCACAGCACGCCGGCGTTGGCGCGAGCGGTGCGGGCGGCGGGATCGACGCGAACACCCTTCATGTGCGACAGGTCGATCAGCAGACCGTCGTCGCAGACGCTGTTGCCGGAGAGGCTGTGGCCGCCGCAGCGAACGGCCAGCGGCAGGTCGTTGTCCCGGGCCAGGTTCACGGCGGCGATGACGTCGACCGCGCCCCTGGGACGGGCGATCAGGGCGGGCCGCCGGTCGATCATGCCGTTGAAGACATGGCGGGCCCGGTCGTACGTCTCATCGCCGGGACGGATGATCTCCCCACGAAAGTTCGCTCGGAACGCGGCCGTCGCGGCCTCGCTCGGGGAGGCCTTGAGATCTCTTGCCATGGCGCGCAGCGTAGGCTGCCGGAAGCGGCCCGCCATCCGGGAAACCCGGGAATTCGGTCACGCTGCCGGGGTGAGGGAAATCCCTCGGTGCGGGGGTGCGAGCTTGGTGCTAGACGAGACCGTGCTCGAGTGCCAGGCGGGTCGCCTCGGCGCGGTTGCGCACGCCGAGTTTCCCGTAGATGTGGGTGATGTGCCGATCCACGGTCGAGACGGCGATGACCAGTTCGCCGGCGATCTCCCTGGTGGTGCGCCCGCTGGCCAGGAGGCGAAGCACCCGGCGCTCCATGACCGTGAAGCTGCCGAAAGGGCCATCCCGGCCGCCTGGCGCGGCCCCGGGTGTGCCTTGCGACGCCAGGGCCTCCGCCACCGCCTGATCGAGCGGCAGCGCCCGGCCTTCGGCCCAGGCCCGTGCGAAGGCGTCCTGCCTGAGCGATCGCCGGGCCACCTCCAGGCCTTCCCGCAGGACGGGCTCGAACAGCGGAATCAGGGGCGTCCGGTACGACTCGGCCAGCACCGCGGCGGCGGCGCCCAGCCGCACCGCCCGGAGCGGTTGTCCAAGGGCGGCGGCCGTCCGTGAGAGCCCGGCCAGGATCATGGCCGAGCCCCAGGCGCCGGCCAGTGTCCGCCAGATCGCCAGGCCCTCCCGAAACAGCCCCTGGGCCTCGGTCAGGTTGCCTTCACGGAGGGCCACCAGGCCGAGCAGGGCCAGCACGACGGCAATGCCCTCCTGGAAGCCGAGCGGGCGCCGGATGGCCAGGCTGCGCTCGTAGTGGGTCCGGGCGGTCGCATCGTCTCCGGCGAGGTAGGCCGCGAGGCCGAGCACGTGCAGCGACCACGCGATCAACCAGCTGTCGCCCACGCCTTCGGCAACCGCCAGGCTTTCCTCGCCCAGCGATCGGGCGGTTGCCGGGTCGTTCTCGAAATAGGCGACGCGACCGAGCACGTGCAGCACCCAGGCCACCGTCCACCGGTCGTCGAGGGCACGTGCGATGGTGAGGCTTTCCGTGAGCCATGCGCGGGCCTGGTTCAGGTCGCGCTGATGATGGGCCAGCCAGGCGGCGGCATGGAGCGCCTTCATGCGTGCCGCCGTCGGGTCGGGGTTGGTTGCCAGGGCACGCTCCAGCCAGCGGCGGCCTTCGGTGTGGTAGCTGCGATTCCACCAGAACCAGCCCAGCGCGCCGCACAACCTGAGCGCCTGCTCCCCACCGGTCTCCAGCGCACGCTCGATGGCCAGCCGTAAGTTGTCGTGCTCCTCCTCCAGCCGGTCCAGGGCCAGGCGGACGTGCGGGCCGCGCAGCCTCGGCTCGGTTGCTTCCGCCAGGCCGAGGAAATACGCCACGTGCCGGTCCAGCGTGGCCCGGGCCGCGCCGCTCTCCTGGAGGCGCTCGCGAGCGTACTCGCGGATGGTCTCGGGCAGCCGGTAGCGCGTGGCGCTGTCCCGATGCTCGGCCAGCACGAGCGACTTCTCCACCAACGCCGCCAGCAGCTCGATGACCGCGTGCGCCTCGATGTCGTCGCCGGCCGCCACCGTCTCGGCGGCCTCGATCGTCCAGCCGCCGGCGAACACCGACAGCCGGCGCAGCAGCGACCGCTCCGGCTCCGCCAGCAGGGCGTAGCTCCAATCCACCGTCGCCCGCAGCGTCTGCTGCCGGGGCAGGACCGTCCTCGGGCCGGCGGTCAGGAGGCGGAAGCGGTCGTCCAGGCGGGCGGCGATCTGGTCGAGGGAGAAGACCCGCACCCGCGCCGCCGCGAGCTCGATGGCCAGGGGAATGCCGTCCAGCCGGAGGCAGATTTCCTGGAGCGCCGGCCCGTCGGCCGGGCTCAGAGCGAAGCCGGGCCGGGCCGCCTGCGCCCGGTCGGCGAACAGCCGTACCGCCTCCGAGCCCATCATGCGGTCCAGATCGGAGGCGACCAGCCGCGAGCGAGGCGGCAGGCTGAGGGAGGGAACCAGCCAGGTGACCTCACCGGCGGTGCGCAGGGGCTCGCGACTGGTCGCCAGGATGCGCAGGCCGGGACAGGCGCGAAGCAGTGCCTCGGCGACCCGAGCCGCGGCCTCGATGACGTGCTCGCAGTTGTCGAGGATGAGCAGGCTGGTCTTCGCACGCAGGTGATCGATCAGGCTGTCGATGACGGGGCGGCCCGGGGCTTTCTTCACGTTCACGGCCCTGGCCGCGGCCTGGGCCACCAGTGCCGGATCGGCCAGCGCGGCCAGCTCGACCAGCCACACGCCATCCGGGTAGACGGGCAGCACGTCCACCCCCACACGCAGCGCCAAGCGGGTCTTCCCGCAGCCGCCGGCGCCGGTCAGGGTCAGCAGGCGGGCAGCCGCCAGGAGCCGCGTGACCTCGTCGATCTGCCCCTCGCGCCCGATGAAGCTGGTGCTCGGCACGGGCAGGTTGTTCGGTCCCGCCTCCGCCACGGCAACGAGTGTAGTGATGTCCATGGTGATATGCGGTGGCTCAATAGTGATTCCTTGCCTCTACGATCGGGGATGATGTATTCTTCATCACTCCGGTCCGATTCGAACTGGATCGGCATGTGGTCGGCACGGGCGAGGCACCATTCCCCCGGGCGCCGTCGCCGGTGGGGGCGTTCCTCACCGTGGCGGCGGGGGGAGGCGTTCACCGCTCTCGTGCCGGCCACGCGGGCGCCCGTCGGCCACCGACGGACCGTCCGTCGACCGAGTGCGACGGCCCGGATCTCGGCCGCGCGCCCGGGGGTGGTCCTCGATCCCCACGGGGCTCCGTTCCCCGGGCCGAACGCCACCCTTCCGGTGGCCCGGTCCGTTGCGCACATGGCTCTCGACGCCCCGCTTAGGCTGGAGCCGGTGAAGGCACCGCTGATCGCACTGGAGGAGGCCACCTGGACCCGGGTCGCCGCCCTCGACCCGGCCCGGACCGTGGTCTTCATGCTCTCCGGCCCCATCGAGCAGCACGGTCCCCACCTGCCCCTGGGCAGCGATCTCTTCCAGGCGCGACTGGTGATGGACACGGTCGTCGCCCGCGTCCGCGAGGCGGGCTGGACGGTGGTGCTGGCCCCCGCCCTCCCGTACACCACGGCCGTGCTCAGCCGGCGCTTTCCGGGGTCGGTGTCGGTCCGCAAGTCCAGCATCGTCCCCTTCTTCCGGGACGTGCTCTGCTCGTTCGCCGTCAACGGGCTGGTCAACCTGGTCGTGGTCAGCCAGCACATGGACCCACCGCACGTGCTCGCCTGGGAGCAGGCCTGCCGGGAGGCGGCGGCGGAGAGCGGCGCCCGGGCGGTGGAGGGCTACGAGCGGCTGCTCTTCGACGACCTGCGCTCCGGCGCCCTGCGCGAGCTGCTCGGGGAGGCGGTCGAGGGCGACAGCCACGCCGGCATGATCGAGACCTCGATGGTGCTCGCGGCGCGGCCGGAGCTGGTGGCCCGGGAGCGCGAGGACCTGACCCCGGTGCGGCTGGACTTCGAGCGCGACCTGCGCCGGGCCCGGGACTTCCGGGAGCTGGGCAACGGGCTTGGGTACACCGGGGACCCGGCGGCGGGTGGGGTCGAGATCGGTCGGCGCCTGGCCCACCGCTACGCCGAGCGCTTCGCCGCCATCGTGCTCGACCACCTGCGTGGGGAGGAGGTCTGGGATCGCCTCAGCATCCGCCACCTCTATCCGGGCTGAGCGGAGAGGCGCCGGGGCGGTCGTAAGGTTTTGGGAGAGGGAGGGCCGGCCGCGAAGGGCGGGGCCCACCGGTCAGGGAGGTGAGAGCGATGGGTTCGATGCTCGAGGTCAGCGAGGTCCACACCGTCGAGGTCGGCTACGACGAGTTCTGCGGGGCGCTGGCGGCGCGGGACCTGAAGCCGCTGTGGCGAATGGCGAGGCAGCTCATGCCCGAGACGCCCCTGCCCACCACCCGCCCCTGGCTCTGGAAGTGGGACCAGGTCCTGCCCCTGGCCAAGCGGGCGGGCGAGATCGTCACCATCGAACGCGGTGGGGACCGGCGCGTTCTGGCCTTCGCCAACCCCGGCCTCAACGGCCTGCCCTACACCAGCACCACGCTCTGGGGCGCCATCCAGTACCTGGGGCCGGGCGAGAACGCGCCCGCGCACCGGCACACGCCCAGCGCGGTGCGCTTCGTCATGACCGGCCACGGGGTCTCCACCACCGTGGACGGAGACGAGTGCGAGATGGAGCCCGGCGACCTCATCCTGACCCCCAACTGGAACTGGCACGACCACAACAACCGCGGCGACGAGCCCATGGTCTGGTTCGACGGGCTGGACCTGCCCCTGGTGAGCTCCCTGGAGGCGGTGTTCTTCGAGAACCATCCCCGGGATCGCCAGGCGGTGGAGGGCCGCAACCTCTCCCAGCAGCGCTTCGCCGCCGTGGGCCTGCGCGAGGCGGGGGCCGAGTCGCCGCCCGCCCACTCCCCGCTGCTGCGCTATCGGTGGACGGAGACGGATCGAGCCCTGGCCTCGCTCCACCGCTTGCGGGGCGGCCTCGCGGTCAGCCTTGAGTTCGTCAACCCCCTGACCGGAGGGCCGGCGGTGGCCACCTTCGGGAACGAGATGCACCGCCTCTTCCCCGGCGGCCGAACCCCCACCCGGCGCAAGACCGGCAGCTCCGTCTACGTGGTCTTCCGGGGCGCGGGGCGAACCGTGGTCGACGGGATGGAGATGCGGTGGGGCGCCGGCGACGTCTTCGTCACCCCCTCCTGGTCGGCGGTGGACCACGAGGCCTTCCAGGTCTCCGATCTCTTCGCGATCACCGACGCCCCGGTTCTGCGCGCCCTGCACCTGTACCGGGAAGAGGAGACCGGCGAGCCGCAGCCGATCACCGGTACCTTCGATCCCGGTCGCTGACCGGCCGCGGGCGCCGGGATCACCCGGCCGTCGGCGAGCCGCCCGGCGCCCGCGGTCTCCCTGGGGGCGGCTCGCCCAGGGGGTGGGAGCGAGCCGACCCCGAGCGCTCGGGGGAGAAATCCTCCATGAAGGGTTATCCATTTCCTTCTCTTTGACGTACCGGATTACGTGACCGCGGGTTGCATGGGCGGGGGCGCGGGGGCGGTTCCCATGGGCCATCGGGGATTGCCGAATGCGCCGGGAGACCGTGCGCCGGCAGCGACGCGGCCGTCATGGGGGTGTTGGGGGCTGGATCGCTCGTCCTCCGGGCGACCTTCCGGTCCGGCACCGGCTGAGCGGCGGTCGCACCGGCGCCACGCGCCGGGTCCTCCAGCGTGAGGCGTGGCCTGCGACCCCCTCGTCCCCGCTGACCGGCGTCCAGGCCGGGAGGAGGTGACGCGCTCGGAAGGGGCTTGAGCAGCCGACTCGATCGGGAGGAGTGGGACCGCCGATCGACCGGCCGGCTCTCCGGCCGGTGTGGCAGGCAAGACTCGATTGAGGAGGTACATCGGTTCATGAGGTCCCGTCTCTTCCGGACCATGGGGGCGAGCCTGAGCCTCGCTGCCTCGATCGCGCTGAGCGCGGGCAGTACCCAGGCCCTGGTCGGCCCCGGTCGGGGAGGCTCCACCACCCAGAGCAACCTCGCCCAGAGCCAGGCGCGCTGGCCCCTCGGCGGTGATCCGAGCGATCTCACCTCGGATACCCAGCAGGACACGACCGGCCAGCTGGACGTCCGCGAGAGGAACGAGAACGGCCCCTTCACGCTCGGGAGCAGGGTCAACGGCGGCGATGTGGCGCAGGCCAACGTCGCGCTGGGATCGGCCGATGACGAGGCCACGGGCAAGCAGAGCGACGAGACCGGCGATGCCACCCTGGATCAGACCACCGGTCAGACGCTGATCGGCCAGGACCCGAGGCCGCTGCGCAACGAGAGCGACCCGGTCGTCCTTTGGAGCGAGGTCGATTCCGGGGACGTCGCCCAGGCCAACGTCCAGCGTGGCAGCGTTTCGAACGCCTCCGCGACCCGCCAGGAAGCCGAGCAGCCGCCCCTGAGTGCCCCTCTGGCCCTGGCGATGTCCGAGGCCGCGGGGGACCCGCCGATCCCAGGCGGCATCGTCGCCGGCCGTGCCAGCCTCGGCACCCGGTCGAACACGGACCAGACGGTCCAGGAGGTCGTGAATTCGCTCGGAAGTGCGCCGGACTCCAGCGGTGCCCCTGGCGTGGCGGATGCCTCCGGCCTCCCGGGCCTTGAGGGCCCACTCGCTCGGGCCCACGATGCCGCCGCCCGGATCCAGTCCGATTCCGTCCAGCCGGGAACGGTGGGGTCGAATACCCAACCGGAGGCGGTGGGGCCGAACCTGGGACCGGCGTCGCTCGCCGATCCCGCCACCAGCAGCACCACCCAATCCGCAACCGGTCAGATGGGTACGGTCCAGGTCAACGTGAACGATCCGGTCACGGTCCTGAGCCGGGTCCGGAGCGGGGACGTCCAACAGGCCAACGTCGCCATCGGTCACGCGTCCAACCAGAGCCGGACTCATCAATCCGATCCGAACGACCCGGTGCAGACCGCCGTGGGCCAGGACACGACCACCCAGGTCAACGTCAACGCCCCGGTCGCGGTTCTGAGTCGGGTCGAGGGCGGCGACGTGAGACAGGCCAACATCTCGACCGGCGAGGCGTCCAACGGCTCCACCACCTCCCAGGAGTCGAGTGGTGGTGATCTCATCAGCAACGGTGCCGATGAGCTGCCTTCCGGGTCCCTGAGCAGCACCACCGACCAGTCCGCCACCGGTCAGACGGGCGTGGCCCAGGTCAACGTCAACGCCCCGGTCACGGTTCTGAGCCGGGTCAAGACCGGTGACGTGGCCCAGGCCAACGTCGCGCTCGGGCAGGCGTCGAACCACAGCCTGACCAGCCAGGAGAGCTCCGCTCCCCCGACCACCTAGCGCGGGCACTCCCCTTCCTCCCATCCGACGGAGCGCGTGCCGTCTGCCGACGGCACCGCTCCGCCTTCGTCCTCGGCCGTTGCCGCGACCCCGAGTTCCCCGACCTCGCCGAATCGCGGTACGCTCCCGCCCTGGAGGTGTACAGCTTGGACGATGGCCGGACGGACCTTCGAGAGACGCTGGTGAGCGCGATCGGCCTGCTCTTCCAGGCCGGGGTGATGTCCGCCAGCGGCCACGGCAACGCCTCGGTGCTGGACGGCGCCGACAGCTTCTGGATGACCGCCGGAGGGCACCTGCGCGACCTGGAGCTCCGGCAGCTGGTGCGGGTTCCGCTCCGGGGCGAGGCGCGGGGACTGGATCCCACCAACGCCGAGGTGGTCGAGATGCATCGGCAGGTCTACCTGCTCGGCCTCGATCGGCTGCGCTCGGTGATCCACACCCACTCGCCCGCCGTGACCGCCTTCGCCCTCGCCAACCGACCCCTGCCCTGCCGGTACGAGGCCATGCTCAGATTCGGCCTGGAGGAGGACGTGCCGGTGGCGGCCTGGGCTCCCCGGGGCTCGCCGGAATCGGTGTCGAACATCCTCGGCCTGCTCCATGAGCGACCGAGCCGCCGGGCGGTGCTGCTGGGCAACCACGGGCTGCTCGCCATGGGCCCCGACCCGATCTCGGTGGCGCGGCTCATCGTGGCCATGGAGGAGGGCGCGGCCGCGGTCATCGCCGCCGAGGCCCTGGGCGGCGCTCGTCCTTTCCCGCCCGGCGCCCTGGTCCGGGAGCACGAGCACATGGCCCGTCACGGCAGCAGTCCCGCTTCGAGCTGAGGCGAGGTGCCGGTGCACGGCGCGGGCCGGCCAGGGGGCCGAGGTCCGCTGGCCTGAGCCGCGCCCGGCCACGGGAGCGTGCCCGGCGACGGGTCGAATGGTCGGAAAGCGATGCGCGGGGCGGCGTTCGGCTCCTGCCGGCGCGGGCGGGGGGCGATGGATCAGTGTCCCGTGTGGTCGAGAGGTGGCCCGGGCGTGTGCTGCCCGGGCTGAACCCGACGAGGTGGGAGGTTGGAACGCGGATGATGGCCAACGCCGAAGCCCGAAACCTGCGTCTGCTCGGGCACCACGACCTGGCCGGCCACGGCAACGGCGGAGAGGGGATGGGCATTCACGTCGCCGGCGGTCGCCGTTACCTCTACATCGCCCACGAGCGAGGGCCGGTGAACTTCAGCGTGGTCGAGGTGACCGACCCCCGTCGGCCCCGGCTGGTCGACCAGACGCGGCTGCGCGATCCACGGCTGCGCTCCAACTCCCTGGCCGTCTGTGCCGGCCTGCTGGTGGTGGCCTACCAGGTCCACCTGGAGCAGGCGTCGGCGGCCGGCACCGAACCGGGGCAGGTCGGGCTCGAGGTCTTCGACCTCACCGATCCCGAGCGACCGCGCCCGGTGGGCTTCTTCGACACCTCGGGTCCGCACTCCCTGGGCGTCCACTTCGTCTGGTTCGTGGACGGCCGGTACGCCTACCTCTCCACCGGTATGCCCGACTTCGAGCCCTCGCATCCCAGGGACCACCAGATCCCGGTGATCGTGGACCTGACCCGGCCCGACCGGCCGCGGGAGGTGGGCCGCTGGTGGCTCCCGGGGACCCGCCGCGGCGACGACGTGGAGCCCCCGGCGCGTCACCCGCGCTTCGACGGCGGCTATCGGGCCCACAACGTCAACGTCTATCCCCGGCGCCCCGACCGAGCCTACGTCGGCTACCTGGACGGCGGGATCGTCGTCCTGGACATCTCCCAGCCGTCCCGACCCCGGCAGGTGTCACGCCTCGACTATCACCCGCCCATGACCGGCTTCACCCACACCGTGCTGCCCCTGTTGGACCGAGGGCTGCTGGCGGTCACCGACGAAACCGTGGTGGACGGTGGCGCTGACCATCCCAAGCACCTCTGGCTGGTCGATTGCAGCGTGGAGAGCAACCTCACCATCCTGGGCACCGCCCCCCTCCCGCCGGCGGAGGACTTCCGCCACCGAGGTGGACGCTTCGGCCCCCACAACCTGCACGAGAACGACCCGGTGGAGGTGTCCTGGCGTTCCGAGGAGCACCTGGTGGGCGCGTTCTTCAACGCCGGGGTACGCGTGTACGACGTGCGCGACCCCTTCCATCCTCGGGAGGTGGCGTACTTCGTGCCGCCACCTCCCCCCGGCTCGCCGGCCGGCGCCGCCCAGGTCAACGACGTGTTCGTCGACGAGAAACGGATCGTCTACGCCGTCGACCGCTTCACCGGCGGCCTCTACCTCCTCGAGGGCGACTTCTGAGGCGTGCCCGCCGCTCGGCTTTCGGGCCCCTCGGGCCGGCCGCCCGGGTGGGGTCACCCCCGCAGCCATCAACAGCATAACGGTTTGGAAGTCCAAGGTCTAGAGATATCCTGAGGGACATCGTTCCTGGTCCCCCGCCGGCCGGTCGTGCCGCGGCATCGGGGCGCCGGCGGCGCCTCGACCGGCCATCGGGCTCTATGCTGTCGGCGTGCAGTGCCTCAGCCTTCCTGCAACGGCCGCGTCCGGCGGCCGTCGGCGCTGATGGCCCGGACGACGGTCTGCGTCACAGCCGCCGAGGCGGTCGCCGGCGTCACCGACGGCGCCAGCGTCATGGTGGGTGGATTCGGTCCCTCGGACTGTCCCGACCTCCTGATCCGGGCCCTGGCGGAGGCCGGGCCGCGCGAGCTGACGCTGATCTGCAACGGGCCCACAGGCCGGCCGGGGGGATCGGACAGCAGCCTGCTGGTCGAGCGGGGCCAGGTTCGCAAGGTGGTCTGCTCTTTCCCCGTCCCTCCCACCACCTCGGGCGAGATGACCGCCTTCGAGCGGCTGTTCCGTGAGGGCCGGATCGAACTGGAGCTGGTGCCTCAGGGCACCCTGGTCGAGCGCATCCGGGCCGGAGGGGCCGGCATCCCCGCTTTCTACACCCCAACCGGGGTGGGGACCGTGTTCGCGGAGGGGAAGGAGGTGCGCGTCATCGACGGCCAGGAGTGCCTCCTGGAGCGGGCTCTGCGCGCCGACTTCGCGCTCGTGCGCGCCCACCGCGCCGACACCATGGGCAACCTCACCTATCGCCTGGCCCGACGCAACTTCAACCCGGCCATGGCCATGGCCGCCGACGTGACCATCGCCGAGGTGGGCGAGATCGTCCCCGCCGGGGAGCTCGATCCCGACGCGGTGGTGACGCCCGGGATCTTCGTCGACCGCCTGGTCCGTCGGGGAGGGGCGGCGTGAGTGGCGGAGAACGGCTCTCGCGCGAGGCTGTGGCCCGTCGGGTCGCGGCCGAGCTGGAGGACGGCGACTACGTCAACCTGGGTGTGGGCCTGCCCACGCTGGTCGCCGGCTACGTCGATCCCTCCAAGACGGTGGTCTTCCACGCCGAGAACGGGATCCTCGGCTTCGGGCCGGCGGCGAGGCCGGGAGAGGAGGACCCGGACCTCTTCGACGCGGCTTCCGCCACGTGACGCTGCGGCCGGGCGCGGCCGTGGTCGACGGGCCGACCTCTTTCGCCATCATCCGCGGCCGCCACCTCGACGTCGCCGTGCTGGGCGGCCTGCAGGTGTCGGAGCGGGGTGACCTGGCGAACTGGATGCGGCCGGAGCGAGGCGTGGGGTCGGTGGGCGGGGCCGCCGACATCGCCCGGGGGGCCCGCCGGGTCTACGTGGCCATGGAGCACACGACCAGGGACGGCGGGCTGCGCATCGTCCGTCGCTGCACCTATCCGCTGACGGCGGTCGAGGCCGTGCATGCCATCTTCACCGACGTCGCCGTGATCAGGGTGACGGCCGGGGGCCTGGTCCTGGAGGAGGCGGCCCCCGGCTGGTCGGTCGATGCGGTGCAGGCCATCACCGAGCCCCGGCTGACCGTGAGCCCTGCCTTCCGCGAGATGACGGTGTAAGAGGCGCCGACGCGGGGATGCCGGGGACGGCGGCCGGTCCCGGGTGGGTCGGGTGTGGCCGTCATCCCCGAGTGCCCGCAGGCCCGAGCCCCTTGCCGACCTCGTGACCGGCTTGTCGGCGGGGGCGATGAATGGTTAGGCTGCGCCCACACGGGCCCGAGGGGGGCCCCCATCCCTCACCCGCCGATGAAGCTGCTGCACTTCGCCGATCTCCATCTCGACGCGCCGTTTCGCTGGGCGGGACCCGAGCTCGCCCGTCGCCGCCGGCAGGCCCTTCGCGACGCCCTGGTCCGGGTCCTCGACCTGGCACTGGAGCTCGGGGTGGACGCCGTGCTCGGCGCCGGTGACCTCTACGAGGACGAGCGCTTCACGCCCGACACGGTGGAGTTCGTTCGCGCCGCCTTCGAGCGCGTGCACCCCCTCCCCGTCTACCTGGCCCCGGGCAACCACGACTGGTTCGGGCCCCAGAGCCTCTACCGCCAGGCGAGCTGGAGCCCCAACGTGCACGTCTTCACCTCGGATCGGCTGGAGCCGGTCACGCTCAGCGA
Source organism: Bacillota bacterium (assembly GCA_021323605.1). Taxonomy (GTDB): domain Bacteria; phylum Chloroflexota; class Dormibacteria; order Dormibacterales; family Dormibacteraceae; genus CADDZO01. The sequence goes on along the minus strand of JAJPKS010000328.1, from coordinate 16,392 downwards.
GGGCCTGACCCTCTGGGGAGCGGCCCACCTGAAGCCCGCCGGCACCGTCGGCTTCCTGCACGGGTTCCGGGTCGACCGGGGCGGCATCCACCTCGCCCTCTTCCACGGCTCGGAGCGCTCACAGCCCCTCCCGGCCGGGGGCGAGGAGCCCCACGCCCCCTTCGACGCCACCGAGATCCCCGCGGCCGGCCTCCACCACGCCTTCGTGGGCCACTACCACCTGCCCCGCGACGCCCCCTTCCACACCTATCCCGGCAACCCCGCCCCGCTCGTCTTCGGCGAAGAGGGCGTCCGCGGCGCCGTGGTCGCGGTCGTGGGCCCGGACGGCGCCGTGCGCCGGGAGCGGCACCGGGTGGCGACCGCGGGCCTGCACGAGCTGACCGTGGACGTGACCGGGTGCACCAGCGCCCAGGACGTTCGCGACCGGGCGGCCCGCCTCCTCGCCGGCCTCAGCGGAGTGGCCCGTCTCACCCTGAAGGGGGATCTGGATCCCCGCGTCGACCTGCGCCCGGCCGACCTCGGCGACCTGGTCCCCGGGCTCGACCTCCTGCCGGTGCGGATGGAAGGGCTCACCCCCGCCTACGACCTGGACGCGATCGCGGCCGAGCAGACGGTGCGCGGGCAGTTCGTCCGGGACGTGATGGCCTCCGACCTCGACCCGGAGCTGCGGCGGCGGGTGGTCGTGACCGGGCTGCGGGCCCTGGACGGGCGTTCCGACCTGGAGGTGGGGTAGGTGCGGTTCGAGTCGCTGAACCTGATCGCCTTCGGACCCTTCTCCGCCCGCCCGCTGGAGCTGGCGCCGGGCATGAACGTCGTCTACGGCCCCAACGAGGCCGGCAAGTCGGCCCTGCACGCCGCCGCCTACGCCGGGCTCTGCGGCACCCGCCGCGGCCGGGGCCTGTCGCGTGAGGAGAAGGCGTTCCGCGACCAGCATCGCCCCTGGGACGGGAGCGAGTGGGCGGTCGGGGCCGTGATCGTGCTCGCCGACGGGCGCCGGATCGACCTCCGCCACGACCTCGACGGCAAGGTCGGCTCCCGGGCCATCGACCTGGGGCTGGGGACCGACGTCTCCGGGGAGATCGTGTTCGAGGGCGCCCTCGACGGCTCGCGGTGGCTGGGGCTCGACCGGCGGACGTTCCTGGCCACGGCCTGCGTCCGCCAGGCGGACGTGCTGGGGGTCATCGAGCACCCGGAGCTGCTGGCCGAGCACCTGCAGCGGGCGGCCGCCAGCGCCGGCGGCGACGCCACCGCCGCCGCCGCCCTGGAGCTGATCGACCGCTTCCTGCGGGAGCGGGTGGGCCAGGATCGCGCCTCCAGCACGCGGCCGCTCAGACGGGCCCTCGAGGCCCGGGACGAGGCGCGGAAGCGCCTGGCGGCGGCCCGGGAGGCCCACACCGAGTACCGGCGGGCGGCGGCCCGGTCCGAGGCGCTGGAGCAGGCCGAGCGGGTCGCCCGGGCCGAGCTGATGGCCTGGGAGGCGGCGGCGGCGAGGCGCCGGGCCATGGAGGCCGGCCGTCGCCTGGGCCGGGTGGAGGAGATCCTCGCCCGTGTCCCGGAGCGGCCGGAGTTCGACCTGGCCGCGGGTGAGCACCTGGCCCGGCGCGCCCAGGCGGTGCTCAAGCGCTGGCTGGAACGGCCCGAGGTGCCCGTCCTGGCCGGTCCCTCGGCGGCGGAGATGGAGGCCGAGCTGGCCGCCCTGCCGGAGGCTCCACAGGGGGATCTGGACCCCGACCCGGCCGTGATCGCGGCCCGCGACGAATGGATCGCGGCCCGGGGCGTGATCGCCGCCCACGAGCGGGCCCGGCCGCCCGAACCTCCGGCGCCCTCCACCGAGCACCCCGAGCACGTCCTGCGCGACCTGGCCCGTGAGTTGGGCGGCCCCGAGCCGGAGGCGGATCCCGAGCTGCTGGCGCGGCGCGCCGAGGCCAGCCGCAGGGTGGAGGCCAGTCAGGGTTCCCCCTTCGAGCTGGCCCTGATCGCGGCCCTGCTGGCGGTGCTGGTGGCCGGGCTGGCGGGGGCGGTGCTGGTCCGGCCGGCCCTGGTGCTGGCGGCGCTTCTGGTCGACGTGGTCCTGGGCTCGGTGGTGTGGGTACGTCACCTGCAGGAGCGGAACGCCGCCCTCACCGCGCTCAGCCAGGCCGACGCGGCGCTCGGCGGCGCCGGGATGGCCGTCCGGCGCCGGCGGGAGGCGGCGGAGAAGGCGGCCGGGCTGGGCCTGCCCGCCGATCCCGAGCGGCTCCTGGAACTCGCCGACGAGATCGCGACGGCCTCGGCGGCCCGCTCCCAGGTGGAGGCCTGGCGGCGGCGGGAGGCCGAGCTCGGTCATCAGCTCCAGAGGGCCGAACACGAGCTCTGGGCGGCGCTGGCGGGACGGGGTCAGGACTGGCTCGGGTCGGTGGAAGCGAGCCTGGACGCCTACCCGCAGGGGTGCCGGGAGCGCAAGGCGCGGGCCGAGCTGGCCGCCCGGCGGCGGACGCTGGAGGCACAGCTGGCCATGCGGCGGGCGCTCGAGGCGAGGACCGCGGAGGAGCTCGCCTCGCGCCGGCGTGCGGGCGAGGAGCTGGTCTCGATTGCGGCCGAGATCGGCCTGCGGGCCGAGAGCGAGGAGGCGCTGGCGGTGGCGGTGGAGGACTGGCTGGACCGGCGGCTGGAGGCGGTGGCCGAGCACCAGCGCCGCGTCCGCGAGTGGGGGGAGCTGGAGACGCTCCTGGCGGGCGCGACCGTCGACCAGCTCCGGGCGGAGGCGGAACGGCGCGACGCCGAGGCGCGGCCCCTCGAGGCCGCCGTCGATCCCTCCCGCCTGGCCGCCATCCTCGCCCAGGACGTCGATCTCGAGGCCGAGCTTCGGCTCCGGCGCCAGGAGGCGGCGACGGCGGCGGAGCAGGCGGCCGCCGCGCGCGGCAGCCTTCGCCAGCTGGCCGCCCGGGTGCCCGATCTCTCCGCCGCCGAGGAGGAGCTGGAGCAGGCGGAGGCCGAGCTGCGACGGGTGCAGGACCTGGAGAGGGTGTTGAGCCTCACCCGGGACTTCCTTCGCCGGGCCCAGGAGCGGGTCCACCGGGACGTCGCCCCGGTGCTGACCCGGACCCTGCGCGACTGGCTGCCGCACGTGACCGGCGGCCGGTACACGGATGCGATCGTGAACCCGAGCACCCTCGAGGTGCGGGTCTGCGGCCCCCGCGGCCAGTGGCGCGAGGCCCACCTGCTCTCCCAAGGCACCAGGGAGCAGATCTACCTGCTGCTCCGGCTGGCCCTGGTCGAGCGCCTGACCCGGACCGGGGAGAGCTGTCCGCTGCTCCTCGACGAGGTCACCGTTCACAGCGACACCGGGCGGACGGAGGCCTTGCTCGACCTCCTGCACCGCATCAGCCAGACCCACCAGGTGCTGCTCTTCACCCAGGAGGACCAGGTCCAGGAGTGGGCACAGCGCGCCCTCCAGGCCCCGCGGGACCGCCTGGTGGTGCTCGAGGGGGCGGCGGCCCTCACCTGAGGGCGGGTCGGGCTCTGGCTCAGCCCTCGCGATCGTCCTCACCCGCCGGCCGGCGGGCCGCCGGGACGGCAGATGCGGCAGGGACGGAACCCGGCCGCCGCCGCCTCCCGCTCGGAACCGAACTCGACCCGGCGGTGGGAAGCGATCCGGCGGGCTCGGTGGCAGGAAGGGAAGCAGAAGATCCCGGTGCTGGGGCTGCCCCAGAAGCGCACCCCACGCCTGGCCAGCTCCTCCAGGGCATCGGGCTGGGCGCCCTCGAGATCCAGCAGCGCCCGCTTCGCCACCGCTCCCCCGCAGCTGTACGAACCCAGTCGGCCGTCGTTGAGGACCACGCGATGGCAGGGGACGAGGAGCGGGACCGGGTTGTGGGCCAGGGCGTTGCCGACCGCCCGGACCGCTCGCGGCCGGCCGATCTCCCGGGCCACCCAGGAGTACGGGCGCACCTCTCCACGGGGGATCTCACGGGTCTTGATCAGGACCGCCCGCGCGAACTCGCCCAGGTGGGCCAGGTCGACGGGCACGCGCTCTCGGGCTCCGCCCATCGCCGCCGCGAGGCGTGTGGCCAGGGACGTGGGCAGGCCCGCCGCCCGCCTCGCCGGCCGTCCGGTTCGGGCTCGGAACCACTCCTCGAAGCGTGCCGGATCGCCGGCCGGCCGCAGGGCGGCGACGCCCCGAGGGCCCCAGGCGAGATGGACGGGGCCGAGCGGGGAGTCCAGGTCGGCGTACCAGTAGCCGAGTCCCAGCGTGCCCAGCACCCGGGGCAGGAGGCTCGCCGGCGCGCGCACCGGCGAGCCTCCGCCCAGGGTCGCTTTCGCGAGACCAGGATCGTCCATTCAGGTCACCTCCGGGGGCAGATATCGGCGGAGCCTCTGCAGGCCCCGATGCACGTTGGCCTTCACCGTCCCCACCGGTTGGCCGAGGATCTCCGCCACCTCGGGATAGGTCAGCTGGTGGACGTATCGGAGCACGATGGCCTGACGGTGGCGGAGCGGGAGGCGGCGCAACGCGGCCTGGAGCTGGAGGGTCCGCCCGTCGCGGATGGCCACGTTCTCGGGCTCGGCCGCCGCCGGCGCCCCGGGCTCGGGTGCCTCGGCCAGGGAGAGCACGTCGGGGCGTCGGGCCCGCAGGTGATGGCGCAGGGTGTTGAGCGTGATCCGGTACAGCCAGGGCCGCAGCGCCAGCTCCCGCCGTCGCCGCGGACCGTAGCGGCGCAGCGCGTGATAGGCTCGGACGAAGGCGTCCTGGACGACCTCCTCGGCTCGTCCGGGGTCGCCGCAGAGGCTTGCCGCGTAGGCGAAGAGCCGGTCCTGGTACGCAGCCACCAGGTCTTCGAAGCTGCCGTCCAGGTCGCGGGCCACGGCCGCGGCCAGACCGGAGTCACGCCGGCCAGCCCCGATCCGACTCACGCGCCGCTCCTCTCCGGTTTGTGCGTCCGGCGGCGACGCGGGCGGGAGGAGCCTCGGAGCGGGGCCGGGTGGGATGCGATCACGCCCCTGCAACCCGGTTCGCACCCGGATGGTTGCATTGCCATCAGGAAGCCCGCGGTCGAGGGCACGCCGGTGCCGACCGGTGCCGGTCACCCGGCTGGGGTTCTGGACGCGGTTTGCCGAGGCACTCCGAGGCCGGGCCGGCCGGGGCGGGGAGGGTCCCCGTCCCGGCCGCAGAACCCGGGACCGCTGACGGGTCAGGCGGTGATCGTGGTCGTCTTCGCCGGCTGCGCTTGATCGTCGTACTCGACCGTGATGTCGGCTCGAGAGCGGTCGCTGATGAGGACGGTGGCGATGAACCCGAGTACGGCGCAGAGGAGGATGTAGGCGCCGATCGCGTAGGGGTTTCGGGTGCCGGCCCAGATGGCGGTGGCGATGAAGGGCGAGGGGCCGCCGGCGATGATCGAGGCCAGCTGGTACCCGAGGGAGGCCGCGCTGTAGCGAACCCGGCCGGTCATGTTCTCCGCGATCAGCGCCGCCTGGGGACCGTACTGCATGGCGTGGGGGAGCAGGGAGACGGCGATCACGATGAAGGCCAGAACGGGGATGGCGAGGCTGTAGAGACCGAAGTAGACGAACCCCCACACGCCCATGACTCCGGCCCCGATCAGGTACATGCGTTTGCGACCGATGCGGTCCGACAGGTGGCCGAAGAAGGGGACCGCGAACAGCTCGACCGCGGCCGCCACCAGCACGGCGTTCTGGATGAAGGCGCGGTCGAAATGGACCGAGAGCCCGAAGGTGACCACGAAGACGGTCAGGATGTAGAAGGGGGCCTGCTCGGGCAGGCGCAGGAAGGCGCTGAGGATGATCTCGCGCCAGTGCAGCCGCCACGCCTCCAGGAAGGGGGCCGGCTCCACGCGGTGCTGCTCCAGGATCCTGGAGAAGACGGGGGTCTCCAGGATGCCGAGGCGGATGTAGAGGCCGATCGCGACCAGGACGATGCTGAGCAGGAAGGGGACGCGCCAGCCCCAGGCCACGAAGGCGGCCCCGGGGGAGATCACACCCAGCATCAGCGCCAGCACGGCGCTGGAGAGCAGCAGGCCCACGGGCACCCCGAACTGCGGCCAGCTCGCGATCCAGCCTCGGCGGCCGCGGCTGCCCCACTCCAGGGAGAGGATGACGGAACCGCCCCACTCGCCGCCCACGCCCAGGCCCTGACAGACGCGGAGGAGGTTCAGGATGACGAAGCCCCAGATGCCGATGGTGGCGTAGCCAGGCAGGACGCCGATCAGGAAGGTGGCGATCCCCATCAGGAGCAGGGTGGCGATGAGCGTCGCCTTGCGCCCGATCCGGTCGCCGAAGTGACCGAAGATGGCGCCGCCGATCGGGCGCGCCAGGAAGCCGACGAAGAAGCTGGCGTAGATCTCGAGCGTGCCCGCCAGCGCGTTCTTCTGGGGCAGGAAGACCTGGTTCAGGGCCAGCGCCCCCGCGCTGCCGTAAAGGAAGTAGTCGTACCACTCGATCGAGGTCCCGACCGTGCTGGCGACCACCGCCCGCACGAGCTGGCCCCGGGTGGCCTCCGTCGTGCTCATGCTCGCTCCTCCACTCCCGTTGTCCGTTCTCCCTATCTCTCCTCGCCCGATCCCGCGCTCCGAACCGGACACGACCTCGAACCCGGCCGCACGGTCCGGAATGGCTCCGACCCGACACGGACGGCCGCTGAACGAAAACGACAGCCGCGTTGTGGAACCGCTCACATCATGCCACCGCACGTCGGAGCCGTACAGCCCTCCCCGTGGCCGCCGGCCCGCCCCTGGGCTGGCTCGGCCTCGTTCCCGACGCCGGTCTCCGGTGGGGGTGCCCGGCCGGCGGTGAGCGCCCTCGGGGGGCCACGCTCTTTCCGCCGCATCGGCTCCGGAGGGTGGGTACGCTGTCCCTGCATGGGGTCGAAAGGGGCCGGCCTCCTCGTCGTCGTCGGTTCCGGGGAGACCAGCCCGACGATGGTCACGTTGCACCGGGAGCTGGTCGCCTCCCTGGGAGGGGATCCCACGGCCGTGCTCGTGGAGACCCCGTACGGCTTCCAGGAGAACGCGGACGAGGTCACCGCCAAGGCCCGGCGGTACTTCGCCGTCAACGTCGGGCTGCAGGTGCGGGTGGCGCCGGGGCTCCGCCGGCCGGCCGACACCGAGGCCGTCGACCTCGCCCAGGGCATCGCCGCCGTGCGCGCCGCCGACTGGGTGTTCACCGGCCCCGGCAGCCCCTCCTACGCCGCCCGGCAGTGGTCGGCGTCGCCGGTGGGCGCGGCCCTGCGCGATCGCCTGCGGCGGGGCGGGATCACGGTCGTCTCCTCGGCCGCGGCCTGCACCCTGGGACGGTTCACGTTGCCCGTCTACGAGATCTACAAGGTGGGGATGGACCCGGCCTGGCTGGAAGGGATCGACCTGATGGCGGAGCTGGGCCTGGTGGCGGCGGTCATCCCCCACTTCGACAACCGTGAGGGGGGCACCCACGACACCCGCTACTGCTTCGTGGGCGAGCGGCGGCTGCGGGCCCTGGAGGCGCAGCTGCCGGGCGAAGCCGTGATCCTGGGCATCGACGAGCACACGGCCGCGGTCTTCGATCTGGGCACGGGAACGCTGAGCGTGCGTGGCCACGGAGGCGTCACCCTCCGCCGCGCGGGCTCCTCGCACTCACTCGGCCCGGGCACGGTGCTCACCCTGGACGAACTGTGCCGGCTCGCGGCCGGCCAGCTGGGCGCTCCCGCGGCGCCCGTGGCCCCGGCGACGGCCGCGCCGGTCGAGGCGGAGGGCCGGCGGGACTCCCTGCGGATGACGGCTCAGGCCTGCGAGGAGCGCTTCGATCGAGCCGAGGCGGCCCTGGATGCGCGGGCCATGGCCGCCGCCGCCCTCGACCTCGAGGAGGCCATCGCCGCCTGGTCCGACGACGTACTCGAATCGGACGAGCTGGGCCAGGCCCGGACCGTGCTCCGCTCCCTGATCGTGCGCCTCGGCGCGGCGGCCGTGGAGGGGATGAGCGACCCCCACCAGCGCCTGGCTCCCGTCGTGGAGCCGGTGCTCGCCCTGCGTGCCCGGCTCCGCGAACAGGGCGAGTACCGGCTGGCGGACGCCCTTCGCGACGCCCTGGGGGAGGGTGGGGTCGAGGTGCGAGACCGTCGCGATGGCACCACCTGGCTGGTCAGGGAATCGAGGTCCAGGCCCGGCCGGCCGGGCACTGAGCCGTAGAAAGTGGGCGGCGTCGAGCACGCTCGACGCCGCTCCGGGGGGTAGACGGTAGTCGAACTCGGTGAGGGTTCCTTGACGGCTCGACCGTCCTGCCTACCCGCAGCCGTCGGCGACACCATACGGCAGGAAGACGGTGTAGGGATAGTTTCGAACCTGCCCGCCTCGACGTGACCCCGCGGGGCCGGCTCCGGCCGATGTGTCATCCCATTTCCGTCCCTGTCCTCGCTATGGTGGTCGTGAGGTGGGACGAGGACGACTCGCGGACGAGCAGCGACGGAGCTGGGCGGTGCCCTCGGCGACGGGCACGCTGGGAGACATGGACCTCGGCTGCCTGGACCCGGCCAAGGCCGACGACCGCTACTTCCTCATCCTGGCCGAGCACCCGGAGTTCCAGCACGCGATCGAGCGCGAGGTGGAGGAGGTGGAGGTGGGCGGCGTTCGCCTCAATCCGCGGCTCCACCTGGCCGTGCACGAGCTCATCGCCAATCAGCTCTGGGAGGGGAATCCGCCCGAGGTCTGGGCTACGGCGCTCCGGCTTCGCGAGCTGGGCTACGAGCGGCACGACATCCTGCACATGCTGGGGTCGGTCGCGCTGGAGCAGCTCTGGGACATGGTCTGTGAGGGCCGTCCCTATGATCGCGACCGCTACGTCGTGGCCCTGGCCGGCCTTCCCGAGTCGTGGGAACGTCTGCGCCCCGCCGCTCCCCGTCCGGGGCCGGGTAGGCGTGCCACCCGTCGCCGGGGCAGGCCGCGGCGGATGGGCGCGCCGGGCGGCCCCGGTATCCCGAGGGAACCCCGCCCGGACGGCTGAACCGACTGCGGATCGCGGCCGCGATCGGTGGTCGTGCGGGAATCCGGTACGGGACGGTGTCAGGCCGCGGGCGCCGATGCGAAACTCGATGCGATGAAGGTCGCGCTCGTCCTGGGGGCGGGTGGGGTGGTGGGAGGCGCCTGGCTGACCGGGGCCATGGTCGCCCTGAACGCGAGCACGGGCTGGAGTCCGGTCGCGGCCGACGTGGAGATCGGGACCTCGGCGGGCTCGGTGGTGGCGGCGTTCGTGGCCGCGGGCGTGGCGCCGCGCCGGTTGCTGCCGGGCCCTCCCGAGGAAGGGCTCGACGCCGCCCCGGACTGGCTGCGCGACCTCACGCGACCCGGGGCGTATCGCTTCCCCTGGCGGCTGCCGACCCTGCGGCCGGGCTCGATCGGGCTGGCGCGCCGAGCCCTGCGCGAGCGGGCGCCGTCGCGGATGATCTCGGGGCTGGTGCCGCCGGGGACGGTGCCGACGACCGTGATCGAGACCGCGGTGCGTCGCGTGGTCGCCGACGGCTGGGCACCGCACGACGCGTGCTGGATCGTGGCCTGCGACTACCGGACCGGGGATCGGGTCGTGTTCGGGCGCGACGACGCTCCCCGGCCCCCGCTCGCGACCGCCGTGGCCGCGTCCTGCGCCATTCCCGGCTTCTTCCGCCCGGTCCCGGTTGCGGGACGCCTCTACGTCGACGGCGGGCTGCATTCCATGTCGAACCTGGACCTGCTGGTCGGTCACGACCTCGACCTGGTCGTGGCCCTGAGCCCGATGTCGACGCGAGCCCGCCCCCGGAGCCGGAACCCGTGGATGGGGGTGGCGGCGGCCCTGCGGCGTCGCCGTGCCCGTCAGGTCGCGGCCGAGGTGGCCCGGCTCCGGCGAGATGGGGCCGAGGTGCTGCTGCTGGAGCCGGGCGAGGCCGATCTCGCGGCCATGGGGCCCAACGTCATGGACGGGAGTCGGGCCAGGCGGGTGGCCGAGGTGGCCCGGGACACGACCCTGGCTCGGCTGGAGCTGCCCTCGGTGCGTCACCTGGTCGACCGCCTCCGGTCGGCCGCCCGGCGCTGAGGCCGGCCGGCAGCCCGGCTCGTCCCGAGAGGGAGGGTCGACCGGGATGGCGTGAGGCGAGATCTCGCTCCGGGTGACTCCCCTCCGAGCCAGGTGCCGTCGGCGACAGCGCGGCTCAGGCGCTCCGGCGCTCCCGCTCCGCGGGGGCTCGGCCGTGCAGGCGGCGGAGGACCTCGTCCTGCACCGCCAGCACCGCGTCCACGGCCTCCTGAACCGTGCCGCAGCCGAGGAGCCCGACCTGGAGGTCGGGGTCCAGGCGGACCACCACTCGTTCGATGGTGGCGCGCGCCTGGCGCGACAGCTCCCCGCCGCCGGATGCGTTCAGGGACTCCAGGCGGCCGAGCAGGTCGTCGGTGAGGGCGAGCATCCGGCGGTAGCGCCGCGAGACCGCGTTCCGCTCGCGGTGGACGGACGCGGCGTCGGCGGCGTCGGCCCATACGTCGGCGTACCGGTTGCTCATGTGACGTATATGGCCGGCGGATGGCCCGGTCAAACTCCAAGCCGGCCGGACCACGATCGGGGTCGGGGAGGCCCCGTCCGGCTGGCGCGGGGCGGTGCCGGTTCAGTATCGTTGCCGGTCGAAGGGCCACCCGTGAGAATCTCCATCAGCATCCGTCCCATCCGCGAACGGGCACGCGCCGCCTGGGTGAACCCCTGGATTCGAGGTGCGGTCAACTCCGCCTTCGGCATCGTCGCTCTCTACCTGCTGTTCCGGGCCGTGCCCATCGACCAGGTGGAACACCACCTCGAGCCCCGCCACCTCAGCCCCCTGCTGGCCATCGTGGTCCTGACCCTGCTCAGCCAGGTGGCGAGGGCGACGCGCTGGATGCTGTTGTTGCGGGCCTGGACCCGGGTGAGGTTGACCGACGCTCTCTGGGTCAACGCCGCCACCCAGCTGGTCAACTACGCCGTTCCCTTCCGGGCCGGCGAGGCGCTGCGCCTGTGGTGGCTGGTGAGGCGGGGAGGGCAATCGGCCGCGGTGGGGCTCGGGGTGATCGTGGTCGACCACGCCTTCGATCTCGGTGGCGTGGCGGCCGTGCTCAGCGCCGGAACCCTCCTCAAGCTGACGGCAGCGGACACCGCCCTGCCCTCGCTGACCCAGCTCGTGGTCGTGCTCGGGATGGCGCTGGTGACGCTGATGGCCATCGGCGGTGGCCTCTTGCTTGGCCCCCGGCTGGTCTGCTCCAGTCGTGCTCTCCGTTTCCTACCGGGGAGGTGGGTCGAGTCGTTGCAGCGGCAGAGCGCAGCCCTCCGCGTGGGGCTGGCGGCCACCCGTGGCCAGCGCCTGCTGGGCATCGTGCTCGTCTCGGCCACCGCCATGCTCCTCGACGGGCTGGCCTTCTTCATGCTCTTCCCGGCCCTGGGGCTGGCGGTGCCGGTGGCGTCGGCGATCGTGACCCAGGTCACGCTCCTCTACACGTACGTCCTGCCCGCCGCGCCCGGCTACGTGGGGAGCCTGGAGGCGATGGGCACCTTCCTTCTCTCCTCGATCGGGCTCTCACGGCCGGTGGCGGCCGGGGCCATCGTCCTCTGGCACCTGGTGGGTGCGGCGGTGGTCATTGGTCTGGGCCTGATCGCGCTCTACGGCCTTCGCCGTTCCCGACCGCTGAGCCACCCGTGAGCGAGGAAGCCGAGCCCGGGGCCGCCGGTCGACCGCTGATCGAGGTCATCCGGAAGCGGTCCCCCACGGCTCCGGTGATCCCCTCGTCCTGGCGCCGGCGCTCGCCCGGCCGCGCCAGTGGCTGAGGCCTGCTCGTCCTTGCCGGGGAAACGGCGGCCACGCCCATCGCGGTCCCCGGTCCACCGGTCCGTGATCGAGGATTGACGACCGCACCCCGGGCGCCGTGTAGTGTGCGATTGGTCACGAGTCGAGGAGGAGGTGTGGTTTCCATGGCCGTCTACGAGTTCGAGTGCCGGACCTGCGGTGAGCGTTTCGAGCTCAGCATGCCCATCAGCCAGCACGATCGCCTGAAGGACGATCCCCCCGAGTGCCCGAAGTGCAAGGGCAAGCAGACGCACCAGGTGGTCTCGATGTTCAGCTGCAAGGCCCCCAGTGCATATTGACGGGGCACGGCGCGGCCCCGGCACCGGAGGTCGCGCCCGCCGCCCATCCCCGCCGCCCGGGGCCGATGTCCCCTCGTCCGTCGCCGCTTCGGCCCCGTGCTGGCCTCCGCCGGGACTCCAGGGCCGGTGGGCCCCCAGGCGCCGCGGCGGCTCGGATCGTGCCTGGAGCCGACGGGGGGATTCGAACCCCCGACCAATCGCTTACAAGGCGATCGCTCTGCCGGCCTGAGCTACGTCGGCTCGTCCTCTCCGCCGCCTCCGGCCAGGCCGCCGGGCACGGGTGTGCTCGGGAGCGGCGAACGACCGGTCCCACCCCACCGGTGCCGACAGGCCGTGCAGCACCAGCGCGGGCTGTCCGATCCCACGATGCACCCCCCGAGCACGATCTCATCCCTCGCCGCCAGCTCCAGCGCGGCCGCGGTCGGGCGGCCGTAGACGATGGGTCGCCCCCGGCCCCCGCAGCGCGGACATGGCTTCGAGGCCGGCGAGTTCAGGGTGTGGCTCCCGAGGCCACCTCGTCGATCTTGTCGGCGAGGATGAAGTCGTTCTCGGTCAGGCCGCCGGCGGCGTGGGTCCAGAGCTGGACCCGCACCCGACCCCAGGCGACCAGCAGGTCGGGGTGATGTCCCTCCGACTCCGCCACCGGCGTGATCCGGTTCACGAAATCCACCGCCTTGACGAAGTTGGGGAACCGGAAGGTCTTCACCAGCTGCTGGTGCCCGTCGGCCTCCTCCACCTCCCAGCCCTCGACCTGGGCCAGGAGCGGACGAACCTGCTCCTCGGTCAGCGGCGGGACGCCGCCTTCACAGGGGACGCAGCGACGGGTGCGGAGCGGCTGCTCGGCCATGGCCGATAGGGTACGAGCTACGGCCACCTCAGCGCGCGATGAACTTGAGATCGGTCCAGGGGACGTCCTCCAGGCCGCTGTAGTCCCAGCCGAGCAGGTAGGGTTGGATCAGCACCGGCTGCTGGCCGTAGAGCAGGGCCGCCCAGGTCACGTCCCTGACCACGACCTGAAGGGCCTGCTGGTAGAGGGGCAGGGCGCCGTCGCCGGCCGTGACCGCCGCTCGTCCCACCAGGCGCGTGACCGAGGCTGGACAGGCGGATCCAATCCCGGCCAGCGGCACGGCCGTACACGAAGGATGGGCGTCGAACCAGGCCTGTGGGCTGTCGTAGGGGGCGGTCCAGGTCTCCAGGAAGAGGACGGGCCGGGCCTGGACGGCCCCTGGCGCGACCGCCGCCGCGGTCACCTCGACCCCCAGCGCCGACCTCCACTGAGCGACCAGCTCGTGCGCGACGCGGGCGCTGCGGTCGTCCGGGGGATAGGCCAGGACGAGCCCGTCGAACCTGGCCGGCCCTCCTGCCTCGGCCAGCAGCCTCCGGGCCCGGGCGGGGTCGGCGTGGGCGTAGGGATCCTTCCCCGTGCCCAGGTAGCCGCGGAGCGTGGGGGGGATGGGCCCCCCGGTGGCCGGGACACAGGTGAGGGAGCCGGCGCAGGCCGCGTTGGCCAGCTGCTGGCGGTCGATGGCCAGGTCGAAGGCCTCCCGCGCGATCGGACCACGGTCCTCGGCGGGAGCCGGGGTCGTCCCCGCGGAAACGGCCGCGGGCTCCGTCCCACCGGCGAAGGGGCCGCTCTCCGGGTCGAAGGCGAGGGCGACGGTGGTGGCGGTCGGCTCCTGGTGGAGCTGCTGACGCAGGTTCGGCTGTTCGGCGTAGCGCACGAGATCGGCCGGGTCGATGGGCTGGGAAGCCTCCCCCACCAGGTCGTAGGCGCCGTCCTCGAACCTGCGCACCTGGGTCGAGGGCGCGACGCCGAGGTCGACCACGACCTTCTGCAGCACCCCGCTCGACCCTCCCCACCAGTCGGCCAGGGGCGTGAACCACAGGGAACGACCGGGGCGAACGCCGGCCAGGCGATAGGGGCCGGTGCCCACGCAGGTGGCCGGGCTGGTGGCCCAGGCGGAGCCGTCCGGGTCTCCGCTGGCGGTGAGCACCCGAGGATCCACCACGCTCGCAGGCCCGGGGATGGCCAACTGACCCAGCCAGTAGCCGGCGGGCCGCACCAGTCGGGCCACCAGCGTGAGGTCGCCCGGCGCCGAGAGGCCGGTGACGGTGGAGGCCCTTCCCTGTTCCACCTCGGCGGCACCCTGGATCAGCTCCAGGGCGCTCAGGTCGGCGGCATGGATCCGGAGCGCCCGGGTCCATGACCAGATCCAGTCCTGGGCCGTGACCGGGTCGCCGTTGGAGAACCTGACCGCCGGGTTCAGGTGGAAGGTGTAGGTCAGGCCGTCGGGAGAGACGTCGGGCATGCCCAGGGCGGCGTCGGGCACGATCCTCAGGTGCTCGTCCCATCGGTAGAGGCCGTCGAACAGGTTCTGAACCAAAGAGACGGTGGTCGGGTCGTGAGTCCGTGCCGGGTCGAGGTTCAGGGCCGGCTGGGCGACGCCGAAGCGCAGGACCTGCGCACCCAGAGGGGCCAGCGGCTGGGCAGGACTCCCCACCGGAGCCGAGCCGCCGCAGGCCGCGACCGCCACCGCACCGATCAGCGCTCCGACCAGGGCCCGGATCGAGGTCTCGTGCATGGGACGGTGAGTATTCTCGACCTGGCCTTCCCGGCGATGCCAAGCGGGCCGGTGGGGGGCGGGATGCGGTCGTGACCGGGGCCGCGGTCGCGGTCGCCTCACCGGCCCGGCGGCGGGCACGCCGGGCCGGGCTGGCACCGAGGTGCCCCGGCCCTGCCCCCCGGCCAGGTCTCTAGAATTGGCATCACGCGGGCGGCTAGCTCAGCGGGAGAGCGCTTGCTTCACACGCAAGAGGTCGCTGGTTCGATCCCAGCGCCGCCCACCAGCCAACTCCGGCCGAGTTCGGCCCGAGTTCGCGCCAGGCCGTCGGCCTGAGCCCCAGGACCATCGAGGACGGCCTCCGCTACCGGCTGGAGGGGGTCTTCCTCCCCTGCTGCGCCAGGGCGGGCATCACCGACCCCGCCCAGCCCGGCCAGTACCAGATGAGCCGCTTGGCGGGTGATGGCGGGCCCGCTCCGGGCCGGGGGCCGCTCTCCCCCACACCATCGCCAGCTACGTCAAGACGGCCAATGCCTCCCTGGCCTGGCTGCGCAGGGAGGGCGAGCCGGTGAGCGGCCGCGCTGCTGGCCCGGCACGGCATCCGGCAGAGCCGGTCGCGGCCGCGGCCATGCTGGGACCACGCGGTGGTGAAGTCGTTCTGCTCGACGCTGAAGGTGGAGCTGATCCACCGCCACGCCCGGCCGACGCGGGCGCAGGCGCAACCGGCGGTGTTCGAGTACGTCGAGGTGTCCTGCAACCGGCAGCGGCTCCACTCCACGCTCGGCTACACGACGCCCGCCGCCTACGAGACCCG
Source organism: Bacillota bacterium (assembly GCA_021323605.1). GTDB lineage: Bacteria > Chloroflexota > Dormibacteria > Dormibacterales > Dormibacteraceae > CADDZO01. The sequence continues at coordinate 921 of JAJPKS010000328.1, read as the reverse complement.
TCGGGCGTCGGCGCGCTGGGCAGGGGCAGCGTAGGGAAGATAGTGAAGTTGCCTGTCGTAGCGGGGTAGGTCCATCCGGCGTTCTTCACCGACGGTGTTCGGCACGAGTGCCCGCCAGGCCCGGCTGGGCCTGGGGGCAACGACGAATCGGTCGAGGGTGATCAGGCCGAGCTGGTCTGGTGTGCGGACCCACTGGAGGCCCACCGCCGGTTGCGGCGCTGGGGATTCCCGGTGATGATCCCGAGGCGGCCACGACGGAATCCGCAACAACTCAGCCAGGCGTCCCCAGGTCAGCCCGCTCGCCGGGATCACGGCGGAGATCGACGACGTCTGCGAGCGGGTTCAAGTCCTCGTCAAGGGAGATGAGCGGGACGCGCAGAGCCTTAGCGGTCGCCGCGATGAGGAGGTCCATGGAACGCCGCCGTGGGTGGAGGCCCCGAGCCACACAGATATGAGCCAGCTCTCCCCAGATGCGGGCGATCTCGGCGTCCACCGGGATGGGGTCGAACTCGGCCTCGACAAATCCCAGTCTCTGCGCGCGATGGGCTCGTTCCAAGGGATCCTTGGCGAGGAGCAGGCCGAAGTGAAGCTCGGCAAGGGACGCCACGCTGATCGCGGCCTCCTCCGGCAGAAGGCTGGGATCATCGCTGATCAAGACCGACGTATCGAGGAGGGCTCTCACCTGGTGCCAAAGGGATCCTGAAGCGCGCCCGGAAGGCGGCGGATGTCTTCGAGCAGCGTCGGTGTCGCTGGCCGAGCCATCAGCGCTCGGAGTCGGTCGCGCGACACCCACCGCTGTCGCCGCTGGGGACCGAGACGGGCGACCGCCCTTCCGCCGACCGTGATCACGAACTCCTCGCCGTGCTCGGCACGACGCAGCACCTCAGAGATGCGGTTGCGGAGCTCGCGCTGCGGAATGGT
>JAJPKS010000368.1 GCA_021323605.1 Bacillota bacterium | reverse complement strand
TCGATCACGATCATGACCAGGGTGAAGAAGAGGGTCCAGGCGAAGACGCCGGCCATGTCGAAGACCTGGAAGTTGTAGTTGAGCTGGTAGCCGATGCCGTTCGACCGGCCCAGCAGCTCGACCACCACGGTCACCTTCCAGACCACCCCGACCCCCGAGCGCGCCGCCGCCATCACGTAGGGCAGCACCTGGGGGAACACCACCCTGGTGGCGCGGCGCCAGGCGGAGGCGCCGAACACCCGTGACATGTCGACCAGCCCCTGGTCGATCGCCTTGGTCCCCTGCCAGACGTTGATGGCGATGGCCGGGAAGGTGCTGAGGGCGATGGCCAGGACCGCGGCCCGGTCGTTCAGCCCGAGCCACATGAAGGCGATGATCACGTAGCACAGCCCGGGGATGGCGAGCCCGACCGTGATCCAGAGGTCGAGCAGCTTCTCGGCCCGGCCGTACAGGCCCATGAGCGTGCCCACGGCGATGCCTCCGGCCATGGCCAGGGCGAAGCTGATGCCCATGCGCTCGAGGGTGATCAGGAACTGGCCCCAGACCTCTCCGCTCACGACCAGCCGCCAGAGCTCGGCGAAGGTGACCCCCGGGCCGGGGATGAACCGGGCGCCCACCACCAGCGACAGCCCTTGCCACACCAGTAGGGCGGCCAGCAGCGAGAGCACGCGCAGGCCGACCGCAGGGCCGAGGAGGCGCCGGCGCAGGCCGCTCCAGCGTCCGGCGGCGGTGGGCTCGAAGGGCAGGCCGATTTCCATGGCTCAGGCGGTGGAGAGGTAGTCGGTGGTGAAGGTGCCCGGCGGGATGGTGGTCGGGACGCCGGAGACCTTCCCCAGGTAGCGGGAGACCTCGTCCGCGAACGCCGCCTGCTGGTCGATGACGGTGCGGTTCCAGCTCGTCATGAAACTGCTCGAGGTTCGGGATCGGAGCAGGGCGATCCCCTGCGCGTCCTTGATGCCCACGCTGCCGGCCAGCTGGGTCCAGGCGTTGGGGTGAGATCGAAGGTAGCCCAGGGCCTCTTCATAGGCGGACATGAAGCTCCTGGCCACGCTCGTGTGACTCCCGGCCCAGGAGGCGCGCATGGCGACGCCGACCTCCATGAGCTGCTGGCCGGTCCGCTCCTGCCAGATGGTCCCGAGGTCGCCCACGGAGCGGTAGCGGTGCGTCTCCAGCTCCTGGGCGATGAGCGGATCGAGGATCAGGGCGGCATCCAGGTCTCCGCGAGCGAGCGCGCTCATGAGCAGCGGGGCCGCCCCGTACTGCACGCTCGCCGCCGTGAGAGGGTCGAACCCGTAGAAGCGCACACAGATCAGACGAAAGAGGATGGTCGAGGTGCCGGTGGGCCCGGCGTAGAGACCGATGCGCCTGCCGCGCAGGTCGGCGAAGCCCTGGATGGACGAATCGCTGCGGACCAGCACCTCGTTGGTGAACCGGTCGACCGGTCCGGTCACGGTGACGTCGCTGCCCTTCTGCCGGAGCAGGGCGAGGGTGGGCCAGCCGCCGAAGGCCACGTCGAAGTTGCCGGCCTGGATGGCCGTGTAGATGGCCTGCGGGTCGGCCGCCCGGGTCAGGTCGAGCCTGAGGTGGTGGGCGGCGGCGATGCCCTGCTGCTGCATGACCTGGATGGGGAACGCCTGTCGCCCCTCCTGGACCACCACGTGGACGGAGGCCGGAGGCGCGCTCCCCCCGGACGTGGCCGCGGGGCCGCCGCAGGCGGCCACGGCCGCCGGCACGATGCCACCGAGGGCCCAGAGCAGGTCACGAGCCCGGGGCATAGGCGGTGTTGAAGGTCCCGCTCGGAATGCTGGTGGGGACGCCCTGGACGTTGCCCAGGGTCTGGAAGACCTGCGCGGCGTAGGCCTTCTGCGCGGCGATGAAACGCGGGTTCCACTCGGTCAGGAAGTGGGAGGCCGTGCGCTGCTCCAGCAGCTTCACGCCGTCGGAGCTGGTGATCCCCACGCTGGCGGCGAGCCGGGGCCAGACGTCGCGGTGGGTTCGCAGGTACTGCACCGCCTCCCGGAAGGCGAGGATGAACCGCCTGACCACGTCGGCGTGCTGCGCCGCCCAGGAGTCGCGGACGTTGATCGCCACCAGCATCGGGTCCTGGCCGGTCTTCTGCCGCCAGATGTCGCCGATGTTCCCGATCGAGCGCACGGTGCCGGTCTCGAGTTCGGAGACGATCACGGGATCGAGCAGCTGGACGGCGTCCAGGCTCCCTCGGTTGAGCGCGTTGACGAGGAGGGGAGGGGCGCCGTACTGCACCTGGGCGTCCTTGACCGGGTCGAACCCATCGTACTTCACACAGATCAGCCGGAAGAGGGTGGTGGTGCCCCCGGTCGGGCCGCCGAAGAGACCGATCCGCTTCCCCTTGAGGTCGGCGAAGCTCTGGATCGGTGAGTCCTTCTTCACCAGCACGTCGTTGGTGAACCCGTACATCGAGTAGACGTTGGAGACCCCGATCCCGTGCTGCCGGAACAGGGCGACCGTGAGCCAGGAGTTGAAGGCGATGTCGAAGTCGCCGTTCTGCTCCGCCGTGTCAACCGCCTGCGGCCCCGAGAGCTTGGTGACGTTCAGCTTGAGCCCGTGCCGGCCGGCGATGCCCTGCTGCTGCATGATCTCGACCGGGAAGAGCTGCGTGCCTTCGAGGACGACCACGTGCACGGTGGCGGTGCCGGTGCTCTGGGCGGGAGCCCCGGAGGCGCTGGAGCCGCCGCAGGCGACCAGACCCAGCAGCGCGACCAGGGCGAGACCGGCCCTCCTCATGACGGCCTCGGCGCCCTGCGCCAGGGCTCGCCCACCCCGGCCACCGATCTCGATGCCGCCGGTCTGGTTCCCATCCCTACCTCCTGCCGGCATTTTAGGCAAATCTCGGACGATCGGCAATTGATTTGATAACGATGGCCGGCACCTCTGGGCTGTCTCGCCCGGGCGCGGGATGGTGTGGGGGCCAGGGCTCTCTCAGGGCGACGGGGACGGCGAGCCCACGGTGAGGGAGCTGCCGAAGCAGGTCATGTGGTGGGGCTGCGGCGACGCCGGGCAGAGGGTACGTCGTGCCGCCGCCCATCGTCACCCGGCTGCGCAGGCGGAGGGCCGGCGACGCAACCGGGGTGGCCGTCCCGGGGCGTGCTCGGTCCCGGGCCGAGGGGGACGTTGGACCCTTGCTCAGCCGGCCGCCCGGGAGCAGGCT
>JAJPKS010000380.1 GCA_021323605.1 Bacillota bacterium | reverse complement strand
TCGAAATTCCGCAAGGAGGGACAGATGGGCAAGTTCCGGATCGTTCCCCACCAGCGCCTGCAGGAGTGGGTGGCGGAGGAGAAGGGGTACTTCGCCGACGAGGGGCTCGACTACGAGTTCGTGAGCATCCCCGAGTTCCGCGACCTCGGCTCCCGGCCGGCAGCCGACGGGGGACCTGACGAGGTGGTGTACGGCGCCTTCGAGTCGATGCAGGCCGGCCGGGCCTGCGAGGTGAGCGGCGCCTGCCACTGGGCGATCAACGCCACCTCCGCGACCGGACAGGGCCGGATGTGGGGGCGGGCCTACAGCGTGGCCCCGGGTGGCATCTACGTGCGGTCCGACTCCCCGGTGCGGCGGCCGGAGGACCTGGCCGGGGTCGAGATCGCGGTCGGCCTCCACTCCGGCAGCCACTTCTCGGCCCTGCAATCGCTGGAGGGGATCGTTCCCCTGGAGCAGGTCCGGCTGCGCTTCGCCGGCGCCCCCCTGGATCGCCTGCGCCTCATGCTCGAGGGGAGGCTGGAGGCCACCAACGTCTTCGGGCCGCCGATCTACGTCCTGGAGCAGCACGGCTTCCGGAAGGTGCTGGACACCACCTTCATGGTGAGCTTCCTGGTCACGGGCGACGCCAGCTCCGAGGACATGGAGCGCTACGTGAACGCCCTCCTTCGGGCCCAGCGCGACATCGACTTCGAGCCCCAGCGCTACAAGCACTACTACCTGCGCGAGCTGCCGGAATGGCTGCACCCCATGGTCGACGTGCGCACCTTCGGGCTGGGGGAGCGAATCGTGCTCGAGCCGTACACCCGGAGCGTCTACGAGCGCACCCAGCGCTGGCTGATCGATCTCGGGTTGCTGCCCCTCGACCCTCAGGGCTTGCGTCCCTACGAGGAGGCGGTGCTCACCTGAGCCCGAGGAGGCGACATCAGGTGGCCCGACTGGGGCCGGGCGGCGTCAGCCCCCCCGGCCCCCCGCCCCGATGGGGGCGAGGTGTCGGTTGCGGGCTACGACCGCCTCCGCCAGCGTCCAGCCGTGGCGGACGAGCTGGAGCGCGTCAGGGACGACGAAGCCAGCCTCACGCCAGGCCATCACCTCCTGGATGGACACCCCCGTCTCCCTCGCCTCGCAGGCATCGGCGGCGGTGAAACCTCGGGCCTGCCAGCGATGGAGCTCCTCCACCGTCAGCCCCACCGCCTGGGCCCGGATGGCGTCGCGGACGGGCACGCCCTCCTGCGCCCATCGCCGCGCCTCCTCCACGGAGAGGCCATGCTTCTTCGCCCAGTAGACCTCAAGCGGACGGAACGGCTTCCACTCGAGCACGTCGGCGACCGTCAGGTGGAACCCGATGGCGTCCTCGACCTCTGAGTCGTCCAGCCCGGTCGCGCTCCAGTCGTCTCCTCTCCTCGTCATCGTCGTCCCTCGCGCCGGTTCCATGGTCAGGCGATCGCCCCTGATCATAGGGTCGTTGGAGCGGGTGGGACCCTCGCTAACCCGAACCCAGGGAGGAAGAAACCGTGCTCAGTGAGGACAAGAACCGGCTCCTCTGCGAGACCGGACCAGGGACCCCGATGGGGGAGCTCCTGCGCCGGTACTGGCAGCCGATCGCGGGCGAGGCCGAGCTCGATGAGCGTCCCATCAAGCCGGTGCGCATCATGGGCGAGGACCTGGTGTTGTACCGGGACCGCTCGGGGAGGCTCGGGCTGGTCGACCGGCACTGCCCGCACCGCCGGGCCGACATGTCCTACGGCTTCGTCGAGGATTGCGGGCTGCGCTGCAACTACCACGGCTGGCTGTTCGATGAGACGGGCCGCTGTCTCCACCAGCCCTTCGAGGAGATCGCGCACCCCCACGCCAGATTCAAGGACAAGGTGCGGATCAAGGCCTACCCCGTGCAGGCCAGGGCGGGCATCGTCTGGGCCTACATGGGGCCTGAGCCAGCCCCTCTCCTCCCCGACTGGGACCGGTTCCACGACCAGGGCTACAAGCAGGTGGTGCTCTCCCACATCCCCTGCAACTGGTTCCAGTGCCAGGAGAACTCCATCGATCCAGTGCACTTCGAGTGGCTCCACACCAACTGGTCGAAGGTGCTGCGTGGAGAGCAGGGCCCGTACGGCCCCACCCACACCCGGCTCGGGTTCGACGAGTTCGACTATGGGTTCGTCTACCGGCGAGTCCGGGAGGACACGACCGAGGAGGACGAGCTCTGGACCACGGGTCGGGTGTGCCTGTGGCCCAACTGCCTCTATACCGGTCACTTCGAGTGGCGGGTGCCCATCGACGACGAGAACACCCTGAGCGTGGGCTGGTTCATCGACCCTCTGCCCGGGGACGAGCCCTTCGAGCAGGAGCGCATCCCCTGCTGGACCGCCCCGGTCGAGGACCCACGCACCGGCCGGTGGATCGACTCCCACATCATGAACCAGGACTTCGTGGCCTGGATGGGACAGGGCCGGATCGCCGACCGGACCAAAGAGCACCTGGGCGAGAGCGACCGTGGCATCCTCATGATGCGCAAGCGGATGTTCGAGGAGATGGAGGCGGTGAAGGCCGGCCGTGACCCCAAGGGCACGATCCGGGATCCGGCGCTCAACCACCGGGTCCATCTCCCCGTGATCCGTCAGCGACCCCCCCGGCCCGAGGATGGCCCGCCCCCCTTCCCCTTCCTCGCCGGCCAGCCCCAGGCGATCGTCGACGAGATGCGGGAACTGTGGGAGGCCCGCTCACGAACCGTCAAGGAGGACGCCCTGCCATGACCGCGCCACGACCGATCCCGCGGGCCGAGACCGTCGGCAGCCTGCTCCGCCCGCCCGAGCTCCTCGCCGCCCGGCGGGAGCTGGCCGAGGGCAGGACCACGCGCGAGCGGGTCCGGGAGCTGGAGGACGCCGCCGTGCTGGAGGCCATCCGCCTCCAGGAGTCGGTGGGGCTGGACGTCATCACCGACGGCGAGATGCGGCGGGGCGGCTGGGCCGTCACCACCGAGGCGCTGGAGGGGTTCGAGCCCCGGGAGGGCGGCCCCGGTCTGACCTGGCGCGACGAGCGCGGGGCCTCCACCCAGCCCGTCGCCCAGGCGGGGGGCGGCTACCCCACGGTGGTGCGCCCCATCGCCCCTCGCCGCGACCTGACCGAGGAGTACGCCTTCCTCGTCCGCCACGCCCGGGTCCGCACCAAGTTCTGCATGCCCGCCCCCAGCTACCACCGGCGGTTCTGGTACCGCGAGCACTCCTCGGCCGCCTACCCGACCTGCGAGGACTTCCTCACCGCCGTCCGCGACTACCAGCGGACGGTGCTGGCCCGGCTGATCGAGCTCGGCTGCGACTACGTGCAGCTCGACGCGCCCAACTACGGCACGCTCTGCGACCGCGACAATCGCCGCATGCTCGAGGCCAGGGGCCACGACCTGGAGGCCGAGCTGGCCTTCGACGTCGCCCTCGACAGCTCCCTCTTCGAGGGCTTCGAGGGCATCACCCGCGCCCTCCACGTCTGCCGGGGCAACGCCGCCGGCCGCTGGCACTCGAGCGGTGGCTACGGCACCATCGCCGAGCGGCTCTTCCCCGGGCTCGAGGTCGACGTCCTCCTCCTGGAGTACGACAGCGAGCGCGCCGGAGGGTTCGAGCCGCTGGCCTGCATCCGCCCGGGAACCGTCGCCGTGCTCGGTCTGCTGACCACCAAGTCGGGCGCGGTCGAGGACGAGGCGGTGCTCGAACGTCGGATCGAGGAGGCGGCCAGGGTCAAGCCCCTGGAGGAGCTGGCGCTGAGCCCGCAGTGCGGCTTCGCCTCGGTGGCCGTGGGCAACCCCGTGACCCCCGAACAGCAGCGGGCCAAGCTGGAGCTGGTGGCCCGGGTCGCCCACCGGGTCTGGGGCCGGGCGTAGCCCGGGGGGCGGGCCGTCGGGGGCCTCCCATCCGGCCTCCTTCGGCCCCGCCCCGGGACCGTCGGGGCGGAGTCTCGCCGGGCGCCGAGGCCGGGACCGCTGGCGTCAGAGGCCGTCGACCAGCCGCGGGGTGGTCAGCTCGAAGGCCTCGACGTACCTGGTCTCCGGGCCGGCGCCGAAGTACCGGGCCTGGACGGCGCGCTGCAGGCCGCGCTCCCGGTAGTGGTCGCGCAGGTAGGACTGCGCCGCCATGGCCGCCATCGCCTCCTCCTTGCGCTCGGCGACCGACGTGTAGTCGACGAAGGTGTTGGGCCAAAAGCCACACTGCTCGGGGTGGTGGGGCTCGAAGAGGTACATGCGCGGGGGCGGGATGGTGGCGAAGGCACTGGCCACGCCCGCCGCCCCCATGGCGATCTTCCGGGCCCGGTCGGCCACGGCGAAGGCCACCGGGTGGTCGGGGTTGAAGGGATCGGCCGGGGTGTGGGTGATGACGACGTCGGGACGGAGCTCCCGCATCAGCTCGACCAGGCGGCCCACCGCCTCGGCCGGAGCCTCCAGCGGGTAATCGCCGAGGTCGAAGGCCACGAACTCGGCGCCGATCGCCGCCGCGGCCCGAGAGCACTCCTGGTGCCGGATGCGCTTGACGTTCTCCACCGTCTGCCCCGGCTGCTTCCACAGGTCGCCGGACTCACCCCGCTCTCCGTAGGAGAGGGCGACCACGATGGCGCGCCAGCCCGCGGCCGTGTGCACGGCCACGGTGCCGGCGGCGCGCCAGACGAAGTCGGCGGCGTGGGCGCCGACCACCAGCAGGGATCGAGGTCGCGTACTGCTCGCGGTCACCGCCCCATGATAGGGATCCTGGTTCGAGGTCAGGATCCCCTCGACGCCGGCACGGAACCGGATGGGGGCGGTGGCGATCATCGGCGGCACCGATCTCACCGATCGGCGGCCAGGGATGGACAGGCCGTTCCCCGCTCCCTAGCATTGGCCTACCTCGGGGAGAGGGTGCATCATGGGTTGCCAGGAGTGAGGTGGAGCGATCGGCCGGCGATGGCCGGCGCCTCGAAGCTGATGGAAGGAGGTAAGGTTGGGCAAACGGCAGACGCTCGAGATCCCGGGCGTGACGCACTCGGCGCCGATTCCCATGGGCGTCAAGATCGGCAACCTGGTCTTCTCCTCGGGCATCATGGGCAGGGACCCCGTCACCGGCACGCTCCCCGACGACCCCGCCCGCCAGACCGAGCTGATGTTCCGGAACATGCGCACGCTCCTGGAGCAGGCGGGCGGCACCCTGGACGACGTGGCGCACGTCACGGTCTTCGTCAAGGACGACGCCTATCGCGAGCACCTGAATCGCGAGTGGCTGAAGGCCTTTCCCGACGCACACGACCGGCCGGCCCGTCACACGCTGCTCTGGAACCTCTCGGGCGGCATGCTCATCCAGTGCGAGCTGGTCGCCGTCCTCGACTGAATTCCGTCCCGGAAGAGGAGTCGCCGACATGATCATCGACGTGCACGGTCACGTATCGGCCCCGGCCGAGCTCTACGCCTACAAGTCCTTGCTCCTGGCCAGCCGTGGCCATCACGGGAAGGGCAACCCCGGCATCAGCGACGAGCGGCTGCACCAGGCCGTCCAGCACCACCTGGAGCTGCTCCGGAACGTGGGCACCGACGTCCAGTTCCTCTCGCCCCGCCCCTTCCAGCTCATGCACTCCGAGACCCCGGAGTCCATCGTCCGCTGGTGGGTCGAGGCCAACAACGACGTGATCGCCCGCCAGTGCAAGGCCTACCCGGACGTCTTCCGCGGTGTCTGCGGGCTCCCGCAGACACCCAAGGGGAGCATCCAGGCCTGCGTCGAGGAGCTGGAGCGCTGCGTGAAAGAGCACGGCTTCATCGGCTGTCTGATCAATCCCGACCCCACCGAGGGCACCGGCCTGATGCCCACTCTGGACGACGAGTACTGGTACCCGCTGTACGAGAAGATGGTGGAGCTGGACGTGCCCGGCCTGATCCACTCCACCGCCTGCAAGAACTTCCGTGAATCGTACAGCGCGCACTTCATCACCGAGGAGAGCATCGCCGTCCTCAACCTCTGCAAGAAGGAGAGCCGGGTCTTCGAGGACTTCCCCAACCTGCGGCTCATCGTCTCGCACGGCGGCGGCTCGGTGCCCTACCAGATCGGTCGCTGGCGGGCGGCGCGCCTGCGGGAGCGAGCCTCCAATCCCGCCCTGGAGTCGTTCGACGAGAGCCTGCGGCGTCTCTACTACGACACCGTCCTCTACAACCAGGAGTCGCTGGAGCTCCTCTTCCGCATCGTCGGCACCGACCGCTGCCTGTTCGGGACCGAGAACCCGGGCTCGGGCTCGGCCAAGGACCCCGCCACCGGGGCCTGGCTCGACGACCTGAAGCCGGTGATCGAGGGCATCCCCTGGCTCAGCGAGACGGACCGGGAACGCGTCTTCGAGACCAACGCGCGCGCCGTCTTCCCTCGCTTCCAGGTCTCGGCCCGCGTCTGAGGGCATCCGTGTCGACCCCACCGACCCCGGCCGAGCAGCGTCCGGTGCCGGCCCCCGCCGGGGCCGGCACCGTGTCCCGGCCCGGGGGGCCGGTGGTGCTCTCCGCCCGCGGCCTGACCATGCGCTTCGGCGGCTTCGTCGCCATCGACGACGTGGACCTCGACGTGTACGAGGGCGAGCTGCACGCGCTGGTCGGGCCCAACGGGGCGGGCAAGAGCACGCTGCTCAACCTGCTGGGCGGCCAACTCCTGCAGACCTCGGGCGAGATCCAGTTCATGGGACGCTCGCTGGGCTCCAGCACCCCGGCCGTGCGGGCCCGGATGGGCATCGGGCGCTCCTTCCAGCTCACCTCGGTGGTTCCCGGCTTCAGCTGTCTGGAGAACGTGGTCCTGGCCGTCGAGGCCCAGCACCGCATGCTCTCGCTCCTGCGCCCCCGCACCCGCCCCTCCGACCTGGCCCACGCCCGGCAGCTGCTCGACCTGGTCGGGCTCGGAGCACAGGCTCACATCCCGGTGGAGGCGCTCGGGCACGGCCAGCAGAAGCAGCTCGAGGTCGCCATCGCGCTCGGGGGCCGGCCCCGGGTCCTGCTCCTGGACGAGCCCACCTCCGGGCTCACCGAGCACGAGCGTCACTCGCTGGGTGCCCTGCTGCAGCGGGTGGCCCGGCACGCCACCATCGTCATGGCCGAGCACGACGTGGACTTCGTGCGCCGCATCGCGACCGCGGTGACCGCCTTCAACCTGGGCCGGAAGATCGCCGAGGGGAGCGCGAAGGAGGTGTTCGAGACCCCGGAGGTGAAACAGGTGTTCCTGCGGAGCGGCGACTGATGCTCGAGCTGCGCGACCTCCACTCCTACTACGGGCGCAGCCACGTCATCCAGGGCATCTCCCTCCAGGTCGGGCGTGGCGAGGGGGTCGGCCTCGTCGGCCACAACGGCGTGGGCAAGACCACGACCCTGAAGTCGATCATGGGCCTGGGGCCGCGAACCCAGGGCCACATCGCTTTCGCGGGCCGCGAACTCCGGGGCCTGCCGGTCCATGCCCGGGCCCGGCGCGGGCTGGGCTTCGTGCCCGACTCCGAGGCCGTCTTCCCCACCATGACCGTGGAGGAGAACATCCGCACCGGCGCCTTCCTGCGGGCCAGGGGCGATCAGCAGGTGTGCCTGGACACCGCCTACGAGCTGTTCCCGGTGCTGGGGGAGCGCCGGAACCAGCTTGCGGGCACGCTCAGCGGCGGCCAGCAGAAGATGCTGGCCCTGGCCCGCGGCCTGGCCCTGCGTCCCCAGCTGATCCTGGTCGACGAGCCGAGCGAGGGACTGATGCCGATCAACGTCGACCTCATCGCCCGGGCCCTGCGGCGTGCGGTCGAGGAGGGCACGGGCGTGCTCGTGGTCGACGCCTCCTTCCATCTCCTGAAGGCGGTTTGCACCCGCCTGTACGTGATGAAGCGCGGAGTGATCACGGGCGAGCACCGGCTGGACGAGTTCGCGACCGCCGACCAGCTGGTCGCGACCTACCTGAAGGGAGAGGACTGAGGCGATGGATGCCGTGCTGGTGGCGGCGCTCAACGGCCTGGTCGTGGGCGCGTCGATCGCCCTGGTGGCCGCCGGCCTGGCGCTGCTCTTCGGCGTGCTGGGGATCCTCAACTTCGCCCAGGGCGACTTCTTCATGTTGGGCACCTATGCGGTCTGGCTGGCGCTCGCCCACGGGCTCGGCTTCTGGCCCGGGGTGGTCCTCTCGGTGGTCGTGATCGGGCTGGCGGGGGGCCTGGGGCTGATGGCCCTGCTCTGGCCGCTGCGCGACCGGGCGCACGCGCTGGTCCTGCTCGCCACCCTGGCCCTGAGCCTGATCATCGAGCAGCTGGTCACGAACGTCTTCGGGGCCAGCTCCAGGACGGTGCCGGCGCCGATCGGGGCGCGGATCCCGATCGGGAACACCGACTATCCGGTCTACGACCTGGTGGTGGTGGGCGCCGCCGCCGTGATCCTCGCCGGCGGCTTCGTCTTCCTCAAGTACCTCAAGTACGGCATCTGGCTGCGGGCGGTGGCCGAGAACCGCCGGATGGCGAGCATCCTGGGGGTGCCGGTCTCGCGCGTCTACGCCCTCGCCTTCGTGGTCAGCGCCGGCCTCGCCGCCGTCGCCGGCTCGTTGCTGGCACCGCTCGTCTCCGTCTACCCGACGGTGGGCCTGGACACCAACCTGAACGCCTTCATCGTGGTCATCGCCGGCGGCCTGGGCAACTTCCGGGGCGCAGCCCTGATCGCGCTCGGCCTGGGCGTGGTGGAGTCGCTGGGCTCGATCTGGATCCGGGGCGAGGCGGTCCAGATCCTGATCTTCGCCCTCGTGATCTTGCTCCTGATCCTGCGTTCGCGGCGCCGGCTGGTGCTGGTGAGGCTCTAGGAGGAAAGAGGAGATGACCAGCATCCGGCGGGTCCGGGCCATGGGGTCGAGGGCGCCCGGCGTCATGGCCATCGTGCTCTTCTTCGCGGCGCTGTTCATCGTGCCCCCGATCTACGGCCAGTACCTGCCCCAGCGCATCTCCGACTACCTCATCTTCGGCCTGCCCGCCCTGGCGGTGGCGCTCATCGCCGGCCACGCCCGGTTGCTGAACGTCGGCGTCGGCGCCACCTTCGGGGTCAGCGCCTACACGGTCGCCATCCTGAGCCAGCACGGGGTCCTCAACCCCTGGCTGCTCATGCTGGCCTCGCTCGCCGCCGGCGTCCTGGTCTCGGTGCTGTTCGCCATCTACGCGGTGGTGGCGACCGGCCTGGAGTACCTGCTCCTGACGCTCCTCACCACCTCGGCCTTCTTCACGCTGCCCCTGCTCTTCACCCGGCTGACCGGCGGCGAGAACGGCCTGAGCGTGAAGGGGGCGGTCGGGATCTCGTTCGGGCTCGATCCGCTGCAGGGAAACGGGTTCTACTGGTTCCTCTGCGGGATCACGGCCTTCTGGTGCCTGCTCTCCTGGTACCTGCTCACCTGCCGCGCGGGCCGGGCCATGATCGCCATCGGTCGCAACCCCGTCCGGGCGGCGGCCATGGGCTATTCGGTCTACGCCTACCAGGTCGCGGTCACCCTCTATTCGGGCTTGATCGCGGCCTCGGCCGGATGGCTGTACGCCCTGGCCCACGCCTTCGTGTTCGAGGACCTGCTCGGGCTGAACGACTCGGTCAACTTCGTCCTGTACTCGCTGGTGGGGGGAGTGGACACCATCCTCGGTCCCCTGCTGGGCACGGCCGGGCTGCGCTACCTGGGCGAGTACCTGGGTCAGCAGAGCACCCAGTCCCAGCTCTACGTCGGGGTGGCCCTGCTGATCGTCGTGTACCTGCTCCCGGCGGGGGTGATCGGGGCCGTACGGCAGCTCTGGCAGCTGCGACGCCGCGTACGCACCGGAGGGGCGGCCCCCTCGGAAGCCCTGGGGGTGATGCTGACCCAGGAGGTGGAGATCGATCGCCTGTTCAGGGGAGCGACCGAGGAGTAGTCGGCCGGTAGCCCCGGGGTCGGGGCGCCACATCGAGAGAAAGGGAGGAAGCGACATTGCAGAGACAGCAGCGCGAGGGTAGAGACGTGAGAGGGCCGGGCACGGCACGCGGCCTCCCCGGCCGCTGGCGGCCGCTGGTCGCGGCCCTGGTCGGGCTGGTGGCGGTCGTCGCCTGCGGCGGCGGAGGAGGCGGGGGCGGCACCCAGCAGGCGTCGGGACCGCCGATCAAGATCGGCGTCCTCGACGACAACGTGCCCCTGACCGCGGTCGAGGGCGCCGAGATGCGGGTCAACACCGACCTGGCCGTGGCCCAGATCAACGCCGCCGGCGGCATCCACGGCCGCAAGCT
>JAJPKS010000489.1 GCA_021323605.1 Bacillota bacterium | reverse complement strand
CGAAGGCCACCGTGCGGTGGACGCCGGCCTCGGCCGCCACCTCCCCGGCCGTCTTCGGCCGGGGGTCGGCGTGGAAGGCGAGCAGGATGCCCCTCCGGGTCGGGTCGACCAGCACGTTGACAATCGCCTCCACGTCGGAAGTAGAGTTCATTTAGATCAACTATACCAGTTTAATTTCCTGGAGGAACCATGACGGAGTCAGCCGTCGATCGCGTGATCCGAGCCCGGAGCTGGCTCGAGGCGCTGGGCACGTTGCTCCAGCGCATGGTCGGTGGCGTCTACGGGGGGCTGCGGGGCCCCGGCCGCTTCCTGAAGGACGTCGCCCATGGCACCCGTCCGCTCGGTCACCCGCTTCATCCCGCCCTCACCGACGTCCCGCTGGGAGCCTGGTTCGTGGCCGTGGTCGCCGACATCGTCGCCCTCCTCGACCACGCCGTCCCCACCCAGGCGGGCGACCTGGCCCTGACCGTGGGGCTCGTGACCGGCCTGGCCGCCCTGATCACCGGCCTCACCGACCACCACGAGACCTACGGCCACGAGCTGGCGGTGGCCACCGCCCACGGCCTGTTGATGGTCCTGGTCATGGCCCTGATGTTCGTCTCCCTGCTGCTCCGGTGGTTCGCGGGGCTCGACCTCCACGGGCTGGCCGTGGCCCTCGCCGTGGCCGGCCTGCTCCTGGCCCTGGGCGCCGCCTACCTCGGGGGCCACCTGTCCTTCGGCCTCGGCACCATGGTCAACCGCAACGCGTTCACGGAGGGGCCGGAGGAGTACGTGCCCGTGGGTGCGCCCGGCGACTTCGCCGAGGGACAGCTCCGGGCGGTGTCGGCCGGCGGCGTCCCCGTCCTGGTCGTGCGACGGAACGGCCGGCTCCAGGCCATCTCGGACACCTGCTCCCACGCCGGCGGTCCGCTCCACGAGGGGGAGCTGCGGGGGGATGAGGTGATCTGTCCCTGGCACGGATCCCGGTTCTGCGTCCGCGACGGGAGCGTGCGGGGCGGGCCGGCCACCTTCGCGCAGCCGGTCTTCGAGGTCCGGGAGCGGGCGGGCACGGTCGAGGTCCGACGCGCCCGAACCCTGGCCTGAGGGTGGGGCGCCCCGCCCGGGCGCCCCACCCGCGGCTCCGGTGGCCGGGACACCACCGCCTACCGGATCGCGATCGCCACCAGGCTGAGCACGGCCAGGATCACGGCGTCGACGGCCAGGAGCGGCCGCAGGACCTTGTCCACCGGCGTGGCCTCCCGGGGGGAGTCGGGGATCGGGGCGCCCGGCCGCCCGGCCGGGGCCGCGTCCTCCCGATCGGGCAGGAGGCCGACGGCCAGGGCGACGCGCGAGGGCGAGGCCATGGTGGTCAGGGAGGCGGACACGTTCTGGATCGCGGCCAGGCGCAGGGCGGGGTCGCCGAGCAGGCGGGCCGCGTCCGCCTGGGCGGCGGCGAACATGGCGTTGGCCCCGGTGTTGGAGCCGGTGAGGAAGCCGCCGAGCCCTCCGATCCAGGGGGCGAGCAGCAGGTAACCGGGACCGAGACCGGTCGCCGCCGTGGCCAGGCTCGCGCTCATGGCGGTCGCGGCCATCAGCCCGCCCAGGACCAGGAAGAGCAGCGTGGTCACCGCCACCGGCCACCACCGCCGGACCGCGGCTCCCAGCACGGCCGGGCGGGCGGCCTCGGGCCGGCCGAGCAGGGCGGGCGCGAGCAGGCAGGTGAGGATCAGGGCGGTGGCCGGGCTCTCGATCAGGCGGCCCCACCAGCCGGCCGCCTGCTCCCCGCCGGCCAGGGCCACGAGGCCGCGGGCGGCCAGGAGCGATCCGATCAGGACCGCGTAGGGCAGGAGGGCACGCCGAGTCGCTCCCGTCGTCACCGGCCGGGCCCGGTCGCGGACCCGCGCCAGCAGCAACGCCACCGCGATCGCCGGCAGGCTGCCGAGCGCCCCTGCCAGGGGCGTCCCCACGACCAGGTTGACCATCAGCACGCCGACCCACAGGGCTCCGGCCACGGCCACCAGCTCGGGCGCCGTGCGCGCCGCCTCACGCCCGCCGACGGCGATCAGCAGGGCGGCCGCGCCCGCGATCAGGAACACGGGTAGGGAGAGCAACGCCGACTCCACCCCGAGGTCGTGGAAGGAGACCCCGGACAGCCGGGCGTTGACCAGCGTCCCCGGCGCCAGCGCCCCCCAGGGAACGATCACCAGGCCGAGCAGGGAGAGGACGGCGGCCCTGGAGGGCGGGAAGTCGAGCCGGCGGAGCAAGGGCACCGCGACCATCACCCCGACCCCGAACCCGGTCACGGACTCGGCGAAGGGAGTGATCCCGAGCACGATCAGGAGCACGGAGCGTGCCGGGCTCCGGCACATCCGGCCCAGCCAGCCCGCCAGCTCCCGCTGAGCGCCGCTCACGCCCATGATGGCGCTCAGCCAGACGCCGCCCAGGACGATGAGCACGACCTCGAGCGCGGTGAGCAACACCTCTCGCTCCGCCCCCGCCACCGCGCCCGGCGGCGCCGGGAAGGCGATGGCCGCGATCGCGCTGCCGCTCAGCAGGGCGGCCCCCGCCGCCCATACCGGCCCGACCCGGGCCAGGAGCAGCAGCAGGGCGACCGCGGGCGGGGCCGCCGCCAGCAGGACCCGCACGCTCACCCCGGCTCAGGAGATGGATGCCCGGTGCCGGGTCGGGCGGCTCCCCGGAGCGCCCGGGTGGGACCACGGGGCACCTGGTCAGCGAGGGCCTCGGTCGGCGGCGGCACGGAGTCATTGAGGCAGAACCGACGCCCCGGCTGCAGGGAGCCTGACCGCATCGCCGCCCGGCACGGCCACCCGTCTCACCTCCGCCGGGGACGCGGGGCCGGCGCCCCAGCCACGGGCCGGGATGCCGGCCCGGCCCCGTCAGCCTCGGGTGGGAGGGGAGATCAGGACACCGAGACCGGCCGGTCGAGGCCGAGGTCGGCCGTGCTCACGGGCAGCTCGGGGCTGCCCCCGCACTCGCGGCGCAGGACGGGGAGGATCTCCTCGCCGAAGTACTGCATCTGGGCCTCGATCTCCTCGGGATGGAAGCCGCCCAGCTCGAACCAGGCGTGGAACATGAAGTCCTCGTACCCGCACTGCTCCTTGATCTTCATGATCTTCTCGATCACGAAGTCCTTGCTGCCGTGGAT
>JAJPKS010000370.1 GCA_021323605.1 Bacillota bacterium | reverse complement strand
GTTCGCCTACCCGGAGCGGGTGGCGGTGGCCATGGTCGGCGACGGAGCCATGCAGATGGGGAGCATGACCGAGCTGCTCACCGCCGCCAAGTACTACCGCACCTGGCAGGATCCCCGCCTGGTGGTCCTGGTGCTCAACAACCAGGACCTGAACCAGGTGACCTGGGAACAGCGGGTGATGGCCGGCGACCCCAGGTTCGAGGCCTCCCAGGAGATCCCCTACGTCGACTACGCCCGGTACGCGGACCTGATCGGGTTGGCGGGGATCAAGGTCACCCGGGCCTCCGAGGTCGAGCCGGCGGTGGAGACCGCGTTCGCCGCCGACCGACCGGCGGTCATCGATGCCGCGACCGACCCCGAGGAGCCACCGCTGCCTCCCCACATCACCTTCCAGGAGGCGGTTCGGTACGGCAGGTCGATCCTCCGAGCCCCCAGGGCAGGTCTTCCCGGCGCCGTCGAGGCGCTGCGGGAGAAGGTCGAAGAGCTCAGGCCGGGACGCTGAGATGGGATCGTCGCGGCGACGCCGAACGCCCCGGCCGGTCCGGCGGACCGAGCATCTCATCGACCGCATCACCCGCAACGTCGAACGGGGACGCTTCGAGTGCGCCCTCTCGGCCCTGACCGCCGCGGCCGCGCTGGTCACCAGCGCCGAGATCTACCTGGAGCACTACCGGGCGAGCTTCGGACACAAGATGATGTGGAGCCCGGTGGTGGTGACGCCGCCGGTCGTGGTGGCCGGCATCGCCGGCTACTTCGACCGGCACTGGGCCAAGCGCTGGCTGCCGCTCGCCAGCCTGGTCTACACGCTCAACGGCCTGGCCGGCGAGTACTACCATGCACGCGGGGTGGCCCGCCGGCCCGGGGGCTGGAGGCTGGCCTCCTACAACGTGCCCATGGGGCCTCCCCTGATGGCGCCGGGGCTGATGACCCTGGTGGGCGGGATGGGGCTGCTCGCGGCCATCCTGCGCCGGGAGCGCTGAGCCGTGCCCGACTTCGCCTCCGCCCGCCACCTCCCCAACCTGCGGGAGGGAAAGGAGCCTCCCGACAAGCGCTGGTTGCCGCGGCAGCGGCGGGGGATCACGCCCCAGATGGTGGGCCGCTACCCCGACTACGACGTGCTCGAGCAGATCGACGCCTGGGACCCGGCCACCCGCAGGGTGATCGAGGAGCGGATGCGGGCCGGCGGACGGCGTCTCACCTTCTTCACCACGGCCGAGGAGCGTACCCTGCGCGCCTTCTGCGATGTCGCCGTGGCCCAGGACGAGGAGCCGCGGGTACCGGTCGCCGAGCTCGTCGACGAGAAACTGGCCGCGGGCCGCCTGGACGGCTACCAGTACGCCGGCATGCCCGACGACCGGGACACCTGGCGCCTGGTGTTGCGGGGCCTGGACGAGGCCGCCGGGGAGCGTTTCGGCGCCGCCTCCTTCGCCGACCTGGGCCTTACCGAGCAGGAGGCGATCGTGGTCGAGCTCTCCCGCGGCAACCTGACCGGAGGGACCTGGCAAACCCTGGACGCGGGCCGCGCCTGGTCGGTCTGCATGCGGATGATCCTCAGCGCCTTCTACAGTCACCCCTGGGCCTGGAACGAGATCGGCTTCGGAGGCCCCGCCTACCCGAGGGGATTCATGCGGATGGGACCGGTCGGCACCCTCGAGCCCTACGAGCGCGCCGGGGCCACCCACGAAGACCCGGCGCGGATGGCGCCGCGGCTCGAGCCATGAGGCCGACCTTCCTCAAGGGCGCGATCGGGCCCCGGGCGAACGACTCCCGCTTCCTCCTCGACGTCCACCACCGCCAGCTCCCGGGCGAGGCGACCATGCGCCGTTACCGCGACGACGAGGAGGTCGACCTGGCCGTGGTGGGCGCCGGAGCCGGTGGCTCGGTACTGGCCCAGCGGCTGGCGCGTCGGGGCTGGCGCATCGTCGTCCTGGAAGCCGGCCCCTTCTGGCACCCGGACGAGGACTGGGTGAGCGACGAGGCGGGCTCCCACCGCCTGTACTGGACCCAGAAGCGGATCATCGGCGGCGCCGACCCCATCGAGATGGGGAAGAACAACTCCGGTCGCGGCGTGGGCGGCTCCATGATCCACTACGCCGGCTACTGCCCGCGCTTCCACCCCTCCGACTTCGAGACCTTCACCAGGGACGGGGTGGGGGCCGACTGGCCGATCTCCTACGGGGAGCTGGAGCCGCACTACCGGGAGCTGGAACGGGAGCTGCCGGTGGCGGGACAGGACTGGCCCTGGGACCGGCCCCACCGCTACCCCTTCTCGCCCCATCCCATCAGCGGCGGCGCCCAGCTGATCTGGAAGGGAGCCCGGGCCCTCGACATCGAGTTCCGGGTCGGACCGGTCGGGATCGTCAACGGCACCTTCGGCAATCGGCCCCACTGCATCTACCGTGGCTACTGCCTCCAGGGCTGCAAGGTCAACGCCAAGGCCAGCCCCTTCGTCACCCACCTGCCGGACGCGCTGGCCCACGGGGTCGAGGTGCGGGCCGGATGCATGGCCACCCGGGTCGAGGTCGACGCCTCCGGCCGGCGCGCCACCGGGATCACCTACGTGGAGGAGGCGACCGGACGCGAGCGCTTCCAGCGAGCGCGGGTGGTGGCCATCGCCGGCTACTCGATCGAGACCCCGCGCCTGCTCCTCAACTCCACCGGCGGCCGGCACCCCCACGGTCTGGGCAACGGCGAGGACCAGGTCGGGCGCTACGTGATGGTGCAGGGGGCCGACCAGACCGCGGGCCGCTTCCCCACCGAGGTGCGCATGTACAAGGCCCCGCCGCCCGAGATCTCCTCCGAGCAGTTCTACGAGACCGATCCCGGGCGGGGGTTCGCCCGCGGCTTCTCGATCCAGACCGTCTCCCCCCTCCCCATCGGCTGGGCGGAGCACGTGCTCGCCGACGGGCACTGGGGCCGGGCCCTGCGCGAGTACATGCGGGACTACAACCACTGGTTCGCGATCGGGGTTCTCTGCGAGCTGCTGCCCCAGGCCGACAACCGGGTGACGCTGGCCGAGGAGCGGGATCGGTACGGCATGCCCATCGCCCGTTTCGACCACTCCCGCTGCGACAACGACCGGCACAACATGGCCTACGCCAGGGGGGTGATCACCGACCTGCTCCGGGCGGCGGGGGCGCAGGACGTGCTCAGCATCACCCGCTACGCCCACCTGATCGGGGGCTGCCGCATGGGCACCAGCCCGGCGGAGAGCGTGGTCGACCGCCACCAGCGGGTCTGGGGGATGATGAACCTCTACCTCGCCGACGGCAGCGTGTGCCCAACCCAGGGCAGCGCCAACCCTGCCCTCACCATCATGGCCCTCAGCTCGCGCCTGGCCCGGCACCTGGCGAGGAACCCGGCATGACCGATCTGGATGGCTCACCACCGCTCCCGGCCATCGAACGAGGGCACGAGGGACACGGGACCCGGCACCCCGACGCCAATGCGTCCGGCATCTGACCGCGGCGGCGCCGGTCGGGAGACACCGCCCCGGCCCCCCCGCCGGGCCGGTCCGGGAAGGGGCCGGGGGTCGGCGGGAGGCGAGGACACGGTCAGGGACCTCGAGGTGGCCGCCTTCACCATCCCCACCGATCGTCCCGAGGCGGACGGCACCCTGCGCTGGGACTCGACCACCATGGTCCTGGTCGAGGTGGAGTCGGGCGCGGGGGTGCGCGGCCTCGGCTTCACCTACTGCACCGCCGCCGCCGCGGGCGTGGTCCGGGACACGTTGCGGGCGGTGGTGGTGGGTCGCCCCCTCGACGACCACGCCCGCAGCTGGACTTCGATGCTGGCCGCGGTGCGCAACATGGGGAGGCCCGGGATCGCCGCCTGCGCCATCTCGGCGGTGGACATCGCGCTCTGGGACCTGAGGGCTCGGAGCCAGGGCCGTCCCCTCTACGAGCTGCTCGGCCCGGTGCGGCGGGCGGTTCCCATCTACGGCAGCGGCGGCTTCACCAGCTACGACGAGGGCGAGCTGGCCAGGCAGCTCGCCGGCTGGGTGGAGGCCGGCATCCACCGGGTCAAGATGAAGATCGGCACCGACTGGGGGACCAGGCCGGACCTGGACCTGAGGCGTGCCCTGGTCGCCCGCCGGGCCATCGGCCCCGAGGCCCAGCTCTTCGTCGACGCCAACGGGGCCTACACGGCCACCCGTGCGGTGGCGCTGGCTCAGCGGCTGCAGGACGAAGCGGGGGTGGTGTACTTCGAGGAGCCGGTCTCCTCGGACCACCGGGAGCAGCTGGCCTTCGTTCGCGACCACACCATGGTGGACGTGGCCGCCGGCGAGTACGGATACGACCCCTGGTACTTCCGCGACCTGCTGCGGGCGGGGGCGGTCGACGTCCTGCAGGCCGACGCCAGCCGTTGCCTCGGGATCACCGGCTGGCTGCAGGCCGCCGACCTGGCCCATGCCTTCGGGGTACCGTTCTCGGCCCACACGGTGCCCTCGGTGCACGTCCACGCCGCCTGCGCCGCCAGGCAGATCTCCCACATCGAGTACTTCCACACCCACGTTCGTATCGAGCGCCTGGTCTTCGAGGGCACGATCGAGCCCCGGGACGGCGAGCTGGCGCCCGACCCGGGGCGTCCGGGCCTGGGCCTGGAGCCGAGACGGGCGGACCTGGAGGCCTACCGTGTGGCTTGAGCCTCCGGGCCCCGGCCGATCGATCGGCGGTCGAAGTCAGCGGCAAGGAGGTGAGCAACGATGCTGACACGGCGTGGCCACGCGTCCCGCGACGAGGTGGTGGTGGTGACCGGCTCCTCCGGCGGCGTGGGCAGGGCGGTGGCCCACGCCTTCGCCCGGCGCGGGGCTCGCGTCGGCCTGGTGGCGCGGGGCAGGAAGGGCCTCGAGGACGCCCGCGAGGAGGTGGAGGCGCTGGGCGGCCGGGCGCTGGTCGTGCCCACCGACGTCGCCGACCCGGAGCAGGTGGAGGCCGCGGCGGCGGCGGTCGAGACCGAGCTCGGCCCCATCGACGTGTGGGTGAACGACGCCATGTCGACCATCTTCGCGCCCTTCGTCGAGATCCGGCCCGAGGAGTTCCGGCGGGCCACCGAGGTGACCTACCTGGGGACGGTCTACGGGACCATGGCGGCGCTGAAGCGCATGGTCCCCCGGGACCGGGGCACGGTGGTCCAGGTCGGCTCCGCGCTCGCCTATCGGGCCATCCCCCTGCAGTCGGCCTACTGCGGCGCCAAGTTCGGCATCCGGGGCTTCACCGGCTCGGTGCGGACCGAACTCATGCACCGGAAGAGCCGGGTCTGGATCACCATGGTGCAGTTGCCCGCGGTCAACACCCCGCAGTTCAACTGGTGCCTGAGCAGGCTGCCCCGGCACCCCCAGCCCGTCCCCCCCATCTACCAGCCGGAGGTGCCGGCCGAGGCCGTCTACTACGCCGCCCACCACCGCCGCCGGGAGGTGATCTGCGGGGGCATGGCGCTGGCGGTGGTCCTGGGCAGCACGTTCTTCCCGGGCCTCGCCGACCGCTACATGGCGAGGACCGGCGTCCGATCGCAGCAGGTGGAGGACATGCCCTCCCCGCCCGACCGTCCCTCCAACCTGTTCCAGCCGGTGGAGGAGCTGGCCGCCACCCACGGCATCTTCGACCGTCGCTCACACGAGCGCAGCTATCAGACCTGGGCGACGACCCACCGGCCGGCCGTGGCCGTCGCCGGGGTCCTCGCCGGTCTCGGGCTGGGGCTCGTCCAGCTCGCCCGACGTCCCCGCCGGCGGGCCGCACCGTGGGAGATGTGGCGACCATGAACGGCGACGACCTGGACGTGATCCGGCCCGCCCTCCACGTGCTGCGCGAGTACGCCCTGCTCGCCGACGGCGAACGGGGGATCCTGATCGGACCCCGGGGTGACCTGGCCTGGATGTGCTTTCCCCGCTGGGACAGCCCGGCCGTCTTCGCCTCCCTCATCGGCGGACGCGGAATGTACGTCGTCACCCCCACCGACCGGCACGTCTGGGGCGGCTCCTACGAGCCCGGCAGCCTCATCTGGCATAGCCGCTGGGTCACCGGGACGGGCGTCGTCGAGTGCCGGGAGGCGCTGGCCCTGCCCGCCGGCCCGGAGCGAGCGGTGGTTCTGCGCCGGATCGAAGCCCGCCAAGGGCCGGCCCGGGTGCGGGTGCTCCTGGACCTCCACAGCGACTTCGGCCGTCGGCCCCCGCGGGAGGTGCGGCGAGACGACGGCGGCCGCTGGCGGTTCGAACTCGACGGCGGCCTGCGCGCCCTCTGGACGGGGGCCGCAGCGGCGGTCCCGGAGGGAGGCGACGGGGACGCCCGTCCCCTGGGCCTGACCCTGGAGCTGGAGCAGGGATGCCACCACGACCTGGTCCTGGTGCTCGCGACCGCGCGGGCCGAGGCCGAGCCGCTCGACCCCGAGTGGGCCTGGCTCGGGACCGAGGCCGGCTGGCGGGAACGGGTGCCCGAGCTGCGGAGCGTCGTCGCCGTCCGCGACGCCCGCCACGCCTATGTCGTGCTCTCGGGGCTGACCAGCGGCGGGGGCGGGATGGTGGCGGCGGCGACCACCTCGCTCCCCGAGCGGGCACGGCAGGGGCGCAGCTACGACTACCGGTACGTCTGGATCCGGGACCAGTGCTACGCCGGACAGGCGGTGGCCAGCGTCGGCCCTCACCCGCTCATGGACGACGCCGTCGGTTTCGTGCGGGACCGGCTGCTCGCGGACGGTCCCGAGATGAAGCCCGTCTACACCGTGACCGGAGCCGACGTCCCCGACCAGGAACGGCTGGACCTCCCCGGCTACCCCGGCGGGACCGACATCGTCGGCAACCGGGCCAACCGCCAGTTCCAGCTCGACGCCTTCGGCGAGAGCCTGCTCCTCTTCGCCGCCGCCGCCGGGCACGACCACCTGGACGCCGACGGCTGGCGGGCGGTCGAGGTGGCCGCCGAGGCGATCGCGCGTCGCTGGCGGGAGCCCGACGCCGGGGTCTGGGAGCTCGGTCCCCGGCTCTGGACGCACAGCCGCCTCATCTGCGCGGCGGGATTGCGCGCCGTGGGCCGGCACACGGTCAGCCCCGGCCTCGCCGCGGGCTGGTGCACGCTGGCCGACGCCATCGTCGCCGACACCGCGGCCCGCTGCCTGCACCCGAGCGGGCGCTGGCAACGGGCGCCCGACGACCCGCGCGTCGACGCCTCCCTCCTGCTCGCCCCCGTCCGCGGCGCCCTCCCCGCCGACGACCCCCGGAGCACAGCCACCCTGCGGGCGGTGAACGAGGAGCTGACCGAGGACGGCTTCTGCTACCGCTACCGCCCCGACGAACGCCCGCTGGGGCGCTCCGAAGGCGCCTTCCTCCTCTGTGGCTTCCTGATGGTCCTGGCCCTGGGGCAGCGGGGCGAGCAGGTCGCCGCCGCGCGCTGGTTCGAGCGCAACCGGGCCGCTTGCGGGCCGCCCGGCCTCTACTCGGAGGAGTTCGACGTCCAGCAGCGTCAGTTGCGCGGCAATCTCCCTCAGGCCTTCGTCCACGCCCTGCTCCTCGAGTGCGCGGCCCGGCCCTGGTGGGCGAAGCTCGGCCCCGGGGGGCGGTGATGGGCGCGGCCACGAACCGGCGCTGGGAACGACTGGTGTGCGGCGTCGCCGCCGGCCTGGCGGGGACCGCCGTTCTCGCCATGGCCGACCGGATCGAGGAACGGGCCCGGGGCCGTCCCGCCGTCTATGCCCCCTCCCGCATCGCGGCCGGGCTCGCCGACCGTTTCGGACGGCGGCTTCCGGCCGGAGGCGCCCGGATCGCCGGCCAGCTGATGCGCTGGCCCTACGGCGGCGCCTGGGGCGCGCTGCTGGCCGGGCTGGCCCCGCCCCTGCCCTGGCCCCTGAACGGCCTCCTCCTGGGCACGGCCCTGGCCGGTTTCGAGCTGGGCGCGCTCCCCCTCAGCGGCCTCACCCCGCGGCTCACGCGCTGGAACGGGGAAGAGCTGATCACGAACGTCGCCAATTGCTGGCTCTACGGCCTGGCCACGACGGCGGTCCACCGGCGGTTGCGAGCCGGGGACGGGTCTCGGGCCGACCCTCTTCCTCCTCCTCGCCCCGCCGCCGGGACCGGGACCGCTCCCGGCCGATCCAACGCGGCCGGGTGAGGCGGCCGAAGGCCGGCGCCCGCGCCCTCGACCGCCGGGCACCTCCGGCCCGGATCGGCCCGCGTCAGCTCCGGTCGCCGGCCACCATCGTGCGCAGGGCTCGGCGGTCGACCCTGCCGACCGGGGTCAGGGGGAGGCTCTGGAGCACGTGGACCTCACGCGGGCAACGGTAGCCGCCGATCCGGGAGCGCGCGAACTCGACGAGCTCGGCGGGTGCCACCGTCCGGCCCGGGTGCGGGGCGACGAAGGCCACGATCTCCTCCCCGAGCGCCGGGTCGGGCCGGCCCACGACCCCGGCCGCGGCCACGGCCGGATGCTCGAGCAGGGCCCCCTCCACGTCCCCGGGGACGACCTGGACCCCGCCCCTGACGATGAGATCCTCCTTGCGCTCGACGATCCACAGGTATCCGTCCTCGTCCAGCCGGCCGATATCCCCGGTGTGCAGCCAGCCGTCGCGCAGGACCCGGGCGGTGAGCTCCGGCGCCCGCCAGTATCCCAGCATCACCCCCCGTGACCGGCAACAGATCTCACCCGTCTCCCCCGCCGGCACCTCCCGCCCCTGCTCGTCCAGGATCCGCACCCGGTAACCGGGCAGGGGCTTGCCGACCGAGCCCAGCCGGCGCCGTCCGGGTGGGGTGGCGCTGATCACGCCTCCCGCCTCGATGCAACCGTAGCCCTCGCGCACCTCGACTCCCGGGAGGCGGCGCTCCAGCTCCTGGACGGCCCGGAGCGGCAGCGGCGCCGCCCCGGTGATCAGCACTCGAAGCGAGGACAGGTCGTAGCGCTCCAGGGGCTGGCCGCACAACGCCTGCAGCATCGAGGGGAGCACCGTGCCCACCTGGAGGCGGTGCTCCTGGACCAGCTCGAGGAAGGTCACCGGCTCGAACCAGCGCTGGAGGACGACCGCCCACGGTTCCGTCGCGTGCATGGCGGCCACGGTGACCACCAGCCCGTAGGCGTGGGAGAGCGACAGGGGCACGATCAGGCGATCGAGCCCGGACTGACGGGTCGCTTCGTAGGCGCTCCGGGCGCAAACCCAGAGGTTCTGGTGCGAGAGCATGACCCCCTTGGGCCGCCCGGTCGTACCGGCGGTGAAGAGGAGGACGGCGAGGTCGTCGCCGGCCCTGGACACGATCGGCACCGGACGGGCCGCCTCCAGGTCGGCGAGCGGAACCACACCCGGCCCGGTGCCCGAGGAGCCGCACACCACCCAGCGCAGGCTGGTCACGCCCTCGGCCGCCGCCCGTACCCGTCGCAGCAGCTCGGGCGAGGTGACGACGGCACGAGCCCCGACGGTCTCGAGCTGAGCGTGCAGGTCCACCTCGGAGAGAAGGAAGCTCACCGGTGTGACCACCGCGCCGGCACGCCACAGGGCGAGGTGACACACGCGGACGTCGGGACCGTTGGACATGATGACCGCCACCCGGTCACCGGGGCGGACACCCAGCTCGACCAGCCCGCCGGCCAGCCGGCGGCTGCGCTCGTGGAGCTCCAGGTACGTGTACCAGCGCCCCTCGAAGAGCAGCGACTCACGGTCGCCGAACCGTGCCTGTGCGCGCTCGGCGAGCCGGGCAAGGTTGTAGTCCTCGATGTCCACGTCCCTTCGTCTCCTTCGTGTCCTGTCGGTGGGGTCGGGCACGGCAATGTCGCTCACTTTCCTGTCAACGACACCGACCGTGCAACTGGAAGCGATACTCGCCGCCGGAGCCGTGGCCGCAACCTCCCTCGTCGGCCGACCACACCTGCCCCGGTGGGTGTGCACACCGATCGGGCGCCGTGCCCAGCCATTCGTCTAGGGCTCCGGCGCTCGCGACCCCACCCCCGGCCAGGTGGGCATATGGTCCGGATGTGCAGGGCATCACCGTCCGGGTCCCATCCCCCGCCGCCACGGCGCCGGACCGGGGAAGGCCACGGCGCGGTCCCGGCGCCCCGGACATCTCGGGAGCCACCGCCGGGTGCGGTGACACCCGGGCCGTTCCTCCTCGGGACGGGGCCGGGGATTGATGCCGGTCCGGACTACGCCTTCGCTGCGCGGGGTCGCGGCCGTGGTGCGCATGGCCTTTGCCGCCCTGCGCCTCGGCGGATCGACTCGCGCCGTCGGACCGCCCTCCTCTCCCCCGGCCGCCGGCGACGCCGCCGGTCAGGGCACACCGGAGCCGCCGGTCTGGCGGTCGGCGGCCGACCTGGTCCCCTCTGCGGTGCTGATCCTGGACGAGGAGGGCCACGTGCTCGACGCCAACCTGGCGGCGGCCGAGCTCGCCGGGGCGGAGCGCTCGAGCCTCCGGCACCGGTCGCTCGTGGACCTGGTCGACCCCGCTGATCGCCACCGGGCGGCGACCGTGTGGCGGCGACCGTTCCGGCAACGTCGGGGATGGCGGTTGAACATCCGGACGGCCACGTCCCCCATCCCCGTCGCCTTCGACTGCTGGCCGGTGCGCATCGGCGACCAGGATCGCCTGGTCCTGATCGGGCGCGAGCCCCGAGACGACCCCGGCGGCACGCTCCCGTCTACGGCGCGCGTTGCAGGGCGGGCAGGACTCGGGGATGGAGAGCCCGCACCGACGTGACCCGGTCGAGGATCAGGATGCCGTCGAGGTGGTCGAGTTCGTGCTGGATCGCCCGCGCCTCGAATCCCGCCGCCCAGATCTCATGGCGGCCGCCGTCCAGGGAGTCGGTGGTGACCCAGATGCGGCGCGCCCGGCGCACGTCGGCGGTGACCGCCGGCAGGCTGAGGCATCCCTCCCGGCCGACCTCCCGCCCCACCGCCTCCTCCACGGTGGCGTTGACCAGGACGAGGAGGCCGTTGTGCGCCGTGGCCAGCGGGTGTCCGCTCACGTCGACCACCGCCACCCGGATCGCCTCGCCGATCTGAGGTGCCGCCAGCCCCACGCAACGGGGATGGGCTCGCATCGTGTCCACCAGGTCGACGGCCACGCGCCGGGCCTCGTCGCGCGTCGCCGGCCGGCAGGTGCTCTTGAGGATGGGGTCGGGGAAGCGCCGGATCGGACGGACCAAGACCCGACCTACAGGACCTCGGCCTCGATGGGCCCGAACGTGAGCTCCAGGCCCATGGACGCGATCGCCTCCCGCAGGCGGACCTCCAGCTCCTCCACGGACCGGTCGGGTGGCACCTCGACCTCGAGCGTGAGCGCGTAGAGCGCCCCGTTGCTCAGGCGACAGGTCATGTCGCAGATGTTCACGTCGGCCTCGGCCAGGACGCTCGCCACGCGGTGGACGATGCCCGGCTGGTCGGGACCGTAGACGGTGAGGACGTGAGTCGGTCGCGAGCGCTCCAGGCGCCGGTCGAGGTCCCAGACCGCCACCTGCAGATCGTCGGGCAGGGAGGCGAGCGCGGCCCGCACCTCGCCCGGGCCCACCGACTCCGGTGCCGAGCAGACCAGCATCAGCGCGAAGTGCCCGCTGAGCAGGCTGGTCATGGCGTCCTCGACGTTGCCGCCCAGCTGGAGCAGCGCGCCGGAGACGGCGGCCACGATCCCGGGACGGTCGCGTCCCATCACCGCCACCGCGAAGACACGCTTCACCGTGCCCACTCTGCCACAGGGAAACCGTCCCCTGCCCCTCCACGATCACGCCACCGTGCCCGGGCTGTTCGCCCGGCGCCGATGGGCCGTCCCCGGGCGTGCCGAGGGTCAGCCGAGCGGCGGGTGACCGGTCCCCGGGAGCTTCGCCCTGGGCGGGGTGGGGGGCGGGCCGAGCCGCGCGCCCCAGGTCGGGGCCGGATAGTCGGGCGTGGCCGGGGCCAGCTGCGACGGCCAGACGACCACGCGATGACCCTCCTGGATCTGCTCCACCAGGACCGTGTTGCCCACGCTCTGGCCGTCGCGGCCGAAGCGGATGCGGCCGTAGAACGTGTTCACGTCCAGCGAGGCCAGCGCGTTTCGGACGCGCTCCGGGTCGAGACTGTCGGCCCGCTGGATGGCCAGGCCCAGGGCGAGGGCGGCGGCGGTCGCGTCCGCGGTCACGAAGCTGGGCTCCTGGTCGGTGTGATAGGTGCGGCGATAGGCGGCGATGTAGTCCGCCGTGGAGAGGTAGGTGTCAGCCCGATACCTGGCCGCCGGACTCCAGGGAACAGCGGTGGTGACGTAGTCCGCGGCCTGGCCCAGCGCCTCCACGAACTGCGGCTCGTCGGTCGCCTCGGCATAGGCGTAGAGCTTGGCGTCCAGACGCAGGTCCATGACCGCCTTCTGGCAGGCGACGGCCTCGAGGAGGTGGCCGGAGTCCATCAGGATGTCGGGATGGGCCGCCTTGGCCGCCGCCACCAGCGGGTAGAGGTTGGTTGACCCCGCTGGGTAGCGCTGCTCGTACACGACCCGGATGCCCCTGGCCTGCGCGGCCTGGATGTCCCCCTGCGTGACGTCGAGGGAGAAGGGGTCGTCGGCGGTCAGGACGGCGAGGGTGGTCGGCCGGGGCTGCATGGCCATGGCCATGTCGAAGATGGCCGCTGGGAAACGGTCGGCCGGGGCCACCACGCCGAAGGCGTACCGGTTGCCGTGCGCGAAGATGTCGGGCGCGGCCCCGTTCGAGATGACCACCGGCACCCGCCGCTGGTTGGCCACCTGGGCCACGGCGATGGAGTCGGGCGTGCCGAAGGGCCCGAGCAGGAACTCGGCTTTCTCCTGTGACAGCATCCGCTCCGCCACCTGGGCGGCGACCGCCGGCTGGCTCTGGTCGTCCTGGTACAAGAGGCGGACGTGGTGACGCACGTTCTGGATCACGATCCCGCCGTTCCGGTTCACCCACTGGGCCCACAGGTCGTATCCCTGGCGGGTCAGGTCCGCCTCCTGGGCGTACTGGCCACTGGCGGCCATCGGGACCCCGATCACGATGTCCTTGCCGGTGCGCACCGGCTGCAGGGGCCCGAGGGGATTGCACGCGATCACGAGCGAGAGCGCGGCCGCCGCAACCAGCAAGCGGGCAACGCATCTACCCCCCATAACCCCCCGATCCTACTCGTCCGGCGCGACCAGCACAAGGGAGGTCGGGAGCCGAGGCTCAGCCGGAGGGGCTCGGCGACAGCACCCGGGGGGCGAGCGAGGCGTGCACCACGAGTCGCTGAAGGTAGGTGGCCCGGCCGGCGTCCCAGGCCCCGGCGCAGGTGATCAGGGTGAGGGTGGGAGGGCCGACCTCGGTGAAGAGATCCTGCAGGGAGGCGTCGTAGGGGACGGTTCGGCTCGCGTCGACCACGAAGTCGACCTCGGTGCCGTCGGCGCGGACGACCGCGACGCGATCGCCGGCACGGAGCCGGTCCAGGCGCCAGAACACCGCCGGCCCGTTCCACCAGTCGAGATGGCCGTCGATGACCGCGTCGCCCGCGTCGCCGGGCGCAGCCCCCAGTCGGTACCAGCCCACGTCCGTGGTCCGGGCCGGAGCCGCCATCCTGCCCTGGGCGTCGAGCCCCACCGGCTCCACCGCGGCGTCGACGCCGATGGCGGGGATCACCAGGCGGCTGGGCGGTGCGGCCGGGCCCGCGATCGCGCGGGCCTGAGCGAGCAGGCCGTCCGGGGTCGGCGACGCCGGGGGCCGGAGGGCCTGCCCCCCGGCACTCGTCCGGGCCGGGCCGGCTCCGCAGGCCACGAGCACGGCCGCACACGCCACCACCAGCGCCCTGGCCGGGCGGAGACCGCCGGTGGCGCCGCCCGGAAGCGAGCCCCTCACGGTTGGGGAAGGCTAGCAAGGTCGTGAGGGGGCCGCCAACCCGCCCCCTGGGAATCAGATCCCGGGCCGACGGGTGGGGATGAGCCCGCGCGCCCGGGGCGGGAAAGAACGGGTCCTCGACCCAGGTGCCGTACCCAGGAGACCCGGCGTGGCCGGCGAGGGGACCGGCTGGACACCGCGGCCGACCCCGCCGCCACCTCCGCTCTCCGCCTGCAACCTGGACAGGTTCCTGAGCGGCCGCCCCGCCGGCCTCCATCGCCGCCCGGTGCGGAGGGGGGCGCCGCCTGCACCGCCGGAGGGCCAGATTCGTACCGCAACTGGTGAGTCGCCCGACGACGGCAACCCGGAGATCCACACCCGCTCCCGACCCTGGCGACCCTCCGTTCACCCCGGGCAGCGACGAGGACCGACGTCCGATCGCCGAACGGGGCGGAGCAGGCTGAGGCGTCGCCGTCATGGTCATGGATCCACCTCCGCGCAGGTCAGGCGACGGGCCCACGAGGGCCGGGACGGCCGCGGCGGGAACCGCCGTCCCCCCCGGCGGGCACGTCCGCGATCGGCCGGCGGCGGGCGGCCCCCGGGACGCCCGCCGAGCCTCCGGGATCGCCCGGCGACGGTGGAGGCCGGGGCCGGCCGGCCTCAGCCGCAGCGGTCTGGGCTGGGGCCAGGTGCGCCGATGGCCCGGCCGGTCGCTCGCCCTCTGGCTCTGCCTGACCACCACCTTCGTCCTGGGCGGAGCGCTACCGCTGGTCGCGACCTCGACCAGTCGGACGGCGCTGGCCGAGACCCTGGCCCGCAGCGCGGGCCTGACGGTCGAGCAGAAGGTGGCGGGACCCGACGCCTTCAGCGCCTTCCGGCGGGTCGTCGACGACCAGGTGCGAGCGACGCTGGGCGATCGCCTGGCACCCGGGGCCGCCTACGGCCGTCTCGGGCCGTTGGAGCTGGCCACCGTGAACGGCCACCCGCGACCCGCGCGACCGGGGCGTCCCCGCCTGGAGGCGACGTCGTTCGCTCCGCCGTCGCCGGCGGACGGGGCGAGCGACGCCGCCGAGCAGGACGCGGCCGGCGGGGACGCCCGGATCGCCATGTCCGGAGCCGACGCCCGCCGCCTGGGCCTGCAGGTCGGGGACGACCTCTGCCTCGCGCCCGTCGCCGGCGGCGCCACCTGGTGCGCGCGACTGGGCGGCCTCCACGGCGGCCGGGGAGGCCCGGAGGGCCTGACCCAGCCGGCCCGGGGCACCGCCGGGCTGACGATGCCGCTGGCCGACCTCTTCCAGCTGGCCCGGCTGGCCCCGGGCGGCACCGTGGTGGCGGGACTCACCTACCGGCTCGATCCCGCCCACGCGGCGGAGCTTCCGCCGGGACGGCTGGCCGGGGAGATCGACCGGCTGGTGGCCGCGCTCGAGGCGGCCGGACGCCGGGTCCCATCGTCGCCGGCCGCCGCACTGGCGCGGTTCGAGGCCGAGCAGCGGGCGACGAGCGCCTGGCTGCGGACGCTGACCGCCCTGGTCGTGCTCGAGGGTCTCGTCGCCTCCCTGGGCGTGGCCAACCGTCTCCTCGACGGCTGGCGAGCGCAAGCGGCGGTGCTGCGCGCCCGGGGCTGGGGGTGGCGGCAGGTGTGGCAGGTTGAGCTCACCACCCTGGGCTGGATCTTCGCCGGAGCGGTGGCCGCCGCCCTCCCCCTGGACGGCGCCCTCTCCGGGGCGGCGGGGGCGATCCCCCGACCGCGCTCGGACGGATCGCCGGAGCTGGTCGGGGGGATCTCCGTGCCGCTGGTGGGCCTGGCCGTGACCCTGGTCACGGCATCGGCTCTGGGGGCGCTCAGCGCTCCCGCGCGTCCCCTCCGGCCGAGATCGAGACCGGCTCCCGGCGAGCGGGGCCGCCTCGCCAGCGCCGTGCTCGGCCTGCCCGGCATCGCCGTCCTGATCCCCTCCCTGCTCCGGGGCTCGGGGGCCGCCGCCGATCCCTGGGGATCGCTGGCCCCGGTGGCCGGCGCTCTGCTGGTCGGGATCGCGATGGCCTATCCGCCGGCACGGCTCCGGCACAGCGGGCACGACCCGGCCGCGGTCCTGGCCCGGGGCCAGGTTCGGAGCCGTCCCCTCCAGCACATGGGGGTGACGCTGGTGCTCATGCTGGCCACGGCCACGATCGTGCTCGCCG
Organism: Bacillota bacterium; assembly: GCA_021323605.1. Taxonomy (GTDB): domain Bacteria; phylum Chloroflexota; class Dormibacteria; order Dormibacterales; family Dormibacteraceae; genus CADDZO01. Next base: position 9,599 of record JAJPKS010000370.1, on the reverse strand, counting down.
CTCCAGCCGCCGCGGCCGCGTCCATCGCCTCGAGCCGGGCGGCGCGCGCCATGGACGTCGAGGCGGCGGGCACCTGCCTGGGAGCCACCGTCATGGCCTGGACCGGGCTGGCCGTCCACGTTCGCCGGACCGGCGAGCGCCGCCGCCGCGAGTACGCGGGACTCGCCGGGCACGGCCTCGGCGAGGGCCAGGTCCGGCGAAGCCTGGCGCTGGAGCGGCGCTGGACCTGGTGGTGCGGTCTCGGCGGCGGCTCCCTCCTCGGCCTGGCGCTCGAGGCATCGCACCTTCCCGGGGCGGCCATGCCCCCGTGGTCGGCGGTGGGCTTCGCCGTGGCCGCTCTCTGCGTCCTGGCCGCTGGCGCAGCCGGCGGCGCCCGCCTGGCCGACCGGGAGCCGGCCCGGATCGATCCGCTCACCGCCGGCGCGATCAGCGATGAAGCCTGAACGCATCCCGCCGGCACCCCTGGTCAGGATCCGACGGCTGGCGCGCACCTACCCGGCCTCGAGCGGTCCGGTGGCGGCGCTCCGTGGCGTCGACCTGGACCTGGCCGAGGGAACGCGTCTTGCCGTCATGGGCCGCAGCGGGAGCGGGAAGAGCACGCTCCTCGACGTCCTCGCCGGGCTGGAGCCGCCGGACGGGGGGGAGGTGCACGTCGCCGGCCACGACCTGGGCCACCTGTCGCGCCGGGAGCGCGACCTCTACCGGCGCCGGGTGGTCGGCTACGTCTGGCAGCAGTTCGAGGTCGGGATCCTGCCCGGGCTGACCGTGTTCCAGAACGTGCTGGCGCCGCAGCTGGCCGGGGGGCGTAGCCGGGGCGACCGACGCCGGACGGCGACCGTCCTGCTCCAGGCCCTGCGCCTGGGTGGGCGGCTGGAGGCCAGGCCGAGCGAGCTGACCCCGATCGAGGCCCGCCGCCTGGCCGTGGCCGTGGCCCTCGCCAACGGGCCCCGGCTCCTGCTCCTGGACGAGATCACGGCCGGACTGGACCGGGTGGCGGCACGCGGGCTCCTCGACGATCTCGACGGGCTGGTGGGCCGGACCCGAACCGCGGTCGTGCTGGTCACCCACGACGCCCGGCTGTGCGACCACGTCGACCGCGTCCTGGTCCTGCGCGACGGCATGGTCCTGGCCGACGTCGCCTCCTCGGCGGCGATCCCGTGACCCCTCCCGACGTCCTGGTCGCCACCGCCCTGATCGGGCCGCCCGGGCCCTGGCCAACGCCTCGCCAGGTCGATCTCCGGGTGGCCGCGGGGGAGCTGGTGGCGGTGCTGGGGCGGTCCCGGTCGGGGAGGTCGGCGTTGCTCGGGCTCTGCGGCGGCCTGCGCCGGCCGGTCGGGGGGCGTGTGGTGGTGAGCGGGGTCGAGCTGGGCGCCCTGGACGAGCACGGCCGTCGGGGCTTCCTCCAGCGGACGGTGGGCTGGGTCTTCCAGCGTCCCCTGCTGGTGCCGGCCCTGACCGTGGAGGAGAACGTGGCCGTGGCGGCGATCATCACCGGCGAATCGGAGGCGGACGCCCGCCGGGCGGCCCGCCTGACGCTGGAGGCGGTGGGCCTGAGCGACCGGGCCGGCAGCCATCCCGGCCAGCTCTCGTGGGGCGAGCAGCAGCGCGTGGCCCTGGCCCGGGCTCTGGTCAAGGCCCCCGACCTCGTGATCGCCGACGACCCCACCGCACAGCTCGACTCCTGGACGGCGGCGGACGTCCTCTCCCTCCTGCGCGACGCGGCCCGCAACGACATCGCCGTCCTCTTCACCACCCAGGAAGAGGAAGAGGCCGCCACCGCCGACCGCGTCTACGTGCTGGAAGACGAGGGTCTGAGGCTGGTCTGGGTCGCCGAAGCCGGTCGTCCCGGGCTCGAGCCGGGAGCCGGCTTCAGCCCACCAGCCTGATCACGGTGGCGCCGTCACCGCCCTCCTCCGGAGGGGCGGGCTGGCACGACTCGACCAGCGGGTGACGGGCCAGGTGTTCCCGCACCGCCGCCCGAAGGGCGCCGGTGCCCTTGCCGTGCACGATCCGGAGCCCCGGCATCCCGGTGAGGACCGCGTCGTTGAGCCGCGATTCCAGCTCGAGCAGCGCCTCCTCCACCCGCCGGCCGCGCACGTCGATCTGGTAGGGAACGGCCGGCCGCCCCTCCAGCCGCGGCCGGATCACGGCCGGCGCCGGCTCGGGCACGGGCCGAGCCGGCGCCCGCTCCAGATCCGCCACCTCCACCCGCAGCCGGAGAGCGCCCATCTGGACCTCGGCCCGGCCGTCCGGGGATAGGCTCAGCACCTCGCCCGTGTGTCCCAGGCTGCGCACCCTCACCGTGTCGCCCACGTCCGGAGGGCCGCCCAGAGCGGGCACGGTGGGACCGGATCGCCGGCGACGCCCGGCTGCCGGCGCCAGGCGGTCGGCCAGCCCGCGGGCTCGGCGGCGGAGGGCGTCCACTTCCTCCCCGGAGGGCAGGCTGCGGGCTCGGGCCTGAACTCGCGCCAGCTCGTCCAGTACCTCCTGGACCCGGGCCCGCGCCTGGGCGCGGGCCTCCTCGAGGATGGCCTCTCGCTCCGCCTCCAGGCGCCGGTATTCCTCCTCCAGCGCCACCCGTCGGCGCTCGACCTCGGCCACCTCCAGACTCAGGCGGCGGCGCTCCTCCTCCGCCGCCACGCGCTCGGCCTCCAGGCCCTCCAGCAGGCCCTCCATGCGCACCCCGGCGGTCCCCAGGTAGCGTCGGGCCCCGCGGAGGATGCGGGGATCGAGACCCAGTCGCTCGGCGATGGCGAGGGCGTTGCTGCGCCCCGGGAGCCCGATCTCCAACCGGTAGGTCGGCGAGAGGGTCTCGAGATCGAACGTCACCGAGGCGTTCACCGCCCCCTCCTGCTCGTGGGCGAAGGCCTTCAGCTCCGAATAGTGGGTGGTGGCCACGGTGGGCACCCGGCGGTCGAGCAGGTAGGTCAGAATCGACCGGGCCAGGGCCGAGCCCTCGTCGGGATCGGTGCCAGCGCCCAGCTCGTCGAGGAGGACCAGGGTCTGTCCTTTCCCGCGCCGGCGCACGACCTCGACCCCGCGCAGGATCTCGATGATGCGGGTCAGGTGCGACGAGAAGGTGCTCAGACTCTGCTCGATGCTCTGCTCGTCGCCGATGTCGGCGTAGACCTCCTCGAACACCGCCAGCTCCGAGCCGTCTCCCGCCGGGACGTACAGGCCCGACTGCGCCATCAGGGTCAGGAGCCCGACCGTCTTCAGCGCCACCGTCTTGCCGCCCGTGTTCGGCCCCGTGATCACGACCACGAACGCGTCCTGGTCCAGACGGAAGTCGATGGGCACCACATGGCCGCTCAGCAGGGGATGGCGAGCGCGATCCAGCACGATGCGCCCCCGGTCGTTCAGCGTTGGTTCGCGGCAACCGGCAAGCCGGGCGTACCTCGCCTTGGCCAGCTGCAGGTCGAGCTCGCCCAGCGCCTCGACCGCCCGGGCGATGGACTCCGCCGCCTGCCCGACCTCGCGCGAGACCTCGCCCAGGATGCGCTCCACCTCCTCGCGCTCCTGGGATTGCAGTTCGCGCAGCCGGTTGTTCAGCTCCACCACCTCGAGCGGCTCGACGTAGAGCGTGGCACCGCTGGCCGACTGGTCGTGGACGATCCCGCGCACCCGGCCGCGGAACTCCGCCCGGACCGGGAGGACGTACCGCTCGCCGCGCGTGGTCACGATCGGCTCCTGGAGGGCGGGACCCAGCTCGCCCGCCAGCGCGCGCACGCGCTCCACCAGGCGCTGGTGCGCGGCCCTGACCTCGCCCCGAAGCCGGCGCAGCCGCGGGCTGGCGGTGTCGAGGAGCTCACCTTCCTCGTTCACCGTCTGCTCGAGGCGACGCACCAGGTCGGGGTGGGTGGGCATCCCCGCCCCCAGCGCCCGGAGCCGCGGGAAGGCGTCCTCGTCCAGCTCCCCGAGCAGGCGGGCCACGGCCACGGCGGCGCGCAGCGTGGCCAGCACCGGCACCAGCTCGGCCGCGGCCAGGTCGCCCCCGCGCGCCGCCCGGTGGAGCTGGGGGCGGACGTCGTGCGCTCCGCCCACCCCGGCCCGGGGCTGGCGCTCCAGGAGCCGCACCGCCTCCCGGGTACAGGCGAGCCGCTCACGGGCCTCGCCGATGTCGGGGGTGGGCTCCAGCCCGAGCACGCGCTCGCGGCCCACGGAGAAGCCGGTCTCCCGGGCCACCTGCGCCAGCACCCGGGGTAGCTCCAGCACCTGGAGGCTCTTGTCGTGCATCGTGCCTCTCGACCTCGATATCGTGAACCCGCCTCCGGCCGGGCGACCTTCCCGCCGCTCGCGCCCCCGGTTACCGTCGGCGCTCCGGCACCCCGATGATCGCCGGGATCGCGGCCACCACCAGGAGGGCGAGCCCTGCGAAGGCCTCGCGCAACACCGCCACCGGCCGGCCCTGCTGCGCGATCAGGAGCGCGATCACCGAGATCGAGACGATACCTCCCACCTGCCGGAACATGCCCCGAAGGCCCGAGATGGCGGCCACCTGGTCGGGCAGCAGCTCGATGGCGGCGTTGTTCGAGGCCGGCCCCGCCAGCCCCACGCCCATGCCACAGGCCAGCGAGGCCACCGCCAACCAGGCGTAGGGTCCCAGCACCCGGTCGGGGATCGCCATGAGGACCAGCCCCCCCGCGATCAGGACGAACCCGCCGAAGATGGGAGGCCGGTACCCGGTCCGGCGGATGGCCAGCGACGCCACCAACGAGACCGCCATCATGCCGAAGGCGCGGACGGTCAGCAACGTGCCCGCCTGGAGGGCGCCGATGCGATAGGCGTCGAAGGCGTAGAGGGGCACCAGGGAGAAGACGCCGATGGCCGAGGCGCCGTAGAGGAGGTTCAGGCCGTTGACGATGCCGAAAGCGCGCCGCTTCAGCAACGCCGGAGCGATGATCGGGTAGGGGGTCCGGTCCTGCCGGACGAGGAAGGCGGCGCCGGCTCCCCCGCCCAGCGCCATCAGGCCCCAGGGCAGGGGCGAGCTCGGGCCGCGCTCCCCGAGCTGGTTCAGCCCCAGCATGACGCTCAGCAGCGTGAGGCTGAGGAGGAGGGAACCCGGGAAGTCCACCGCCGGCTCCCGGGGTCGCTCCGAGCGGCGGGGCAGCGCCCAGGCCAGGAGGACGAGCAGCACCGCGCCCACCGGGACGTTGACGAAGAAGATCCCCCGCCACGACCAGTAGCCGACGATGAAGCCGCCGAGCGCCGGGCCCAGCATCGCCCCCAGCGGGAAGACGCTGGAGAAGAGCCCGATCGCCCGATCCCGATCCCGGCCGAAGTTGTCGGACACCACGCCCATGGCCGAGGGCATGAAACCGCCCCCTCCCAGCGCCTGGATGAAGCGGAAGACGATCAGCACGTAGACGTTGAGCGCCAGCCCGCAGGCCAGCGAGGCGAGGGTGAAGGTGGCGACGTAGGCCAGGAACATCCTCCGCCGCCCCAGGCTGTCGCTCAGCTTGCCCGCCAGGGGCATGGCGACGGTCTGGCCGAGCAGGTAGGCGGTCACCGCCCAACTGCTCCAGGTGATCGAGGTGGCGAGCTCTCGGGTCATGGTCGGGAGCGCCGTGGCCACGATGGTGGCGTCGATCGAACTCATGAGCAGCGCCACCGACGAGGCACCGAAGACCAGGTAGCGGGAGTGCCGGGTCCCGCCGGTCGTGCTCTCGCTGGCCATCGATCCCAAGCCTAGTGAGGCCGGTTCGGGCCGCGAGGACGCGCTCAGCCGCTCACCAGAACTGGCCGCCTCCGTTGACCACGATCATCTGGCCGGTCACGAAGTCGCTGTCGCGCGACAGGAGGTAGACCAGGGTTCCCTCCAGGTCCTCCGGGACCTCGTCCCGCGGCAGACAGCGGGCCTGCCGGCTGGCCGCGATCGAGGGCTCGGGCATCTGCGCCCGCACCCCCTCGGTGATGGTCAGCCCCGGCGCCAGGGTGTTGACCGTGATCCCGTCGCGCCCCAGTTCCCTGGCCAGGGCCCGGGTCAGGGCGAAGATCGCCCCCTTCGAGACCACGTAGTGAACCATGCCCGGCGAGGCCGACAGGACGATGCCCGACCCGATGTTGACGATCTTGCCCCGGCCGCGCCGGCGCATGTGCGGCACCACCGCCTGGCAGAGGAGGAAGGGTCCCCGCACGTTGACGGCCAGCAGGCGATCGACCTCCTCGGAAGGGATCTGCTCGAAGGGTCGCAGCCTCAGGCTGGAGAAGAGGGCGGCGTTGTTGACCAGGGCGTCCACCCCACCCAGCCGCTCCACCGTCGCCTCCACCGCCCGCCGCACGGCGGCGGGATCGGAGACGTCGGTTGCGACCTCGATCGCCTCCGCGCCGAGCGCCCGGCAGGCCTCGCCCACCGCCCGCAGACCGGCCGTGTCGACGTCGAGCAGCGAGAGGCGGGCCCCCTCGGCGGCGAGGCGGCGGGCGTAGACACGTCCGATCGCGCCCGCGGCACCGGTCAGGATCACGATCAGGCCCTCCAGGCGTCGACCCACGGCTGGACTGCGACTCTCCACCACGGCTGTCCTCCTCCTCCTGAGGCGACGGCAATCCGGTCGTCCCAAGCCAATGGTCGCACGGCGGCCCCCGCCCCTCGGCGCCGGTCGTCGCCGGTCCCGTCCGACCGGAGGGCTACGAGGCGCCGGACATCCGCATCCCCTCCTCGTCGAGGGTGCTGTCGCCGGAGCGATAGAGCCCGAAGGCCAGAGGCTCGCCCACCGCCCAGCGACCGCTCTGGAGGCGTTCGCCGGCCTCGCGCGAGCGCCGGACCAGCCCTCGACCCAGGGCCAGCTGACCCGGTTCCCAGGCCCGCAGCGCCTCCACGACATCTCCATCCGCCGCCTTCAGCGCCTCTCCCAGAGCCCAGGCGTTCTCGGCTGCCTTGGCGGTGCCGGCGGCGGCGTGGGGACGGGCGGTGAAGGCGGCGTCGCCGACCAAGCAGACCCGGCCGAACGCCATGCGCGGCACCTCGAGGTCGAACACGACCTGGATGAAGGGCCGATCGGTCGCCAGCAGCATCTCGGCGAAGGGCGGCGGCAGCGCCGCGGCCTGCTCGCGAAGGCGCCGCAGGTGGGTCTCCCGGACGAGACCGGGGGGGACGGAGCTGCCGAAGCGTTCGCCGGTGCGGGTGGTGAGCAGGTCCTCGAGCTCCTCACCGGCACCGACGTTGCGATACCACAACCAGTTGATCAGACGTCGGCCCGAGCCCGGCCCTCCCTCGGCGGCGGGAATGGGATAGGCGAGCGCGTGGCTGTCGGGCAGGATCGAGTAGGTGATGGCCCCATGGAGAACGGCGAAGCTGCCCGGGGAGAGGGCTTCCTCGGCGACGGCACCCCTCCAGGCGACGTAACCGGCGTAGCGTGGCCGCACCTCGGGCAGCAGCTGACGGCGTCCGGTCGAGTTGATGCCGTCGGCACAGACGAGCAGGTCGCAGCGCTCCGTCTCCTCGCCGGCGAAGCGAACCCTCACCCCCTGTCGATCCTGCTCGAAGCCGACGCACTCCCGGCCGAGGTGGTACCGTCCCGGCCCCAGGCAGCGTATCCAGGCGACGTAGAGGGCGTGGTAGGCCGTGAACCGGTAGCGGCAGGGCTCCTGATGGGCGACGCTCCCATCCGTGCGCAGGTAGCGAAACCAGCCCGCCGTCGCCCCCACCCGGTCGCGCTCGGGCAGGTCGTGGGCGACGAAGTAGCGAAGGGTGGCCGGGTGAAGGACGATGCCGACCCCACGGTCCTCGAGCGGCACCGGCGAGCGCTCGAACACCTCGACCTCGCAGCCGGCGTCGCGCAGCCAGAGCGCGGTGTTGAGGCCCCCGAGCGATCCTCCCACCACCACCACCTTCGGCCCTGAACGCCCCCGCGACTCCCTCAAGGTTCCTCCCCCCGCAGCCTAGCAAGGTCCGAACCACCGCCATGGTGCGGACGCGCCCCGTCGCCGCCATCCCTGGCGCGAGCGCCGGCGGCCACGCCGGCGGGGAGTGCTACCATCGTCGCCGTCGGAGCCACACGGGTTGGTGCGGCTCCGTTGTGGGTGGGAGCCGTCCGGCGTGCGGTCGGTAGGGATGAAACGGGAGATCGGTCGCGCGGCCTTCGATCGGGGTGGGTCGACGGCCCCGGAGAGGACGGGACCGCCCGGCCGGCGGGGCCGTCCGAGGCCGGTCTGCCGTCTGGTCGCACTCCTGGTGGCGATGCTCCTCGCCGGCTGTGCCGGGATAGGGCCGGCGACCCGGGTGGCGCACGGGCCGGCGCATCCCCGACCGCCGAGCGCGGCCGACCGGGTGCTCCGCGCCGCCCAGTCGTTCATGGACCTGCTGGTGGCCGGGCGCTACGATGCGCAATGGACGCTGCTCGCCCCGCAGGCCCAACAGCAGTGGCCCTCGCAGGTGGCTCGAACCCAGATGCTGCAGCAGAAGTTCGGTGGCCTGCGTCTCGGCTACCAGCTGGGCGCCCCTCGGCCCGGGGCCACCTGGAGCAGCGGAGAGGACCTGGCCATCGCCTCGAACCTCTGGCAGGTCTCGGTCGCCCTCCAGATCACGCCGGGCAGCCCCGTCCAGCCCCCGGATGCGGCCACCCTCTACCAGCGGCTCGACCTCTACCTGAGCGGCCCCGGCAGGGACACCGTCGGCCGGGTGCAGGTGGTAGGCGAGGGGCCGGCGTCGCCGGACGCCCCCATTCTCCTCTCCCACCCGGCGCCACCCCGGAGCGCCGCCGTGCCCATCCTCATGTACCACGAGGTCGCACCCTACCCCAACCCCTCCCAGTTCCCCTCCGCCTACGACTACCGGTTGGAGTACGGGCTCACCGTCTCCCCGGATGAGTTCCAGGGCCAGATGACGTGGCTGGCGGACCACGGCTACCGGCCCATCCCTCTGGTCCGCCTGGCCGACTACCTGTCCTACGGCCTCCCCCTGCCCGAGCATCCCGTCGTCCTCACCTTCGACGACGGCCTGGAGAGTCAGTTCCAGTACGCCGTCTCGGTGCTCCGCCAGCACGCCTTCACGGCCGAGTTCTTCATCCCCACCGGTCTCGTCGGCTGGCACGGGAAGACGCGCTGGTACATGAGCTGGGACCAGATCCGCCAGCTCGCCCAGGAGGGGTTCTGGGTCGAGGACCACACCCGCAACCACGTCGAGGTCTACGGCCTGTCGCCGGGCGACCTCCAGACCCAGCTCGTCGCCTCCCGGCAGGCGCTCCAGCAGCAGACCGGTCAGGCCGTCCAGTTCTTCGCCTATCCGGGCACCTGGCCTTTCCCCAGCGCTCAGACCGCCGGCCCCGCCCAGCGCGGCGTGTTCTCGGCCCTGGCCGACGCCGGCTACCTGCTCGCCCTCACCGACCCACGGATCGGAGCCGACCTGGTGCGCTCCGACCAGCCCTTCCAGCTCCCCCGCATCCGGGTCGGACCCGCAGAGGCGCTCGGCAGCTTCGCCGCCTCGCTGAGCCCGGGCTGAGCGAGAGCGGGGCGCACCGCCGGCGGCGAGCGTCCCGGGACGAGACGCGCAACCGGCAGGTGTCGAGGGGCTGCCCGCAGGGCTCGCGCCCCGATCGACAACCGTGGAGTCACATCGTCCTGCGGTGAGCCGCACGAGGGCAGTCGGTCGCCCTTCACGG